>JBAZSR010000021.1:0-29424 GCA_041662295.1 Elusimicrobiota bacterium | reverse complement strand
GGTCCTCGTGGCCGTGCGCGACCCGGGCGGCCTGCACCACCTCGCGAGGGCCCTCGACAATCTCGACGACGAGACGACCGAGCTCGTGGTCCTCTACTGCAAGATCCAGCACGGCATGAGCTTCGGGGGAGACATCGAGTCCCTGGGCCCCGAGGAGGAGCATGTCTTCACCAAGGTCATCGAGGCCGCGGAGAAGGCAGGCAAGACCGTGACTCCTCTCATGGTCCTTTCCAACGACCCCTTCTACGCCATCGCCCAGTCGGCCCAGGCCGTGGGCGCGGGCGAGGTCGTGCTTGGCGCCTCGGGCCGCATCGGCCTGGAGTCCCAGCTCGAGCGCCTCGCCATGACCTGGGGCCAGCTCCAGAAATCCGACGCGAATCCCGTGACCTTCCGCGTCGTCCAAAAGGGAGGGGCGGAGATGGTGGCGGAGCTATGAAAAGGCGCGTGATATGATCCTGCGCATCCTGAAGCACGGCGAGAAGATCCTGCGGCAGCCCTGCGAGCGGGTCGACTACGCCGCCGTCCGCAAGGACCTGCCCAGGCTCCTCCGGGACATGTTCCAGACCATGTACTCGGTGCGCGGGGTGGGGCTGGCCGCCAACCAGGTGGGCTTGAGCCTCCGCCTGTCCGTCATCGACGTCAGGCCCGAGGGCAGGGCCCAGCGCCTGGTCCTCATCAACCCGGAGATCACCGCCAAGTCGGGCAAGATCGTCCGGGAGGAGGGCTGCCTCTCCCTGCCCGGCGTGTACGCCGAGGTCGAGCGCTGGGCGAAGGTCACGATCAAGGCCCTCGACGCCCGCGGCCGGCCCTACGAGATGACCGGCGAAGGGATGCTCGGCCGTGCCTTCCAGCACGAGCTCGACCACCTCAACGGCAAGCTCTTCATCGACCACCTCGACTTCATCACCAAGCTCAAGGTGATGAGCGTGATCAAGGACGTCAGGAAGAACTGGACCTAGGGCCCATGCGCTGTATAGCCCGGGGATGGAGATGAGGATGAAGGAAAAGACGGGCTGGTCGGCCGCTTCGCGTTTGGCGGCATGGACGATCATGGTGTCCTGCCTCCTGTGGGCCTGCCAGAAGGATAGGACGCCTCCCCCGAGGCCGGCCGCGTCAGCCCCGGCTCAAGCCCCTATGCCGGCCGAGCTTTCAAGACCTCCGGCCATGCAATTCCCTTCTAAGTCCCTCGCGTCTCCCCTCAAGACCGGCGTGGCTCCTGAACGCACTCGGGAGCAGCTTGAGAGATTTGCCGCCAGCCAGGGCCGCAAGCTGACGCCGCTGACCAAGGAGGAACGCAAGCATCTTGAGTCCATGATCGGGCGGCCGTTGACGCAGAAGGAGCTGGACTACCTTTCCGCCCTGGCCCCTGAGTTCAGAGAAGCCTGGGTCGGCGGCTTTGTCGAGGACGAGCATGAGCGGGAGTGGGAGGAGAAAGACCGGGCCAAGCATGTCTTGCCTGCGCCACTAGGCTTCGTTCCCGAGGACGTTCCGCGCAAGATCAAGCTGACCCTCCGCATCGAGAAGCCTGTCTTGCGGCTGAGCGATGTCACGTTCAGCAAATTCTATGACAAAGAGGCCAAGCCCTTGCGCTATCAGGCTCTCATGCAGAACGTGGGCCGGGAGGAGATACCGTTTCATGAGGGCAGTATCGCAGGATCGTTCTTTAAGCGGAGCTTTCGGTGGAATTTTGATTTCGACGTCGTGACCCCGCAGGGTAAGACCCTCCGGTTGGACTTTCCTCACCCGACGGGTTCCATCGGTCAAGCCAAGGAGTACAACCCGCCCCGCTGGGAGACCCTGACTCCGGCGCAGAAGGAGGCAGAGATCAGGCGGGTGCATGACGAGCAAACGCATGCCTCGGAACTCTGGATACATTTGAAGCCGGGAGAGACCCTCGTGACCAAGCCTGCGCAGGGTCCCGGGGACTTTCGGGACCTGAAGTCGAGTTACTACGAGATGGAAGACAACGGCCCTGGAACCTACAAGCTCAAGCTGGTCTATCGAGACCCACTATTGCCTCTTCCCACGGATGAGGAATTGGAGAGGGACTTCAAGAGCGGGAAGATCAACGAAGCAAAGGTAAGAGATATCCAAGAAGAGAGACGTGAACGGTTCGGCGTCGTGGAATCGAATGCAGTCGAGATTGAGGTCCTGCCATGAGGCTGGTCCTGTCGGTCTTCATGCTCGCGACGTCGCTGTTCTCCCAGGTTCCCACGCCCTCCCCTCAGCCTTCTCTTGATGACAGCCGGCCTCACGGATGGTGGCTTCCTCATCCTGCGGTTGACCGGAAGGAGAAGGAAGAGGGAATAATGAAACTGATCAAGGCTGGAGTTCCAGCCTACGACAGATATGAAAGGTTGAGGGCGGAGGAGAGACGCAAGAGAGAGAGAGCTATCGCCTCCAAGAATGCCGGCGATGAGCAATCGTGGTTGGAGGATCATAAAAAGCTGATCGAGGCTCGGAAGGATATAAAAAAACTGGACCAGGCGATCCAAGAGACGAACAGCGCCTACGGCATCCGTGCCATGTCGGACGAGGCGATCAAGAACGGTCCCATGGCTGGGAAGAATCCCGGCTGGAAAGCTGAGTTCTGCGGCGACAAGAGGGACATCAGGACGGCGGCGGACAAGGATGGCAACGACCGTTACATCGAGGTGCCTGAGGCAACGGAGGAAGATCCGGCCATCACCAAGGACGACGGCTTCACTGCTGTGCGCATTCAGGCGTTCATGGTTGTTTTGGATGAAGGCAATCCATCCAGCCTGGCAGGTGTGCTTTTCAGAGAAGCCGTGCTCTACACCCGCCTGGTGACGCAAGACGATTTCTTCCCGCGCAAGGGCTGGAAGAGCAAGGAACGGGAGGAGTTCTTCGCTTACGAGAAGAAGCTGGAAGCGGCGAAGATTCTCGGTCTTAGCCGCAAGCAAATCGAACAGGCAGGTCAACGGCGAGACAAATTCAAGGACCAGTTGTGGGAGATTGCGAAGGGCAAGAAGACGCCCACCCCTCATTTTATGGCGCCTGAGGAGGAGACCGACAACCGACAATACCACGTCACGCTGCAAGGGGCTGCGGAGCAGTTCAAGAGGGAAACCAGGACGCTTCAAGGACGCATCGAGGCTCGCGGGGCCGTGGAGGAGTTGCGGCGATTCGGGGACTATGGCTGCCGAAACGCGCAATTCTACGAGACCGACGTGTCAGCTTTTAAGAGCTCTGTCGCGAAAGCCGGCAATCTTGAGTTGGGCCTGGATCCGTCTTCCGCTCTGGATGGGCTGGAAGGCTGCCCCCGCCACGTGCTGCACTACCTGCTGGCCGGGGACGTGCCCTCGCCTCAGAAGTTCGCTGAAGTCGCGGCGTGGGGTAGGCATGTGGCGAGTTTGGACTTCGACGAGGCCATTGCTAGACTCCAAGAAGTCGCCCGCAAGGGCTGCGTCAAACCTACGTGGATCAGCGACGATGACGCCGAGGGCTTCGCCAAGGCATTGTCTCTTGTGCATGCGAACTCGTTGTACTTCGGAGTCGAGCCGTATCCTGGGACAAGCGGTCTTTCGGGCTGTCCTTTGACGATGCTCCGGCGGTTTCTTTCCGCCGGGGTGCCCTATTCTGCGGAGAGGCTCAACGCCGTCTCCTCGGAAGTGGTGACGCGCGTCAGGATGGACGTCGTCCAGGACGTGGCCCGGGTCGCGTGCGCAAGGCCTGGGAAGTTGACAAAGGAGGAAGCGGAGGTTTTCTTTTTTTACATGGACAACCTGACCACGTACTCGCCCGGATATTTCCAGCTGGCAGTCAGTGAGCTTGCCGGCTGTCCCCAGGCGATGCTGCGAGCCCTTGGCGCGGCGAGGTATCGGACCACGCTTGAGCGTTGCGTGTGGGATTTCAACGCCGTGGCTAATGATATCTCTGGGCCGGGCGGGCAGACGCCCGACTCCGGATCTGGGGATGGAAGCGGGGATCGGGAGCGCGTCGACCTGGACGGCGCACGCAGGCGGATTGAGCGGGCCAGAAGGGAATTGGGAGGTCTGCGCTGATGGCCCAGTTCAAGGCGCAGGCTGCGCGGTTGGGGCAAGGCAAGTGAAAGTCCTGTTCTACGGGACGCCGGCCGTGGCGGTCCCGTTCCTCGAGGATCTGTCCTCCGGCCACGAGGTCGTGGGCGTGGTGACTCGGGCGGACAAGCCCGCGGGACGGGGACTCTCCCTGGAGGCGCCGCCGGTCAAGGCCAAGGCCCTCGAACTCGGCCTTCCGGTCTTTCAGCCCGTCCGTTCCCCGGACATCGCGGGAGCTGTCGCGGGACTCAAGCCCGACATCGCGGTCGCGGTGGCGTACGGGAAGATCCTCGACAGGCCCGCCCTGGCCGTGCCGCGGCTGGGCACGCTCAACGTGCATTTCTCCCTTCTCCCCAAGTACCGGGGCGCGGCCCCGGTCCAGTGGAGCCTCATCCGCGGAGAGAGCGAGACCGGGGTCACGGTCTTTTTGCTCGACGAGGGCTTGGACACCGGCCCGGTCGCGGCCTCCCGGTCCAGCCCGGTCGGGCCGGACGAGGACGCAGGCGCTCTCTTCGAGAAGCTCGTCGCGCTGGGCAGGGGCCTGCTGTCCGAGACGCTCGCGGCCGCGGCGGCCGGCGCGGCGCGCCGCGACCCGCAGGCGGGCGAGCCCTCCCTCGCGCCGCTCCTGCGGCGCGAAGACGCCCGCTTGGACTTCGATATGACCGCGGCCGGCATTCACAACCGAGCGCGAGGACTCTCGCTCGGGCCCCGCGCTTTCCTGGACCTCGAGCTCAACGCCAGGCCCTTGCGGCTGACGGTCTGCAGAACCTCCGTGGACCCGGGCCGGTCTCCGACGGGGGTCCCGGGTCTCATCGTCGGCATTGAGCGGACCAGGGGTTTTTTGGTACAATGTTCCGAAGGCAGCCGCCTCTGGATCCTTTCAGTCCAACCTGAAGGAAAAAGGCAGATGCCTGCTGTGGATTTCCTCAACGGCGCGCGGTTGAAGGCCGGCGATGTTCTGCGGGTCTGCGGCCGGGCCTGAGGAGCCGCGCGGGCATCGCTCGTCCATATCCGAGTCGGCAGGGAGAGAATTGAAAGTCCGTTCCTGGGAAGTCACGCTGACCGTCGTCGGGGTGGCTATCACCGCCTTCCTGGTATTGCAATGGTCTCTCGAGAGCGTCATCCACTCGCGCAAGACGGTGACCGTGCCCGAATTGAGGGGCAAGTCGCTGACGGCCGCGCTCGACCTGCTGGCCCCGGCGAACCTCGGCTTGAAGAAGGACGGGACCGAGTTCGACGACAAGGTCCCGGTGGACGCGGTCCTGCGCCAGATGCCCCCGGCGGGCACGGTGGTGCGGGAGGGCAAGCTCATCCGCGTCACGGTCAGTCACGGCGGGGTGACGGTCTTCGTCCCGAACATCCTCGGCATGCCCCTGCGCAACGCGGAGATGCTTCTGCGTCAGGGGCAGCTCATGCTGGGCGAGCGCAGCGAGACCTACTCGCTGAGCGCGGAGAAGGGCGTGGTCCTCTCCCAGTCCCCGGGCCCGGAGGCGAGCGTGGAGCGGGAGTCCCTCGTGGACGTGGTGGTCTCGGGAGGGCCGCCTCCGAACGGGGTCGTGCTCATGCCGGACTTCAACCGCAAGGACATGGCGGAGGCGATGTCGTGGGCCGCGGCCGCCGGGATCCAGGTGAGGGTCTCGACGGATACGACCTCCCTCTTCCCCTACGGGGTCATCCTCAGCCAGAGCCCAAAGCCCGACACGGTGGTCGGGGCGGAGGCGAGGATCACCATCACGATCAGCGGCCGCAAGAAGGGGCCCAGGGAAGGGACCGCAGCGCGGACCTTCCACTACGAGGTCTCCCAGGGGGCCAGCGAGAGCCTTGTGCGCATCGTCATCGCGGACAAGTTCGGCGAGCGGGAGATCTTCAACGGCCTGCGCAAGCCCGGCTCGAAGATCGACCTGCCGATCCAGGATGTGGCGGGCGGAGGAAGGGTGAAGATCTTCCTCAACGGGGTGCTCGTGGAGGAAAGGGATCTGTGAAGATTCCGTCCGGACTCCAGGTCGTCCCCTCGATGCTCTCCGCGGACCTCGCCCGCCTCGGCGAGGTCCTCGACGAGGCCTGGGCCGAGGGCGTCCGCTGGCTCTCCGTGGACGTCATGGACGGCCACTTCGTGCCCAACATCAGCTTCGGGCCGGACCTCGTCCGCCTCATCAAGCGGCGGGCCGGGTTCTTCGTGGACGCGCACCTCATGGTCTCCAACCCCGACGAGGCTTCCGGCTTCTTCGCCGAGGCTGGCGCGGACATGGTGGTCGTCCACGCCGAGGCCTGCCGGGACCCGCGCGCCGCGCTCCGGCGCCTGCGCCGGGCCGGCGTCCGGACGGGCCTGGCCGTCAAGCCCCGCACCCCGGTTTCCCGTATCCTCCCCCTCGTGGGGGAGATGGACCTCGCGCTCGTCATGACCGTCGAGCCCGGGTTCGCCGGCGCCCGGTTCCTCGAGCCCATGATGGCCAAGGTCCGGGCCCTGCGGCGGGCCATCGACGCTGAGGGCGGCCGGTGCCGCCTCCAGGTGGACGGCGGCGTCAACGCCTCCACCATCGCCGACGCGGCCGCGGCCGGCGCGGACAGCTATATCGCCGGGACCGCGGTCTTCGGCGCGAAGGACCTCGGGGCCGCGTTCCGGTCCCTGATGGAGAAGGCTCGGATTTCGTTCAATCACACGACATGAGGAGAGGAACATGGCAGTAGTCATCAGACTTCAGAGGGTCGGCAAGCCGAAGCAGCCCTATTACCGGGTGGTCGCCATCGAGAAGGCCCGGGGCTCCGTCGGACGGCCGATCGAGATCCTGGGCTCGTACAACCCCCGGATCGAGAAGCAGTCCGAGAAGGTCCAGTTCGACGCCGAGCGCTACGTTCATTGGATCAAGGTGGGAGCCAGGCCGTCTCCGACCGTCGCCGCGCTGATGAAGGGCCGGATCCCGGCCGAGAAGGCGCCGGCCGCCGCCAAGTCATGAAGGCCCTGGTCGAGTACATCGTCGGCAAGCTCGCCAACCATCCCGACCAGGTCTCCGTGACCGAGTCGGAGGCCGAGGGCACGGTGGACCTCAAGCTCGTCGTCTGCGAGGATGACAAGGGCAAGATCATCGGCAAGCAGGGCCGCGTCATCAAGGCGGTCCGCGCCCTCGTGGGCGCGGCTGCGGCAAAAAAAGGCAAGAGGGCCTTTCTCGAGGTCGAATGAAGCCTTTCCCCTCGTTCACGGTGGTGACGCTCTTCCCCGGGATGTTCGACGGCGTGTTCGGGGAGAGCATCATCGGCCGCGCGCGGGAGGCGGGGCTTGTCCATGTCGACTTCGTCAACCCGAGGGACTTCTCCACGGACCGGCACCGCAAGGTGGATGACCGGCCCTTCGGGGGAGGACCGGGGATGATCATGATGGCCGAGCCTCTCTACCGGGCCATCAAGGCCGCGCGTTCGCAGGCGTCGGGCGGCGTCGTCCCCTGGGTCGTCCACCTCTCCCCCCAGGGACGGCGGTTCGACGCCGACGCGGCCGCGGAGTTCGCGCAGAGGCGGAGCGTCGTCCTCGTCTGCGGCCACTACGAGGGCATCGACGAGCGCCTCGCGTCCGCGTACGACGACGAGGTCTCGGTCGGCGATTTCGTCCTGACGGGGGGCGAGATCGCGGCGATGGCGGTGGTGGACGCCGTGACCCGGCTCGTGCCCGGCGTGCTGGCCGAGGCCGCGGTCCAGGCGGAATCGTTCTTCCCGTCGAGCGAGGGGTCCAGGAGGCTGGATCACCCCCACTACACCCGGCCGAGGGTGTGGCGGGGCAAGAAGGTCCCGGCGGCGCTGCTGTCCGGGGATCACGGCCGCATCAGCGCGTGGCGTTCGCGCGCCGCGGCCGCGGCGACGCGCAGGAAGCGTCCGGATCTGATGAGATCGAAGGAGGAGTCATGACGGCACAGAAGAACAAGAGCATCCCCGACTTCCGGCCAGGCGACACCGTGAAGGTGCACCTGAAGGTCGTCGAGGGCGAGAGCGAGCGCATCCAGGTGTTCGAAGGGACCGTGATCCGGTCCCGCGGCGAGGGCGAGTCCCGGACCTTCACGGTCCGCAAGATCTCCTTCGGCGTGGGCGTGGAGCGGACCTTCCCCTTGGTCTCCCCCCACATCGACCGGATCGAGTTCATGCGCACGGGGCGCACCCGCCGCTCGCGTCTCTACTACCTGCGCGGGCTGACGGGCAAGGCCGCCCGCCTGGTCGAAGACGAGACTCGGGACGCCGGCTCGAGGACCGAGTCGAACAAGGCCGCGGACGCGGCTCCCCCCGCGCCGGCTGCGCCGGCCGCGGGAGGAAGCGTCCAGGCCGCCCCCGCGACCCCGGCCGCGCCGGCTCCAGCCGCTTAGGTTGTCTCCCAGGCTCCGTTTTGACGCGGAGCTGCGCCGGGCGGCCGGCTTGGGCCGCTCTGGCGTCCTCATCGGCGTCGATGAGGCGGGCCGGGGTCCGTTGGCCGGTCCAGTGGTGGCCGCGGCGGTGCGCTTGGGCGCTAAGGGTCTCGCGGACCTCTCCGGGGTCCGCGACTCCAAGCGCTTGAGCGCCGCCCGGCGGCAGGCCTGCCGCGCCGCGGTGCTCCGGCGGGCGGCCGCCGTCTCGCTCGCCTGGGCCACTCCGGCTGAGATCGACCGCGACAACATCCTCGCCTCCACCCTGGCCGCCATGCGGCGGGCGGTCCTCCGGGCCGCCCGGGGCTGCAACCCCGCCCGCATCCTCGTGGTGGTCGACGGCGACAAGACGATCCCCGGCCTGGGACTGCGCCAGGCCGCCATCCCCGAGGCCGACGACCTCTCCTTGAGCGTGGCCGCCGCGAGCGTCGTGGCCAAGACCGTCCGCGACGCCTGGATGGAGCGCCTTGACCGCCGCTATCCGGGCTACGGCCTGGCCGTCCACAAGGGCTACGGCACGGCCCGCCACATGGCGACCCTCTCCGCGCTCGGCCCCTGCCCCGCCCATCGCAGGACGTTCGCCCCGGTGCGCTTCTTCGGCCTGCCCCTCTCCGCGGCGGCTCCGGCCCTGTCCCGGTAGAGGTCCCCGTGACAGGTCTGTTGGGTCCCAGGGCCGAGGCCGAGGCCGCGGCCTACCTCGAGCGCAAGGGCTACGCCATCCTTGAGCGCAACTACCGCCTCCCCTTCGGGGAGATCGACATCGTGGCCAGGGAGGGCGGCACCGTGGTCTTCGTGGAGGTCAAGGCCCGCAGCGGCGCAGGCTTCGGCGGGCCCGAGGCCGCGGTGGACTCCCGCAAGCGGCGCAAGCTCCTGCGCGCCGCGGCCGCCTGGCTCCAATCGCGGCGCTGGGAGGGCCCGGCGCGCTTCGATGTCGTGGCTTTCGAGGGCTCCGCGGTCAGGCACATCCCCGACGCCTTCGGGGTCGGATGGTGACGGCTTCGATGTCCGCTTTTTCCGGTTGAGAATGTTTGCTAGACT
Organism: Elusimicrobiota bacterium; assembly: GCA_041662295.1. Classification (GTDB taxonomy): domain Bacteria; phylum Elusimicrobiota; class Elusimicrobia; order UBA1565; family UBA9628; genus JACQWX01. The sequence continues at coordinate 19,967 of JBAZSR010000021.1, read as the reverse complement.
TGGAGCATTATGAAGATTGAAAAATATGTCGGTTCCATCCGCGACGCGGTCGCTTTCATCAAGAAGAGGGTGCCCGGGGTCCAGTGCAAGGTAGGGCTCATCCTGGGCAGCGGTCTCTCCGAGGCGGTCCCCCACCTCGAGGGCATGAAGATCGTGCCCTACACCGAGATCCCCCATTTCCCCCGGACCACGGTCGCGGGGCACGAGGGCAAGCTCATCTTCGGCAAGGCCCACGGCATCCCCATGGTCGTGATGCAGGGCCGCTTCCATTATTATGAGGGCCACTCCATGGAGACCATCGCCCTGCCCATCAGGGTGATGGAGTACCTGGGCTTGAAGTGCCTCATCATCACCTCCGCGGTCGGGTCGGTCAACCGGGGCGTCAAGCCGGGCGACTTTGTGGTGCTCAAGGACCACATCAATCTCATGGGGCGCAACCCCCTGCGGGCCTTCCACGAGGAGGAGTTCGGGGAGATGTTCCCGGACCTCACGGACGCCTACGATCCCAAGATTCGCAAGCTCATCCTCTCCCTGTGCCGCAAGCACAAGGCTCCGGCCCACGAAGGGGTCTATATGGCCGTGGGCGGCCCGTCGTACGAGACGCCGGCCGAGATCAAGGCCTTCGGACTGCTCGGCGCCGACGTGGTCGGGATGTCCGTGGTCCCGGAGGTCATCGTGGCCCGGCAGATGGGCGTGCGGGTCTCGGTCCTGACCTGGGTCTCGAACATGGCGAGCGGCCTGCCCGGCGCCTGCCTCAACCACACCGAGGTCCTGGCCCTGGGCAAGCAGGTGGCGGGCCGCCTCAAGCTCGTCCTGCGCGACCTCCTGGCGGCGCCGAACTCGCTATGCGGTTCCTAGACCTCATCATCAAGAAGCGCGGGGGCGGCTCCCACACGGCCGAGGAGATCCGCTTCATCGCCCGCTCCGCCGCCGCGGGCACGGTCCCCGACTACCAGCTCTCGGCTTGGCTCATGGCCGTGGTCCTCAAGGGCATGGACACGGCCGAGACCGTGGCCATGACGAGGGAGATGCTCGCGTCGGGCTCCAAGCTCTCGCTCAAGGGCTACGGCGCGCCCAAGGTGGACAAGCACTCCACCGGCGGCGTCGGCGACGGCGTCTCCATCGCGCTCGCCCCTCTGGCCGCGGCCGCCGGGCTCGTGGTCCCCATGATGTCGGGCCGCGGCCTCGGGCACACCGGCGGCACGCTCGACAAGCTCGAGGCCATGAAGGGCTTCAAGGTGGGCCTGCCCGAGCCCGCGATCAAGCGCCAGCTCAAGTCCATGGGCGTGTGCATGTTCGGCCAGACCGCGGACCTCGCCCCGGCTGACCGCAAGCTCTATCACCTGCGCGACGCGACCGGCACCGTCGAATCCCTGCCGCTGATCGTCTCGAGCATCCTCTCCAAGAAGCTGGCCGAGGACCTCGACGGCCTGGTCCTCGACGTCAAGACCGGCTCAGGCGCCTTCTTCGGCGATTTCCCCCATGCCGTCGAGGCCGCGACGGCGCTCACTGCCGTGGCCCGGGGCCTGGGCCTTAAGGCCGCGGCCGTGGTCACCTCCATGGAGCAACCCCTGGGCCGCTACGTCGGCAACGGGCTCGAGGTGCGCCAGGCCGTGGAGGTCCTCCAGGGAGAGACCACGGCGCCGGACTATCTGGAGTGCCTCTTCGTCCTGGGCGGCTGGATGCTCAAGCTCGGCCGCCTGGCGCGGACCGCGGACGAGGGCCGGGAGCGCTGCGAGCGCCTCGTCCGTGACGGCTCGGCTTTGGCGGTGTTCCGGAAGATGGTCGCGGCCCAGGGCGGAGACCCGCGGGTCGCCGACGACCCGGGCCGCCTGCCCAAGGCCGAGAAGACCTTGGTCGTGCCCTCCCCGTCCTCCGGGTTCGTGACCCGGCTCGACGCCCGCACCGTGGGCCATGCAGGGCTCCTCCTGGGCGCGGGGCGCACGAAGATGGAGGACAAGATCGACTACGGGGCCGGCATCGTGCTCGAGAAGAAGATCGGCGCCAGGGTCCGCAAAGGCGAGACCCTGGCGGTCCTGCACGGCAACAGCCGTCTGCTGGCCGCGGCCCACGCGAAGTACCTCGAGGCCCTGACGGTCGGTCCGCGGGCTCCCAAGGCCGTCCCCCTCGTGAGGAAGGTCCTGTGCCCGGCAGGCTGATCGTCTCCGACCATCCGCTCGTCGCGGAGAAACTCGCGCTTCTGCGCGACAAGCGGACCTCGCCGCGCGACTTCCGCGAAGCCATGTCCGCTGCCTCGGCCCTTCTTGGATACGAGGTCCTCAAGGGAGTGAGGACCCGCAAGGCCGTGGTCCACACCCCGCTCCAGCGCGCCAAGGTCCTGGTCCCGGACCTGAGCATCACCCTGGTCGCGGTCCTGCGCGCGGGCCTCGGGATGCTCGACGGCGTCCTGAGCCTGGTCCCTTCGGCGCGCATCGGCCACATCGGCCTCTACCGCAACGAGGAGACCCTCAACCCCGTGCGCTACTACGTGCGCCTGCCCCGGGACCTCAAGGAGTCCTTCGTCGTGGTCTGCGACCCCATGCTCGCCACCGGGGGCTCGGCGGCTGAAGCCATCCGCATCGTGAAGACCGACGGCGCTCGGCACATCGTCCTGCTGAGCCTCATCGCCTCCAAGACCGGGGTCCGGCGCGTGCACTCGGTCCATCCCGATGTCCCCATCTTCACCGCGGGCCTGGACGCCAAGCTCAACAACAAGGGCTACATCCTTCCTGGCCTCGGCGACGCAGGCGACCGCCTCTTCAATACGTTCTGACCTGATCGGTCCCCTGCCCGCCTCCAGCAGTCATGGGTGTCCCGGAGGATTTTCAATCCCCCGACGGAAGGTTATGTCCCACTCAGGCCGATTCCGAGCGATAAAACCGCTCAATCCGCCGTTTTCTGACCTTCAGACGGCAATGTGACAAAAGTCTCGAGGAGACTTTGAAAAACCGCGCTTTTCCGCCTGCGATACGCTCCCTATTGGCATGCTGGCGCCGACCGGCAGCTCGACCATGCCGCCGGACACGCATTCCAAAGAGGCGGGCCCGGACTGATCCACAAATAAGCCGTGAAAAAAAGAAGAGGCCCCGGCGTTCACCGGGGCCTTTTGCCGCTAGGGCGCTGGTCAGCGGCCTAAGAGCACTTGTTGGGCCAGACGCAGGTCGTGTAATCGCCGGCTGCAGCGACCTTGGCCCGGATGACCGCGACCACGGGAAGGGGCTCTGACTGGCAGAGGTTGGGCCACACGCAGGGCTGGACCTGGGCCGTTTGAGTCTGGGGTTGGGTCTGGCAGAGATTCGGCCACACGCAGGGCTGGACCTGGGCGGTCATGGGGGCCATCGGGCTGAGGCTTGCGATCAGGATCAGTTCGAACATCGTCATTTCCTCCGTAGGATCTTTAGATAGTATACCCCCCAAAAAGGATTCGCCCAATGAGAGCAGTCAACGGATGTCCTTGATGCCCATCATTGATGGCGGTCAACGGCGGCGCAGGACAGGGGCGGCTAGGCCGCGGCGCCGGAAAGGCTCTTGAGCGCGTCGGGGTTGAGGATGACGATGTCCTTGTCCTCGCGCCGGATGATGCCCCTGGACTCGAAGTCCTTGAGCAGGCGCACCGTGGTCTCAATGGTCAGGCCTGACATCTCCCCGAGGTCTCGGCGCTTGATGCCGGAGATGATGGGATAGGGCCTCCTCGGCTGCATCATCCCCACCATGGTGTCCGCGAGGCGGCCCCGGGCGGGCTTGAAGGCGATGTCTCGCGCCTTGTTCTCCCCCCGCCGCACATCGATGGAGAGCACTTTGAGGAGCGCCAGGGCGGAGTTCGGGAACCGGGAGAGGAAGTTCAGGAAGGTCCTCTTGTCGATCATGGAGATGACGCTGGGCTCGAGGGCCTCTACGTTGCTCGTGTACGTCCCGTCTGCCAGCATGGCGATGTGGCCCACGAGGTCTCCGGGGTACTCGATGCGCGTCGTGAGCTGCTGGCCGGTGCGGCTCGATTTGTAGACCTTGACCTTGCCCGTGCAGACGGCGTAGAGGGCGTGGGGCGTCTCCCCCTCGTACATCACGACTTCTCCGACCCGGAAGGTGTGCGCCAAGCGCATCTCTTTCCAGGTCTTTTTCGCCTCTTTGGTGCCGATGAGGTCGTAATAGCAGTTGGTCCGATGGGGACACCAATCGCAATTGGGCGCGTCTTTCTTGGTAAAAGCCATAAATGCCTGATTGTATTTTACCATTCCAGGTGGGACCCCGCAAGGGAAGTGAAAAAGGAGCGATTTTGTCGCTCCTTTTTCATCGGGTGGAAGCCGAAAGGGCTATTTGCGGGCCTGCAGGCGCTCCATGGTGGGGCCCATGAGGTTCTGGTATCCCGGCAGGTCCCGGATGGGCTCGAGCTCCGAATCGGTCCTGGCCAGCAGGGAGAGCTTGCGCAGCTCCCCGTCCGAGGGCGCGTTCTTGAAGGACTCGCTCAGCGCCCGCAGGGACTGGGCGTACTTTCCCGAGACCGCGTAGGCGAGGCTCAGCTGGTAGTAGGCGTTGGAGTTGCCGGGCATTTCCTGGACCGCGAACCGCAGGGCCTTGATGGCGCCGTTCGACAGGCCGAGCCTGTTGTAGGACGCGCCCATCCTCTCGTAGACGATGGAGAGCTGGGTCGGGTTGAGGACCGCGGACTCCTGGTTGAGGATGAGGGTCTCGTTGTAGCCGTCCACGGCCTCGCGGAACCGGTTGAAGCGGAAATCCTCGTCCGCCGCGGCCAGGCGCCGGAGCGCGGCCGAATCCGCCTGCGTCTCGGCGAGGATCTGGCGCCTCTGGTCCGGGGGTGTGTCGCGGATGGCGTCGCGCATCTCTTCCTTAGAATCGTCGGCGGCCTCGATCCGCGCCGGGGCGGCCCCGGCCTCGTACTCGGACACGATGCCGCGGTTCAAGTCGCTCTTGAGCATAGACGCGAAGAAGGCGTTGGTCTTGACCATCTTCACGAGGGCCTTGTCCTTGTTGGCGGCCTTGGCTTTGCGCAGGGCCAGCGCGAGGTTGGCGGCCGAGCGGGGCACGTCGTTCATGCGGTAGCGCAGGCGCGCCGCGTAGAGCGGGAGCATCGGGTTGTCCGGGGAGGACTGGAAGGCCTTACGGTACGCCTCGATGGCCTTCTCGTCAGCGCCGACCGCCTCGTAGCAGAGGCCGAGGCTGTGGTAGATGCGGTAGGGGGCGGCGACCGTCTCGAGGCCGGGGTCCATGCCGATGGCCTTGGTGTAGGCCCTGATGGCCTGGACCGCGAGCTTGCGGTCCGCGTTCTCCGTGGCGCCTCCCGTGAAAGCCTTCTGGTAGAGGGCGTAGCCTTGGGTGAAATAGGCTTCAGCGGAACCGCCCGTCTGGACCGATATCTTCGCCGCGAACGCTGAGGGCACGGTGAGGAGGATGATGGCGGCGGCGGTAAGGAGGTTTTTCGTGCTCATGGTTTTCGTCTCCATACTGATAGTCTAGCCCTCCGGGCTTGCAGGGGCGAGGGTCGCTGGGCCCCAGATGGAGTGGGCCCTTGGACCTACCTGCCTGCCTTGACACCCAGATGCGCTTTAGGCATTATTTAATTCCCCAAAGGAGACTTTACAAGGTGAAATATAGCGCGTTTTTAATGATTTTTACGTTTTTATCGCTTCTTTCCCAGCCGAACCAGGCGTTGGCCGAGAGCAGGCAGGTCACGGTGACCACGACCGAGGTCCTTCAAGGGTCCCTGTTGGAGATCACGGACCTGCTTCAGGAGGAGTTCTCCAGGGAGGTCTACACCCGGGCCCACATGGCTGACGGCACCTGGCATTTCGACTCTCAGAACCCTTATAGCGCCAAAGCCGTGTTCCGGTTCTCCCCTGCCGGGGAGGGCGAAACCGAGGTGGAGATGACAGCCACCCAGCTCAACAACGAGGCGGCCCTGCGTTCCTGGGAGGAGGGCGTCCTTGCCCACCTGCGCGAGAAGCTGCGGCAGGCCCGCGTCGTCGCGGAGCGCACCAGGCCCGAGGGCGCGGTCCCGGGACCGGGCGGCGAAGGGTCATCCGTCGACGAGCCCCGGGGGATGCCCGCGGAGCCGGAGCAGCGTCCCCGTCGGCCGGCCTTCTCATCGGATGTGGAGAAGCCCGGCCTGGGCGCCTCTGCCAGGCCCGAGGACTTCGCCGTGGTGGTCGGCATCGAGAAGTACCAGCTCGTGCCCTCCGCGGATTATGGGGAGCGCGACGCCGCGACCTTCAAGGAGTACCTGCTCGGGCTCGGGGTGCCTGAGGAGAACGTCGTCCTGCTCACCGGTCCCAAAGCGACGCGGACCGGGCTTGTGAAATACGTCGAGGAGTGGCTTCCCCTCAACGCCACGCCGGAGTCCCGGGTCTATTTCTTCTTTTCCGGCCATGGCGCTCCAGACCCGAAGACCGGCAAAGCCTTCCTCGTGCCCTGGGATGGGGACCCGCGATTCCTCGACAGCTCGGGCTATCCGCTCGCCAAGCTCTTCGAGGGCCTGGCCGGGCTCAAAGCCCGCGAGGTCGTGGTGGCGCTCGACTCCTGCTTCTCGGGCGCCGGGGGCCGTTCCGTCCTGGCCAAGGGCCTCCGTCCCCTCGTGGCGAAGGTCAAGACCGAGGCCCCTGCGTCCAAGAAACTCTCCGTGCTGACGGCTTCCGCGGCGGATGAGGTCACGGGGTCCCTGGAGAAGAAGGGGCACGGCCTGTTCACCTACTACCTGCTCAAGGGCCTCCAGGGCGAGGCGGACGCGGACAAGGACGGGCACGTCACGCTCGGCGAGCTCCATGCCTACGCGGCCAAGGCGGTGGGCAAGGCCGCCCGGCTCCAGAACCGGGAGCAGACCCCTGAGCTCAAGGCCGCGGACCACGGGCTCAGGCTCTACTAGTTTGCTATAATCCCCCCCGTTGAATAGCGGCTGCGCCCCGGTGTCGCGGGACTGCAGCGCGAGTCGGAAATCTTAGCGGTGGCTGTAGCTCAGCCCGGTTAGAGCGCTTGGCTGTGAACCAAGAGGCCGCGGGTTCAAATCCCGTCAGTCACCCCACGTTTTGCTGTCCCTCGGACTGCCCTGCACGGAGGTCGAGCCATGAAGAAGGTCCTTCTCTACGTCACGGCTGCAGTGGTCCTCGCCGGGCTTGTCGTCGGCTACCTCGCCTACTCCAGGCTCGGGACCCTGGTCAAGCTTGCCGTCGAGACCATGGGTCCCAAGGTGACGGGCGCGGCTGTCCGGCTCGACTCCGTCTCTCTCTCCCCCTTCTCGGGCAAGGGGAGGTTCCGGGGGCTCTTCATCGGCAATCCGCCGGGCTTCAAGACTGAGAGCGCCTTCGAGCTCAAGGACGTGAGTGTCAGCTTGGACGTCGCGTCCCTGGCCACGGACCGCGTGAAGGTCCATGAGGTCGTCGTGGACGGGCCCGAGATCACCATGGAGATGGTGTCGGGCGGCAGCAACCTCTCCCGTCTCCAGAGGAATGTCGAGTCCTTCGTCCCCGCGGGCGCCGCGGCGCCGGAGAGCAAGCCTTCCGAGCCGGCCAAGCAGACCAGGCTCGAGGTCGGGCTCTTCAAGGTGACCAACGGGAAGGTCCACCTCAGCATGGGCCTCCTGGGAGGCAAGAGCGTGACCCTGCCCCTGCCCGATATCGAATTGCGCGACATCGGCAAGAACCAGGGCGGGGCGAGCGTCAAGGAGACGGTCGCCGCCATGATGGGCGCGGTCACCAAGGGCGCGGCCAAGGCCGCGGTCGGCGCGGGCGGCCTGCTCAAGGACGGCGGGGAGGCTGGCGCGACGGCTGCCGCCGGCGCTTCGAAGTTCGTCAAGGGCATCTTCGGCAGGAAGAAGAAATAGCCTTATGCATGCCGCTTCGTTCCTCCAGGACCTGACGGTCGTCCTCTTCACGGCCGCGGCGGTCCTGCTGCTCTTCCGGAGGCTCGGCCAGCCGCCCGTCCTCGGGTACCTAGCGGCGGGCCTGCTCATCGGGCCGCGCACCTGTCCCGTGACGCTCATCCGCGACCCAGGGAGCCTCGAGGCCCTGGCCGGCATCGGGATCATCTTCCTCCTCTTCGCCCTCGGCGTGGAGTTCAACCTCAAGCGCCTCGTTCGCGTGGGAACGCGCGCCTGGATCTGCGCGGCCTTGGGGTTCGCCTTCATGATGGCGGCCGGGGCGGGCCTCGGGGGGCTCCTCGGGTGGCCCGGCATGGACCGCATCGCCTTCGGCGGGATCATCGCGCTCGCGAGCACGGCCATCGTGGCGCGGACCCTGCTCGAGCGGGCCCGCCGCCGCTCCGGCTGGGAGGAGCTCGTGGCGGGCAAGCTCATCGCCGAGGACATGATCGCGGTGATGCTCGTCGCCTTCTTCTCCTCCATCGCCCAGTTCGGGGACGCGCGGTTCGCCAGCCTGGTCGCGACCCTGGCGCGCTTCGGGCTCATGGTCAGCGTCATCCTCATCGCCGGACTGCTGGTGCTCCCCCGGATGCTCGCCACGGTCGAGCACGGAGGGTCCGACGAGGTGCGCACGCTCGGCATCGTGGGCATCTGCTTCTCCGTGTCCCTGCTGACGGAGAAGCTGGGGTTCTCGGCGGCCCTCGGGGCCTTCCTCGCGGGCGCCATCGCCTCCCTCGGCGGGCCCCACCCCAAGCTGCACGAGACCGTCGAGCCTTTCAAGGACCTCTTCGGCGGGGTCTTCTTCGTCTCGGTGGGCATGCTCATCGACCCGGCCTGGCTGCTGAGCAACTGGCGCCTCGCCGCGGGTCTTGCGGTCTTCACCGTGGTCGCCCGGGTCCTGGCCAACTTCGCTGCCCTGGCCGCGGTCGGCGAAACCTCGACCGCGGCGGCCGACGCCAGCATCGCCACGCTCCCCATCGGCGAGTTCTCCTTCATCCTGGCCCAGGTCGCGCTCGCCCAGGGGCTGGCGAGTTCCTCCATCTATCCCCTGGCCGTCACCCTCTGCCTGACGACCACGCTCGCGTCCTCGGTGCTTCTTCCCGGGGCCGGGGCGCCGAGCTGGGCCGGGGCGCTGATCCCGGGCTCGCTCGAGCGGCTGACGCACCGCTACCGGCGCGCCATCATGCTGCTCTCGGCCGCGGCCCGCTCGAGCCGTCCGTGGATGCTCATCCGGCCCTCCGCGGCCCAGATCGGCCTGAACTTCCTCGGCATCAGCGCGCTCCTCCTTGCGGCCAGGACCTTCGAGGCTAGGGTCTCCTGGGGACCCGAGTACCCCGGCCTCATCTGGACGATCTCCGCCTTCGTGTCGCTTCCCTTCCTCAATGCCATGCTGCGCAAGACCCAGGCGGTCACCATGATCCTCATCGAGGCCCTCGCGGTGCGCGACGAGGCCGGGACCTCCCCGCACGAGTCCCAGCCCCTGCGCACCAAGGTCCTCGTCGCCCTCGCCTCGTTGGCGATCGCGGCGTGGTACCTGGCGCTCAGCTGGGAGATGCTCTCCCCCTGGCCCTACACCCTCCTGCCCCTGGCCTTCATGCTCGTGGTGGGAGGGCTCCTCTGGCGCGGCATGAACCAGTTCTACGCCCGGCTCCAGCTCCTGCTGCGCGAGAGCCTCGCCAAAGCCGACGCCGAGCCCGAGGCCGCGGCCCAGGCCTTGGCGCACTTCGTCGCCGCGCTCGCGCCCGAGAAGGTGCACTTGAGGGCTTTCCCTTTGGCCACCGGCTCCTGGGCCGTGGGCAGGACCATCGGCGGCATCGACCTTCGGGCGCGCACCGGCTCGAGCGTGCTTCAGATCAACCGCGCCGGCCTGCCCGTCCCGTCGCCCGGCCCCGAGACAGCGCTGGCCGCCGGGGACGAGGTCCTGCTCATCGGCGAGGCCGCTCAGATCGAGCGCGCCCGCGCGATCCTTGACGCGGGCCCGGACCCCGCCGGCGAGGCTCAGGGGCCCTCCTCGGATTGGGCGGTCTCCCCGTGATCGCGTCGGTCCTCGGGCTGGCGCTCTCGCCGAAGCATCTCGTCTTTGCCGGCCTGGCCGGAGCGGGCCAGGTCCTGTGCCTCCTAGGCCGCGGCCGCCGGCTGGGCCGCGGGGTCCTCCTCCTGGCCGGGTTCGTCCTGCTCGGAGGGATCGCGGGCCTCATCGCGCCTTCCCTGTCCGGCCCACTGGGCATGCACCCGAGCCCGATGTGCAGCCTCAATAAGCTCATCGCCTTCGCCTGGATCAAGGGCCGCTTCGCCCTCCCCTTGGGCGTGGGGCTGGGGGTCATCCTCCTGCTGAGCCTGCTCTTCCGCAAGTCCTTCTGCGGGTGGGCGTGTCCGCTCGGCGCCCTCCAGGAACTGCTCCATGCCGTGCCGGTCCCGGCCAAGCTCAAGCCCTTCCGTTTCCGGATCACCAACGGGATCAGGGCGGGGTTCATGGCCGCCTTCTTCATAGGCCTCGCCGGGTTCGGGGTCATCACCTACGACTCCTTCAACGGGTTCGAGGCCCTTCACTGGGGCTTCGAGCTAGGGGCCACGGCGGTCCTCGCGGTCATCGCCCTGGCCAGCCTCTTCTATTTCAGGCCGTACTGCTACCTCGTCTGCCCCATCGGCCTCGTCACCTGGGTGCTCGAACCGCTGGCGCTTTCCGGTGTCAAAAAAGACGGGAGGCTCTGCGACGGCTGCGGGGCCTGCCTCCCTGATGCGCCGTGCCCCAGTCTCGAGGGGATCGTGGCTGGGAAGTCGCCATGGATCGCGGACTGCGTCTCCTGCGGATGGTGTCTCGACGCCTGCCCCAAGGGCGCCCTCAAGACCGGTGTGCTATGGATGGAGCGGCCGTGAAGGCGTTTTTCCGGGGTCTAGCCGCGGTCTTGGCCGCGGCGGCCTTCGTGCTTCCCGCGTCGGGCCAGCAGGGCGGGGACTCGGCCGAGAAGATGCAGCAGCTCAAGCAGATGTGCGGCGATCCCAAGATGGCGGCCATGCCCATGATGGCGGGCGTCTGCGGGCAGATGGGCGGCATCGGCGATGCCTTGAACGCGAAGCCGCCGGACCAGAACACCATGCAGGGCGGCGGGCCAGGGATGGCCAAGCCAGGGGCTCAGGGCGGTCTCCCCGACAAAGCAGGGGTCGGGGCCGAGGCGGCGGCCCAAGGCGCTGCCGGGGCCATGCCTCAGGCTGGCGCGGCGGGCCAGGCCGGCGCCGACGGCGGCGCCATGCAGCAATCGGGCGGCGGCGGGGCCGGGATGACCTACGGCGGCGGTCCGGGACAGAGCCACATCCCCTCGATCAAGACCGGCTTCCGTCAGATGAACAAGCCCGCGTTCAGGATCCCGGTCAAGGCTCCGGAGAAGGTCAAGGCCGAAGCCGCGGCCGAGGAGTCCAAGAAGAAGGAGGAGGAGGGGCAGAAGAAGGCCCTGGAGAAGCTCGCGGCCGAGGCCAAGGCCCGGGCCGCGGCGGACGCGGCGGCCCTCGCCAAGAAGGCCGCGGCCGAAGCCGCGGCCGCGGTCCCGCCTCCCCCGCCCCCGCCTCCTCCGGTCTATGAGAACCTCGTGCCCAACGAGTTCATGGTGGAGGCCTCCCTGTTCAAGGACGTGGACGCCAGCGCGGAGTATTTCGGCCCGCGGAGGGTCACCGACGTGGTGATCCCCCCCTCGCGGCCGTCGGGCGTTGTCCGCGGCGGGATCGTCTGGGAGACGATGCCGGAGTACCGGTTCGCGCTCTGCCCGCTCGACCACGACCCGTTCAACCTGGGCCTGCCCAAGCGCATCAGCATGAAGAGGAGCTTCTGGGACCGGGTCATGGACAAGGCGTCCGGGCTCTTCGGCCGGGGCAAGAAGCGCTCCGGCCCGGCCCTCATCCCCTATGCCGCCTTCGAGTCGGGCGCGGTGGACCAGAGGATGGACCTCCTCGGCGCAGGCGGCATCGTCCCCATGTCCCTCTACTGGTCCGGTCCGGACGGCGCTCTCCACGGGCCCGCACCTTCCGCGTCCTCATCGCCAGGGGTCCCGGCCGCCACGGGCCTCGAACCCTCCGGCGGCGAGGACGACCCGGCCTGGCTGGCGCGGCCATGGGGGCTGGAGCCCTGATGGACGAGCGCCTCCGCAAGCCTCTCGTGGCCCTGGCGGTCCCCCTCCTCGCCATCCCCGCGGTCGTGATCCTCATCATCGCAGGGAAGGTCCTCATGACCGGGAGCGGAGAGGCGGTCCCGGAGTCCGCGGCGCTCGACAAGCTCGGGGCGCCCGTGGTCTCGTCAGTGGCGCGCGGGTCCGGCTCCGTGGTGTCGGCCCGGCCCTGCCTCGGCAGCGACTCCTTCGGGGGGCTCTACGCCGGCTGGGCCGGCAACATCGTGGAGGTCCGGTCGAACCGGTCGCTCCTGACAGGCCCTGACCCGGACCTGACCTCGTTCGCCGTGACCCCGGACGGGCTGGTCGTGACGGTTCGGCGGGATCGCCTCGGGTATGTCGCCGACGGCGCCGTCCAGGACCGGGTCGCGCTGCCGTCGGCGAATCTGAGGGTGGAGAGGGTCGGGGCCGACCGCCTCGTCCTCTTGGGGCCCGTGGTCTCCACCAGGACCTGGGCGGTCTACATGCTCGCCAAGGGCGGCGCCTACTCGAAGCTCTTCACCTTCCCGAGCGAGATCGGGTCCGTGGCCGAGGCCGACGGCGGCATGTTCTTCGCCGCCGCCGGCGGGGTCTACCGGGTCGAGTTCGGCAAGAGGGTCGTCCCCGTGCTCTACCTGCCTTCGCGGCCGGCGGTTCGGTCCATGGCCTATGACTCCGGCCACCGCGCCCTTTTCCTGTCCATCGGCGATTCCGTCTACGTCCACCTCGAAGGCCGTCTCGTCAGGCTCCTCGACAAGGTCTCCGGGACCCTAGCCTGGCGCCGCGACGGGCTCTACATCCTCTCCGAGTCCCGTCAGGAGCTCCTGAAGGTGGACAGGATCTTCAAGTCTTAAGGTCGTTGCTTTTTCCTCTCGGTGCCGGGGATTAAGTATTTGAAGTTATTTTCAATAACTTCAAATACTTAATCCCCGGCACCGGTTAGGCACCGTTTAAAAAGACCTTGAAATTCCTCGGCTCAGGGGCTATATATTGGATGACGTCAGGAATCGTTCTCCTCTACCTCTATCCCGATGATGCGCCGAGCGCGGCAGTCGCTGGCGGTCCTGCTCTCAGCCCAGCTGGTCCTCTGGGCGTGCCTGCCTCCATCGGTCCTGGCTCAAGCCCTCTCCCCTGAGTCCAGATTGGCCGACGCCCGACGCGACGTCCGCGTCGCCTTCGCGACCCTGGCCATCCAGACGCGCTTCCCCGGGGAGGAACTCGCCAAGACGTTCTCCGGCCTTGCCCAGGGGTCGGGTCCCGAGGCCGCGTGGAAGTCCCTTCAATCCGCCGGGGCGCGCTATGAGGTCTTCCGGAGCCGCTTGCTGGGGTTCTCGGACGCCGAGCTCGCCGCGGATGTCAGGGGGCTGGGGACGGACCTGGGACTGACGGAGAAGGATGCCGTCGACCTCGTGCCGCGCTACGCGTGGCTGCGGACGAGGATGATGGAGCAGGGGGTCTCCTTTTTGGAAGGCCGGTTCTTCGACCGAGACGGCAAGCCCTTCTCCCCCGAGTCCTGGGACAGCCTCATCGGCAAGGGCGGCGCCCTCACCCCGGAGATGGCCGCCCAGATCGAGGCCAGGAACCAGGCGCTCCTCGAGATCCAGGAACTGGCCAGGAAGGGAGACCAGCGGGCCGCGGCCGCCAGGCTCAACGCCCTGCTCGAGGGCATGGCGGAACGGCCCGACATCCTGGACAAGGGGTTCGGAAGCTCCGGCGTGGAGACCACGCTCGCCCTCATCGACCAGACCCACAAGCTCCTCGACCGGCCAGGGCGGCAGGAGGTGCAGGGACAGATGGGCCGGGTGGACCGCCAGCTCAAGGAGGTCCTGGTCTCCAAGCGCCGCGGTCTGGACGTGCCCAGCCTGCCGGACGGCAAGCCCGTCGAAGGCTTGGGTCCCACCCCCTTCGGCACCCAGCTGGCTCTTTCGTTCTACGCCGCCCTCTCACAGTTTCCGGGCGCGTCCCACTGGGCCAAGGCGCGCTTCTACGCCGAGAACACAGGGGAGGCTCTGCGGCTCATGAAGGGCCGCGGCGAGGTCTCCTCCTACCGGCTCACCGAGACCGACCCCCTGGGCCGGCCCAACCTGGGCTTCGAAGTCGTGTTCAAGGATGGGAGCCTGCGCTACGAGAGTTGCGGGGGCCTGACGGTCGCCACCTCCAGGGACGGGAGGATCGTGACCATCGACGACAAGTCGAAGGGGGCCTTCCGGAGGCTCGTGGACGGCAAGGAGGCCGCGGCCTGGACCAAGGACCCCAAAACCGGGGCGTTTCAGGGGCATTTCGACGGCATGCACTTCACCGCCGTCAAGGGCACGGCCCTGATGTTCTCCGACGATGGAGGGACCCTTTACTTCGCCGAGGGAACGGACGCGGAGGGTCGGCCCAAGGTGACTCGCTGGATGAAGGCCGCCAACAAGGAGCGCGGGACCCTGCTCCCGAACGGGCTGGGGCAGATCGTGACCCACTGGGAGGGCAACCGGCCCCGCAAGGACATCATTTTCGATCCGGCCATCCTCAAGAGGCTCATGGGCGGCAAGGGGCTCGACCTCTCCCCCGTCCCGGAGAAGGACCTTCCCAAGGGCTTGAGGGGCATCTTCGAGCGCTCCCTCCGGGAGCTCCCGAACCTCCTGAGCATCACCGGCAACGCCTGGGCCGGGAAAGCCGGGATGGCCGTGGACGCCCTCTATATCCGCGACAACAGGCTCTATGTGACCATGACGCAGGACGGCAAGGCGCGGGACACCTTCACGGTCGAGTCCGCCATGGACGGCGCGACCCCGTACGTGAAGATGTTCCACTTCTCCGGAGCCGTGACCTTCATGCATCACTGCGATCAGGGCATGACCGCGTGCGAGGATTACTGGCCGGACGAGCGCATCCAGCAGGAGGAGAACCGGGCGGCCTTTCGGTTCGCGGCCCGCAGGGAGAAGCAGGGCTCGAAGTGGGTGGAGACCCGGCGGGTCTCCACCGAGGTCCGCGAGCGCACCTGGTTCGATGACGTCAAGGCCGTGGGCAGCGACATGCTCGGGGGCCTGGGCAAGGGCGTGGAGGTCGTGTTCTCCCCCCTCCAGACCCTGCTCTACGACATCCTGGGCCTCTTTCATCTGGCCACGGGCGCGTGCATCAAGTTCTTCGACGAGCACAGCGACTTCGCGGCGTTCGAGCAGATCAGCGCCTTCTACACCCTCTGTCAGGCCAAATTCAACTCGTGGCTCATCAGCGGGGTCACGCCGGACGGCCAGGACCCGGTGGTCAATCAGTACCGGGCCGCCCTGCGGAGCTATTTCAGCAAGCCCGACCAGAGGAGGCTCCTCGAAGCCTTCCTCGACGGAGAGATCGAGACCGTCAACCGCAAGCGCTGGGGCGAGCTCTGGCGCTTCCACAGTGAGGACCCGGTCACGGAGAAGGACCGGGCGTACATGGCCGCCGGCATCTTCGGCTACGCCAACCTGGCGGCGCAGTACTTCGCCATGGGCCGGGAGTCCTGGGAGCAGGGCGGCTGGAAGGGCAAGCTCGCGGCCCTGCCGAGCTACGCTGCCGGAGGCTTCGTCATCGCGGGAGAGGCGTACGTGGAGGGCTTCGGCTTTGGCCTGGCGGCAGCGCCCTTGAAGCTCGGCGCCGCGGGCGCGCGCGCCGGGCTCTCGGGCGAGCAGGTGGCGGTGGCGATGCGCGCCTCCAAGGGCGGCCGGGACCTGGCCGCGCTCTCCAAGGCCGAACAGCAGGCCGTGCGCCTGCTCAACGGGCTCAACCGCGCGGAGCTCGCGGTCTTCCTCGCTCCCGCCGGGATCCAGATGGGCTCGAGCGCGGTCCAGTGGGTCGACGCGGCCTTCGTCAGCAAGGACCCGGAGAAGGCCTGGGCCCACTTCGACAGCCTCTTCTCCGGGGCCGCCGGGTTCGGCGCCATGGGCCTGGGCCTCATCCAGGCCCGGGTGAGCGCCTACGCCGAGAGGGTTAGCGCGGCCAAGAAGGCCCCCCCTGCCGCTGAGTCGGTCCCAGGCAAATCCCTGATCGTTGACCTCAAGCCAGGCGGAGGAAAGGGAGAGGCCGGGACGAACTCGGTCAGGCTCGTGGAGACCATCCTGACCACGGACGCCCGCTCCGGCATGCCCAACCGGGCCTACCTTGACAAGAACGGGCAGTCCATCCTGTCCAAGGCCAAGGACCCGACCGTGGCCATCATGGACATGAACAACCTCGGCGCCATCCAGGACGGGCTCATCAAGGCCTTCGGCGACCCCGTCCAGGGCAAGATGATGACGGACCGGATCATCGGCAAGACGGGCTCGGTGATCAACTCCCTGGCGGCCGAGCACGGGGTGACGGTCGGCCGCCTGAGCGCGGGCGGAGAGGAGTTCGCGGTGCTCGGCTCCAAGGCCGACGTGGCCAGGTTTCTCGAGCGCGTGCAGGTCGAGTTCGCGGGCGGCCGGGTGCTGCGCGACATCGGCATCACGCCGGACAACCCGGCCCTTGGCGCCAAGTACAAGAACGTGATGCAGGCCATCCAGGACACGGTCATCGCCAAGCGCGGCCAGAACCAGCCCACGGGAGACTTCACGTTCGGGGTGGCTGAGGTGACCAAGGGCCGGGACATGCACGCGGCCCTGAAGGCCGCGGACATCGCGCTCACCAAGGCCAAGGACTCCGGCCTGAGGGGCGGCGGGCTCGTCGAGGTCCCGGGCAAGGGCTTTTCGGCGTTCAAGCCCACGGGCGAGGCCAAGGCCGGGCCGCTCAAGCCCGTGGAGGTCGAACCGCTCGCCAAGTCCCTGGCGCGCCTCAAGTCTCTGATGACCGAGGCCGAGTTCCAAGGCTTCCTCAAGGACTTCGCCAAGGACTACACGGGCGCCAGGACCCACGAATACCTGAGCGTGCTCGAGCTCCAGGGCGTCAAGGGCGGGGATGTGGCCGTCACCTCGTCGAAGGACTTCAAGATCCTCAACGACGCTGCCGGCCACGAGGCCGGGGACGCCTTCCTCGCGGCCAAGGGCAAGGCCCTGGCCGAGGCAGTCGCCAAGGCCCGGGCCCAGGGCCTCGACGTCTCGCCCGAGGTCGTGCGCCTGGGCGCCAAGGAGTTCGCGGTCTTCGGCAAGGACGCGGGCCGCGTCATGGCGGAGTTCTCCAAGTCCTGGGACGCGGCCCTGGAGCAGGGCGGAGTCATCTCCAAGGCCGACTGGGCGAAGATCAACGATTACTGGCAGGCGCACCGCGAGATCCCGGAGTCGACCATCGCCGGCATCGGCAGGCAGAGGATGGTCACCCGGAAGCTCGGGTCCAACGAGTCGCTGAGGACCGCCTCCGAGACGGCCCTGGGTGACCTTGAGATCCTCAAGGCCGCGGAGAAGCCCAAGGGCGTGGGCAAGCTCACCGGCAAGCCCGCGGACATCGGGCCCCGCGAGGACCTCGAGGTGGTCCGCTCGCTCGTCAGGCAGAACGAGACCGCCCACACCCTCTACAAGAACGGCTACGAGGTCGACCAGCGGGGCACGGCCGCTGGCGCGGACTTCAGCGTCAATGGCGCGGAGCTCGACTGCTACGCGCCCAAGACCGCCAGCGCCCGGAACATCTGGCAGACGGTCCAGGAGAAGATCCTCGTCAAGAAGCAGGGACGGGGCGTGGTCCTCAACCTCGACGACTCGGCCGTGAGCCTCGAGGCCCTGCGGTCCCAGTTCGAGAGGTTCCCGGTGGAGGGCCTCAAGGACATCCTGGTCGTCCGCGGAGACAAGGTCGTGCCGCTCATGAAGGGCGGTCGGGTCCTGGTCGCGGGCGAGCCCCTCCCGAACTTGGGCGGCAAGCCCTTCCTCGCGGACAAGCCCGAGCTTGTGACCTCGGTCGAGGCAAAGGTCATGCTCGAGTCCTCCTGGAAAGCCGCGGAGACGCGCCTCGCCGAGATCGACGCCATCCGCGGTCAAAAGGGCTTGAAGCCCCTCACCGAGGCCCAGCGCTCGGACATCCTGCTGACCAGGATGTACCGCGAGCTCAATCCCGAGAAGGGCACGGTCGGCCGCAGCAGGGGCCGCGGCGGCATCGTCATCCTCGACAATGACGCGGGCATCAAGGGCATGGACCCTGCCATGGTCCAGCGCCTCAAGCTTGTCATGGACCACCATGGCCCGTACTTCGATCCCGCCAGGCCCGAGGTGGACGCCACCATGAGGCTCCTGGACTTCGTGGACGAGGTGATGCTCGACCGCGGTCCGACCGAGGCCAAGATCCAGTACCTCCGCCAGAGGTTCGGCAAGTACTCGACCAACAACCTCGGCGACGGCGCGTGGTCCGCGTGGATCGTGGACAACATCAGCCTCGTGGCCCGGGACGCCAAGCTCCGGGAGCGGGTGCGCCAGGCGACCTGGTACGAGGACTTCGGCTTCTTCGGCCGCAAAGCAGCGGAGGCTGCCAGGTCCGACCCGGCCGCGGCCTCGGCCATCGAGCTCCAGCAGGCCGTGTTCGATGTCTACGACGGGGTCCTTCGCAAGAACGGCATCCAGGGCGCGGACCGCTTCGACCATCTGCCGCAGGCCCAGCAGAAGGCGATCATGGCCGAGGTCATGCCTGAGATGACCAGGGTCCTCACGGACCCCAGCGTCCGCGGGGCCCGGGCCGAGCGGTTCCGGGCCGCCTTGGACGCGGCCCAGAAGCAGGTCGAGGCCAGCCGCATGGACCTCTCAGAGGCCAGGGCGCGGCTGGGGACTTCCGCGGCCGGACTCGACGGCGTCTTTGTCTTCGACGCCGGGAAGATCTCCCCCGACGGGGGCGTTTTCGCCAGCTGGGGAGGCCCAAGCGCTGCACACGACAAGGGTCTTCAACTGAGCTTCAAAGCCCTCGCGCCCGACAGCCAGGGCAACCCCCGCACCCAGTTCATCCTCGCGGTTCCCAACGGCAAGGCCGGCCAGGCCTTGAAGCCCGTGGGCGAGGCCATCAACAAGGCGAACCTCGAGAAGGCCCATCACCTCGGCAAGGACCCCAAGGACGCGGGCATGGTCATGGGCCGCGACACCCTCCAGTTCGCGTTCCAACCGGGCCTGCTCCTCACCCCGACCGAGATTTTGGTCGAGATCGGCCGCGTCCGCT
This sequence comes from Elusimicrobiota bacterium, assembly GCA_041662295.1. GTDB lineage: Bacteria > Elusimicrobiota > Elusimicrobia > UBA1565 > UBA9628 > JACQWX01. The sequence goes on along the minus strand of JBAZSR010000021.1, from coordinate 902 downwards.
CCCCTGCCCCAGGCCGCTGAGAGCCCCGCCCTTCCGTCGTTTCTTCAGACGCCGTGAAATTTGGCATACTATCCTGCCGAAAGCCGGAATGGAGGTTTCATGGACCGTCTGATCGGATTGGTCGGCATCGTCGTCCTCTTGGGCCTGACCTGGCTCATGTCGAACAACAAGAAGCGCATCAACCTGCGCACCGTGAGCGTCGGTCTCGGCCTGCAGATCGGCCTGGGCCTGGTCCTGCTCAAGTGGGAGGCCGGCAACAGGGCTCTGCAGTGGTTCGCGGGCAAGGTCACCACCTTCCTCTTCCTCGCTGATAACGGCACCCAGTTCCTCTTCGGCAAGCTCGCCAACGGCGCCTACATCGACATGTTCGGGTTCCAGTTCGCGTTCCGGGTCCTGCCCATCATCATCTTCTTCGCCTCCTTCATGGGCATCCTCTATTACCTTGGCGTCATGCAGAAGGTCGTGGAGCTCTTCGCCATGGTCATGAGCCGCCTCATGAAGACCTCGGGGTCGGAGTCCCTCTCCTGCTCCGCCAACGTCTTCCTGGGCCAGACCGAGGCGCCCCTCCTGGTGCGGCCGTTCCTCAAGCACTGCACGACCTCCGAGCTCAACGCCATCATGGTCGGAGGCTTCGGCACCATCGCGGGCTCGGTCATGGCCGGCTACATCGGCATGGGAGTGCCCGCGGAGCACATCATGGTGGCCTCCGTGATGGCGGCTCCGGCCAGTCTCATGATCGCCAAGATCATCTTCCCCGAGACCCAGCAGTCGGAGACCCTGGGCGACGTCAAGCTCCCGAAGCTCGAGGTCGGGACCAACCTCCTTGACGCGGCCTCCCGCGGCGTGACCGACGGCCTGCACCTGGCCTTGAACGTGGCGGCCATGCTCATCGCCTTCATCAC
>JBAZSR010000020.1:15867-29632 GCA_041662295.1 Elusimicrobiota bacterium | reverse complement strand
TGGAGGCATTGTAGTAGAGCATGCCTGGGGCGGCAGTAGGATCAGCGGTCAGGCCTGCCGCGAAGACCAGCGTGCTCGTGCGGATGCCGAAGTCCACGACAGCGGAGCCTGAGGAAACGTGGAGCTTGGATTGGGGAGCGGTGGTGCCCACTCCAAGGCTGCCTGCGAACGAGCTGTCCCCTGCCCCATCGGCCTTCAGGGTCCCATCGAGTTGGAGGTTCCCGGAGCTGTTGAGTTTCGCCACTTCCGTGGGGGTGATGACGCCGTCATCCGAGCCTCCGTTGGCCGCGTACTGCCAGGTCCAGCCCAGATGCCAGTTCGAAGAACCCATCACCGAGCCCAGGGAGCCCCGGGGCTGTCTCCAGGCGGAGCCGTCCCAGTAGGCGTTGAAGTTAGACCAGACGCCGTACCCGGCGTCCGTAGCGGCATTGTTCGTGAACTGGACGTAGCTGCCATTGACGGTCGGCGCGCCTCCCTGCAGCATGGCTCCGGCTGGGATGATGAGCTTGCTGGCAGTGTTGGCCGCGACTGTGGCTCCTCCGGCGTAGACCTGGTCGCTGAACGCGGCAGATCCGTTGATGTGGAGCGGGAAGCCCGGGTTGGTGAAGCCGATGCCGACCCTGCCATTCTGTTGGACGCGTATGAGCTCGGTCCCGGCGTTGTTCTGGATGTTGACAACCGGGTTCGTCGCGTCCGTGGAGGTGGACTTGACCACCAAGGTTCCGTTGCCAAGGTCGATCCCGCCGATGCCGACAGCGCCCAAGGCGCTGATGGAAGAGACGTCCACCGAGGCTCCGCGGACCGTGAGCTGTCCGGTCATGGAGTCGCCGGCCTTCGACACGAAGCTGCCGCTGGCGCCCGTGGTCACGTCGGCCCACGCGCCGCTGTAGAGCCTGAGCTTGTTGGTGGAAGCGTTGTAATAGAGCATGCCGCTGGCAGGCGTCGGGTCAGCCGTCAGGCCGGCCGCGAAGGTCAGGGTGCTGGTGCGGATGCCGAAGTCCACGACAGCGGAGCCTGAGGAGACGTGGAGTTTCTCCTGAGGGGAGGTCGTGCCGATGCCGATAGTGCCGTTGCTTTTGAGCACCATGCTCGGCTCCATATCCGCGCTGGTGAAGGCGCCTGCGGTCTTGTTCACAAATCCGAATTCCTTGTTGCCGACCGCCGGCGCGAAGCCCTCGTAGTACGGTTTGTACGCCAGCGTGTTGTCCACTGTCCCGGCCCGCTCGCCGCTCCAGACGAGGTTCTCTCCGTACTGCAGCCAGGGAGAGTCGTTGGGGCCAGCGAAGAAATGGGCGACCGCCCGGTCGGTGTTGAGCCTTTGGAGCTTGAGGCTGTAGGTGTTGACGCCGTCATTCCCGATCTGGGCGGAGCCCTGGACCTCGAGCTTCGCGCCAGGGTTCGTGGTGCCGAAACCCACGCTGCCGGAGACGCCCAGCGATCCTGTCACGGAAAGGGTCTGGGCCGGCTGGGTGGTCCCGACGCCGATCTTGCCGTCCTGCTGGACGCGCATGAGCTCGGTCCCGGCGTTGTTCTGGATGTTGACCACGGGGTTGGTCGCGTCGGTCGAGGTGGACTTGACCACCAAGGTTCCGTTGCCAAGGTCGATCCCGCCGATGCCGATCGCGCCCAAGGTCGTGATGGAGGAGACGTCCACCGATGCTCCGCGGACCGTGAGTTGGCCGGTCATGGAATCGCCGGTCTTCGACACGAAGCTGTTGCTGGCGCCCGTGGTCACGTCGGCCCAAGAGCCGTTGTAGAGCCTGAGCTTGTTGGTGGAAGCGTTGTAATAGAGCATGCCGCTGGCAGGCGTCGGGTCAGCCGTCAGACCGGCCGCGAAGGTCAGGGTGCTCGCGCGGATGCCGAAGTCCACGACAGCGGAGCCTGAGGAGACGTGGAGCTTCTCCTGAGGTGAGGTCGTGCCGACGCCGACGCTGCCGGAACTGGCCAGTCTCAGGACCTCGGTGCCGGGGTTGGTCTCTCCTGTGCCGCCGTTGACCCGGAACTGGTGGTCATAGGCCGTGTAGCGGATGGCCGGACGCGTGCCTCCCCAGGTGTTGCCGATGGTGGAGAAGGTGCCCATGTCCGCGATGCCGGCTTCGCCGTAGCCCGGATAGACGATGTTGTCCGGCAGTCCGAACATGAGGGATTTTCCTGTCCCGACCGACGACTGCAAGGGCCGGGCGTTGCCTAAGATGAAGGCGCCCGTGACCACCGTGTCGTTGTCGGATATGTAGAGGTTCCCCGTGATCCCATCTCCGACCACATAAGAGCTTCCCCCGAGCCCGACGGCGCGCCCGTTGACCATCATCGCCTGGAAGGTCGTCGCGTGGGTGTCGTCGTAGGCGGTCAGCTTCATCCTGCCGTCGATATGGGAGCCCATGAAGGTGAGATAGTCGTTGGCGTCGAGGTCGCTGCGCCAGGTGAGTTTTCCAACGAGGTCAAGGGCCGTTGCAGGGAGGCTCGTCCCGATGCCGACCCTGCCGTCCCTGACCGCCAGGGTGGAGATCCCGACCGAGAAGGCGTTGCCCTGCACTCCCGAGATGGTGATGGTGGAGTTCCACATGGTGAGCTGGCCGGTCATGGAGTCGCCGGTCTTCGAAACATAATTGCCGCTCGCGCCGGTGGCGACATCGGCCCATGCGCCATTGTAGAGCCTGAGCTTGTTGGTGGAGGCATTGTAGTAGAGCATGCCTGGGGCGGCAGTAGGATCAGCGGTCAGGCCGGCGGCGAAGGTCAGGGTGCTCGCACGGATGCCGAAGTCCACCACCGCGGAACTTGAGGAGACATGCAGGGCCTCCTGAGGGGAGCTCGTGCCGACGCCGACGCCGCCGTCTTTGGTGATGCGCACCCGCTCGCCGTAGCTCGAGCCGTTCCAGGTGTCGAAGAGGATGGCGGCATTGTTGTCCGCGCGGATGAGGAAGTTGGAGGAGATGGTGCCCAGGATGCCCTTGGAGCTCGTGTCCTCGAGCCGGATGAATTCTCCGCCGCCGGTCCGCTTGATGGTGAGGAAGCGGCCGGGGCTTGTCGTGCCGATCCCTACGAAGCCGTCCCTGACCGCGAGGGTCGTGCCGCCCACGGAGAAGGCTTCACCCTGCACCGTGAGGGTGGACTGGATGACGGCGTTGTCGCCTGAGGATGCGAGCTTGACCACTAGGCCGTCCTTGGTCCAGCCTCCGCCCGCCACGCCGTCGACGTAGCCTCTGGTGGCGGCGTGGCCAGCGAGCGTGGGCGCTGGGACCACGACCGCGCCGGTGAAGGTCTTGTCCCCGGCGATGGTCTGGGCCAGGGTCGTGGTGGACACGAAGCTCCCGCTGGGCTGACCGTTGAAGAGCGCGCTGTTGAACGCGAACGGCACGGCCAGGAGCCGGTCCCTGGGGCTCATGTCCGAGCCGTCCACGTTGATCTGGAGGTAGACGGTGTCGCGGTCGAAGACGCCCGGAGGGATGGCGGTCCCGGCGCCGAGGCTGACCGTGAAGACGCCGTTGACCACGGGCACGTCGTTCTGAGTCTCGGTCCAGAGCTGGGTGCCGGCTGCGAGCGCGTCGTGGATGCTGAACACGAAGTCGTGGTCTCCGCTGGCCGGGTTGCCGAGGGTGTCGGTCAGGCGGCCCTGGTATGAGATGCGCTGCGGCACTGTCTGGGCATAGCTAGCCCCAACCCATGGCAGAGGCCCGGGGCCCACCAGGCTGACGGCCAGCGCCAGGCTGAGCAGCTTCCTGGGCGAGGGGAGTCTCCTGATGGTCCGCCGGAGGTACGCGATGGTCTTCATGTCCTCTCCTGGTGGGTCTTGGACCCTGTCCTTCGGGAAAACTTCTTGGGCAGCCGCACGATGAAGCGGGAGCCCTGCCCGGGCTCGCTCTCGACCCGGATGCTTCCGTTGTGGAGCTCCACGGCCTGCTTGGCGATGGCCAGGCCCAGTCCCGAGCCCGGGATCCTGGTCCGGCGGCCGGTGGCGTCGTCGACGCGGAAGAAGCGCTGGAACACCTTCTCGCGGTCCTCGGCTGCGATGCCGGGGCCGGTGTCGGACACCGTCAGCACGGCCTCTGCCCCTGCGTCGAGGGCCTCCACAGCCACCCGTCCGCCCGAGGGGGTGTACTTGACCGCGTTGGACACGAGGTTGATGACCACGCGCCGGATGAGCTCGGGATCGGCTTCGATGGGGACGGAGGCTCCGGATGCCGGGCCAAGGAGCTTGATCCCGGAGAACCTGGCTGCAGGGCCGAAGAGCTTGAGCGCCTCGGAGACAGCGGAGGCCAAGTCCACGGTCTCCGGCCGGGCTGTCAGGCCCGCTCCGGTCTGGAAGAGCAGGAGGGCGTTCTTGAGCGAGCTCTCAAGCTGGCCGACCGCGGTGGTCATGACGCCGTAGGCCTCGGCGCGCTCCGCCGGGTCAGCGTCCACCTCAGGCCGCCTGAGGTAGCCGAGGAAGCCCTTCAAGCCCGCAAGGGGGGTGTTGAGTTCATGGCTCAAGGTGCTCATGAGCTCGTCCTTGGAGCACACGAGGTCGCGGATGCTGGCCGCCATGGCATTGAAGCGCCGGCCCAGGGCCGAGATCTCGTCACGGCCCTGTGCGGGTACGGAGGCGTCGAGCCTGCCTTCGCCGAGGCGGTCCGCAGCCCGGGCGAGCTCGGCCACGGGCTTGGAGAGCCGCGCCGAGACCCATGCCGCGCCAAGGAGCCCCACCACGAGGCCCAGGCTCGCCATGCCCAGGACCTTGGAAGCCACCTCGGCCTGAGCCGCGGCCACGCGCCGCTCGAGGCCGGCTTTGGAGAAGCCCATCTGCAGGGACAGGGCATGGGGAGGCAGGGCCTGCCTGGCCGCGGGGCCGCGCTCGGCGCGGGGGGCGATGGCGGCCACGGGTACGGGCTGGAGGTCCGCGGAGGCCTCCTCGGTCAGGGTGAACGACCGGTAGTCGAGAGGGCCTCGCGCCTCTCCCAGGACCGAGGTGTGGCCCTGGCGGGTGACCACGGCCAGCTCCATCTCCGGATAGTCGCGCATGAGGAACTTCAGGTAGCTCAGGAGCATGAGGTCGTCGGCTGAGGAGAGCGATTCCCGCGCGATGCGCTGGACTCCGTCGAGCAGGGCGTCCACACGCTCGGCGGACTCCCGCCGCACGCGCCTCTGCTCGAGGATCGCGAGGTTCAGGGTGATGCTGGCCACCACCAGGGCCATGAGCGCGATCACGAAGGCGGCGATCCTGGTCCTGATCCTCATCGGCCGAGCTCCTTCTTGACCCGGTTGAGGGCCTTGACCGCGGAGACGAACTCGGGGTCGAGCTCGATGACGCGCTCGAAGGAGTCCTTGGCCTGGTCGAGCCTCCCCGCGTTGTAGAAGTCGAGGCCCTGGTTGTAGAGCCTGCGGATCTCCTCGGGCGGGACTGAGGGTCTCTCGGCTGCCGGGGCAGCGGCGGCCTGGCGGCGGGCCATCACGCGCTGGACCGAGGCCACGTGCCCGCGCAGGACCTTGCGCCGCTCGGCGTCCCGCTCGAGCGCCGCGGCACGGCCCCAGGCCTCGAGGGACTTGGCGTTGTCGCCCAGGGCGAAGTACGCGGTGCCCAGGTTCTCCCACGCCGTCTGGAGGTTCTCGTCCTCGGCCAGGGCGTCTAGGCTCATGGCGATGGCGTCCTCGTAGCGGCCCTCCTCGAGGGCCGCGGAGGCGCGCATGACGAGCCCTTCGACGCGCAGGGTCTTGGGAGGCGCCTGCGGGACCTCGGGGGCCTTCAAGCCCGTGGCGGTCTCGAGGGATTCGAGGAAGCCCGCCCAGGACCGGTTCGTCGGCTGGAGGCTCACGGCCCGCGCCGAGGACTCGATGGCAACGGCGTCGTTGCCCGCGATGTAGGCCAGCACGCCCTCGTGCATGGCGGCCTCGCCCGGGTCGGACTTGTAGCCCGGCAGGGACTTGATGGTCTTGGCCACGAAGTTGAGCCGGCCGAAGGTCTTGAGCAGGCCGCTGTCCGCGGGGCTCACGGTCAAGGCCGAGCTCAGGCGCTCGAGGGCCTCGTCGTACTTGGCCTGGCCCTGGAGCACCCGGGCGAAGGAGAGGTGCTCGTCGAGCTGGGCCTTCTGGGAGGCGGAGAGCCCGGGCTCGGTGAACCTCAGCTCCGGCACGCCGCCTGCCTTGAGCTGGCGCATGGCCTCGAGGATCATGACCACGGACTCCTCGGGCTCCTTCAAGCCCCCGAAGCGGACCTGGAAGCCCAGGCGGTGCGTGCCCGCGCTGTTGGCGACCGTGTTGACCGGCATCTGGAAGGCGTAGTCCACGCCCATGCGCCGGGTCTTGTACGAGAACCCGGCGCTGACCTGCGTGAACTCCCGGGTGCCCACGGTGAGCGCGGCCCTGAACCCGAAGTCGCCCACGAAGAGCCTCAGGAACCAGCGCTCGGCCGCCACGGTGCCCCGGTGGTCGCGTCCGCCGGTCTGGTCCGTCCGGGTCTCGTACTGCAGGCCCACCAGCGAGATGAGGCTCCGGTAGGCGAGGCCCGCGCGCAGTTCCAAGGGCAGTCGGTCCGAGGCGCCGCTCCCGAAGGACACGTCCGGGGAGTTGAGGTGCTTGAGGGTCAGGCCGGCCGAGTAGTGGGCCTTGAGCCGGTAGAGGACTCCCAGGTCCGAGTCGAATGCCCCGGTCGCCCGGCCGCCGGCCAGGAGGGGGTCCCGGGACCCGGTCGCCACGAGCCCGCTCATGGCATTGGTCCCCTCGGACGGGGCCGAGAAGGAGCGGCGCAGGTAGCGGGCCGCTCCGCCGAGGTAGAGGTCGCCGGGACCGAGGTCCGAGCGCACCTTGCGGCCGTAGGCCAGGGAGTAGGCGTCCTCCCGGTACATGCTCGAGTTCAGGGTGAACTGGGACCAGGAGGCCGCGGCCCCGCCCTGCTTGCCGCCGAGGATGGGGTGGCCGGCCGCGAGGAAGCCGTGGCTGATGTTGGAGTTGTCTCCGAGGTTCATGAGCATGCGGTCGTAGGAGACGCCCAGCTCCGAGGATTGGAGCAGGCCGAGGCCCGCCGGGTTGTAGTGGCTGGAGAAGACGTCGTCCGATGCCGCGGCCATGGCGTCGCCCATGCCCGGGCCCCGGGCGCCGGCTCCCTGGTCGATGAAGGCGGCGGAACAAACGGCGGACGACAGGAGGAGCGCTGATAGGAGCACGGGAAGGGCTCTCACTTGACCACCACCAGAGAGCCGCTGAAGGTCTTATCCTCGGCCCGGATCTGATAGACGTACATGCCGCCGGAGACCACGCGGCCCTGCGCGCGGCCGTCCCACTGGAGGCTGTTGGGGATGGGGCCGTTGGACATGTCCGCCACGTGGGAGCCGTCGGAGGAGAAGATCCTGCCGGAGAACCCCGAGTCCTTGGGGTTGTCGAACACGAAGACCACGGAGTCGTTCAGGCCGTCGCCGTTGGGGGTCAGGTACTTGTTGGACCGGCTGGAGATGTCGAAGGCGAAGCCCTCGGCGCGCGTCAGGGTCCGGATCTGGTAGACGCCGGTCATGGCGCTCTGGACCGAGACGTTCTGCCGGAGGGAGTCCACCTTGCCGTAGAGCTTCACGAAGTCCTTGCCGTTGTCCCAGTAGGCCCCGAGGTTGGCCGAGGCGGCGGCGGCCGCGACCCGCGTGTCCGGCTTGACGACCTCCCCGCCCTGGACCCCGAACTTCTGGCCCACCACGTCGCCGTCCGCGGTCTGATAGTGCATGACCACGGAGGCGTTCGCGGAGTCGAACTTCATGGGGACGCTCTGGGCCGAGGGCGTGACAGGGTCGAACTGGACGGACTTGACGACCTTGCCGCCGAGGTCCTCGGGCCGCTCGTGCGCGCGCACGACCAGGGGCTTGCCCGAGGGGTTGCCGTCGGAGCGCAGGGCCTTGGCCAGCTCGGGCGAGAGCTGGATGCGGGTGATCTTGTCCGAGGTCACGGCGTAGACGTTGCCGAGGGTGTCCACGGCCATGCAGTCGTCGGACTCGTCGCTGAAGGCGTCCTTGGACTCGATCTTGTAGTACCAGACCTGGCTGGGGTCCGGGACCGCGGCCGTGAAGCCCGAGGCCGAAACCGGCTGGTCGGTCAGCTTGGTCCAGCCCGCGCGCACGATGCTGGTCGCGCGGTAGACGCTGAACCGGTCGAGCTCCCAGGCCGAGGGCGCGGCCTGGGCCTTGAAGGAGCTGCCGTCCATGTTCGAGACCACGCCCTCCCAGCGCATCTCGATGGAGGTCCCGTCGGCCGAAGTCTGGGCCCAGAGGCCTGGGGGCGCCATGGGCGGCAGGTCCAGGATCACGTAGGTCGAGACAGCCACGGAGTAGGACGCGGTGACGGTCTTGCTGTAGAGCTTGAAGTAGGTCGTGACGTCGAGCTCGAGCCCGGACTTGAGGTGGGAGGCCGGGGCGGCAGGATCGGTCACCACGGAACCGTCCGCGAACGCGTAGCCCAGGGGGTACGAGGTGCCGTCGACCGGGTCGGCCGTGATGATGTTGGTGCTCACGAGAACGGTGACGCCTCCCGGATTATCGAAATCGGGGTTCGTCCAGCTCAGCAGGACCTCGCGGTCGAATCGGTCGCCAACGAGCGCGAGGTTCTGGATGGGCAGGGGGCCGCCGGGCCGGGTGCAGGTGGAGATGATGCTCGTGAAGTTCGGCTCGCTGGACCAGTTGAGGCTGGCGAGCTTGAAGTAGTACGTCGTGGCAGGGGAGAGGCCGGTGATCGTGAGGGTCACGGCCACGCCGTCGATGGTCCGGGAGGTGTGGACCACGCCGCCCGGGTAGAGGCTGCCGAAGTTGGTCGAGGACCCGTTGATGCCGTAGCCCACCGCGCCGTCGGCCGGCACGGTCCAGGAGAAGGTGACGCTGGTGCCAAAGACCCCGGCCAGGGCCGGCGCGACCGGCACGCGCGTCAGGGTGGACTCGTCGCTGCGGCGGGAGTCCTCGGCGAAGAACTTGCGGGTGTCCGCGAGATAGATGCGCGTGTAGTAGGTGGTGTTGGGGTCGAGGTCCGTGAGCACGATGGACTGGCTGTCGCCCGGCACGACTGAGGTGGCGAACTCGGTTACGAAGCGCGTGGGCCTGAACTGGTGGAGGGGGTCCGAGCTGGTGTCCACGCGGTAGCGGCCGTTGACGACCTGGCCGAAGAAGCCGTTGAGCCCGGGCGCGTTCCATGCCAGTTCCAGGCTCCCCGTGTCCTTGGTGACCGAGGTGATGGCCACCACGGACCCGGGCTGGGCGGCCATGGGCATGAACCCGGGCTCGACCTTCGAGCCTGCGCTGGCGGAGAAGGCCGTGCCGGCCTGGCCCACGGACTGCTGGAGGACCATGCCCCCGCCTGTCGAGCGCACGCCGCCGGATTGGACCGTGTTGCGCAGGATGAAGGCCGAGGCGTTGGAGAGCTTCTGGCCGGCGAGGACCGGGGAGGAGAGGAGCGCCAGGGCGAGGATGGCCAGGCTCGCGCCTGCCGCTGCCCTGATCCTGCGCCCCGGGTTGAACATAGTCGCGGTTACTTGAGGGTGGGCCCCGAGGCGCTGCGCAGGAGGTTCTTGATGCGGGAGACGAGCTCCCGGTGGTCGAAGGGCTTGGTCACATAGTCCTCGGCGCCGGCCTCGATGCCGTCGACCCTGCAGGAGACGTCCGTGGCCTCGCCGGAGAGGAGCAGGACCGGGATGTGCCGAAGCATGGGATCGGCCTTGAGCTTGGCGCAGAACTCGATGCCGTTGCCGTCGGGAAGGTGCACGTCGAGGAGGATGAGGTCAGGCTTCTTCTCCCGGGCTGTTTGGCCGCCGAGGCTGAGAGTGCCCTCGGCGAGCACCTCGAAGCCCTCGTGCGTCATGGTCTTCACAAACATGTGCCGCATCATCGCGTCATCTTCGATCATCAGCAGTCTGAACATTGTTTTTCTCCGGGCCCGGATTATTACTAATACTATAGTGCTGGTTTTTTGTGTCCTGCTTTTATCCGAAAAGTGACCGAAATGAAACCGATTTGTAACAAATCAGTGTCAATGGCATGTTATAATGGATTTGAAATAATCGGAAAATCATTGCATGGCTTACAAAATCATGGTTGGTGTGGCGGACGCCTCCTTGGCAGAGGCGGTTGTCAAGCTCTTGGCTCCGACCTACTCGGTCAGCTCAAGGGGGATGGCTGCTCAACTCCTTCAGGACTTGTCCAAGTCCAACCATGACCTGCTGATATTAGACATGGACCTTCCGGACATGCCTGGCTCAGCCGTGCTCCAGCTCTTGAGGCACTCGGACCATGGCATGGACCTGCCGGTCCTGGCTCTGGGAAGGAAGAAGTCTTCGGACGACCCGGTGCAGGCCTTCGACCTCGGGGTGGACGATTTTCTCGCCAAGCCCTGCGACCCGAGGGAGGTTCTCGCGCGCGTGCGCGCTGTCCTTCGGCGCAAGTACGAGCGCATCGAGCACCGCGGCAGCGCCCTGTCCATCGGTGGGGTCTCCATCGACCCGAGCCAACGCCGCTGCGTGGTCAACGGCGTGCGGGTCACGCTCCGGCCGGGCGAGTTCAACCTCCTCGAGGTCCTCATGCGCAAGGCCGGCCGCGTGCTGACCCGGCCCTACATCCTGACTACGGTCTCAGGGATGAGCCCGACCGCCAACACCCGGGCCGTGGACGTGATGGTGGGAAGGCTGCGCAGGAAGCTTGGGCAGCCGGCCTCGAAGATGATCGAGACGGTCAGCAAGATGGGCTACTGCTTCATGCCGCCCGAGACTCCGCCGTCCGCCTGAGGCGCGGTCGTCTCGGCCGTCCACTTGAGCTTGGCGAGGTCGAATCGGTGTACGGCCGGAGGCTCCGACGTCGCGACCACGAGCGTCTTGTCGTCGAGGGCGAACCCGGCCGGGCCGCACCCGGGCGCAAGCCAGGCCCCGAGGTCCAGGGAGGCCTCGATCTCGGGCTGGGGGGTGAGGCGGTAGCGCAGGAGCTTGCGGCTGCGTGCGTCGAGGATGTAGAGGCCGTCTCCTGAGGCCATCAGCCCGGCTGGCTGGACCCCGGCCAGGGAGACCTGCCTGGCCAGGGAGAGCTTCTCTCCCACGGCGTACTCGTAGACCTGGCGGGTCCGCAGATCCGCTGCCCAGAGCCGGTCCGGCGGCGACCACGCAAGGGCAGAGGGCGCGTGCTCCTTGTTCTTGAAGGCGCGCAGGACCGCGTGGCCCGGTTCGAGGGAATGCTCGTAGACCGCGCCGTCTCCGGCGTCGCTCGTCCACAGGGCCGTGTCCGAGAAGGCCAGGCCAGTGAGGTTGGGGTTGGGCACGCGCTCAACGGAGGTCACGGCTCCGTCTTCCGCGACCTCGAGCAGGGTCTGGCGCTGCCAGTCTCCGACGAGGACCTTGCCTCCGCGAAGAGCCACCCCAGCTGGCTCGGCAAAGGGGATGGGGGTCGCCTTGACGACCTCGGCTCCGGGCTTGGGCCGCAGGCCCGAGACCAGGGGCCAGCCCAGCCACGCCAGCACGCTGACCACGGCCAAGACAGCCAGGCCCCAGACGAACACGGGCCGCCTGGGCTGCTCCTCGGGCGGGGGGACTTCAGCGGCCTGCGGCTGCAGGGGCGCTGGAGCCTCAGGGGGCTTGGCCTGCTCCCGGTTCCGGTCAGCCTCGGCCCGGGCATTGGCGAGGTCCTTGAGGGCTGCATCGAGCCTGGACTGCAGTTCAACGACCCTGGCATCCCGCTCCTGCTCGGTCTTGGCGAGCCGGGTCGAGAGATCATCGACCCGGGCCTTGAGACCGGCCTAGCGGAAGGCCGAAGCCTCGTCCGCGATCGCGGGCCTGGCCAAGACCTGATTGAGCCGCTCCTGCGCGGCTCGGAGCTCCTCGTCGAGCGTCTTGGAGCGTTCATGCACGGCTTTGACCTGCTCCTCGAGCCCGGTGATCCGTCCGCGGAGCAGGGACTCCCTCTCCGAGACCTCCCGCTCGAAGGAGGCGCGCAAAGCCTTGCGGTCCTTCTCAGCGGCTAAGCGCTCCTCGGCCGCGACCGAGTCGATGCGCTCGAGCCGCTCCTGGGCCAGCCTTCGCGCCTGCTCGAGCGCATCTCGGCTCGCTGTCAGCTCCGCGTGCTGGCGGGCGATGACGGCCTGGAGCCTGGCCTCGAGTACGGATATTGCACCCTCGTGCGCCGCGGCCAGGTCCGTCAGCTTGAGCTCTGCCGCGGCCGCGTCCCTGGCCTCCCGCGTCTTGGCAGACTCCCGCTCCTGGGCCGCGGCCCGCAGTCCGGCCTGCACAGCCGCGTCGATGGAGCGGCGCAGGTCATCAGCCTGGGCCGTGAGCTCGGCTGCCCGGGACTCTGCTTGCGCGGCCCGGTCGCGCGCGGCTTCCAGCGCTGCCCTTGATTCGGAGTCCGGCGCGGTGAGCGCGTTCTCGAGCTTCGTGCGCTCCTCGGCCAGAACCGCCTGGTGCTTGCGCTCGAGCTCGGCTAAGGCGCGCTCGCGGGTCTCCCGCTCATAGGCGAGTTGGTCCATGAAGCGCTCGCGCTCGTTGGCGGCCATGAGCCCGACCTTGCGCACCATCTCCCCGGCAGCGGCCTCCACGTTCTTGCGCACCTCCGCCATCTGCGCCGCGTGCTCCGCTTGGAGGGCCGCGAGCCGCTCGTCGTAGGATTGCCTCAGGGAGAGGGGGCTTGCCCCGAGCTCGGGGCTGGCCTGGACCTCTACGGAGGGGGGAGCCGGGAGGGCCGAGGCCGCGGTTTGCGCGGCCTCGGACTGCGCGGTCGCGAGCCTCTCTCCGAGGACCCGGACCTTCTCCTCCGCTTCTTTAAGACGCTCGGCGTAGTAGTTGAAAGTTCGCTGGAGCCCCGCGAGGTCGTCTTGAGCCGCCCTCTTCTGGCGCTCCTCGGTCTCGGCCTTGTCCTTGACTGTGCCGAACTCCTTCTCGACGGAGCGGATGCGCTCCAGAGCCCAGCGCAATGCCATGCGGCAGGTCTGCAAATCCGCGATGGCCTCCACTTCGGAGGCATCCTTGGGCAGGGGGCGCCTGGGCTGGGGTGTGTCTTCCATTGGTGTCGGGTTAATGCCGCATTATTGTAGCCGAGCCTTGTTAAATTTCTGAGAGCAGGGAACTAATTCGGGTCTCGCTCGTATATAGAGTTAGGGGCATCGGTGGGTCTTTGGACCCTTACGCCCTGTAAGGAGGAAGGTGTAGAATGGAAGCGATGAACGCCGACGCGAGTACGCCTGCCACCAAGGCGGATGTCCAGGATGCTTTCAATAAGGCGGTGGGCCTCTTCCGCGGCGAACTTGCCGTCTCCACGGACAGGCTTGCCAAACGGATCCTCGAGTCAGAGGCGCGCATGGACCGTCTCGAGGATCGGCTCCTGCTGGAGATGCGTGGGATGAAAGACCAGGTTCTGAAGGCTTTTGAGGAGGCCACGGTCAGGGGGCAGATGTACTACGAGAAGGCCTTGACGCATGGCGACATGATTCAAAGTCACGCCTTTCAACTTCAGGATCACGGGAAGCGCCTCAAGGCGCTGGAAGACAAGGTCTCGGGCTAGTCCATCCCGAGACCAGAAGGATCATTTCTTCCAGCAGGAAAGATAGAACTCCCAGATGGCCGGCCGGGAGAGGTCCTCGGCGAGCCCGCGGATCAGCGGGTCCAGATAAGCTCGGTCGAGGGCCGGCCCTTGGGCGCGGATGATCCCCCGGACGTCCTCCAAGTCCTTCGGCCGTTCCGAGAGCGCCTTGTGCACGATGAGGTCCTCGGGAGAGCAGACCCTGACGGAGAAGCCGGCCATGTCCTTGGCCCGAGCCCGCTGGATGGCCCGCTCTTCGTAGGGGAGTTGGCCGAGGATGA
>JBAZSR010000020.1:10307-15857 GCA_041662295.1 Elusimicrobiota bacterium | reverse complement strand
TGAAGCCCGCGACCTCGAGCGGCAGGACCCGTGTGTCCGCCGCGAAGGAGTCCGGGTCCTCGGGAAGGGCCTTGAAGGCCGAGGCCAGCGCCCGCACGATCCCGGGCAGGTCGTTTTCCGGAGCCCAGATGGTCACGTCGATGTCCAGGGTGCTCCGCGGAACTCCCCAGACCAGGTTGGCGATGCCGCCGATGACCATGTAAGGGATGCGCTTTGCCTCGAGGAAGGATGCGATGCCCCGAAGTCCCTTTTCGAGCGAGGTCATGTCTGGGGATTTCTTGCGCGGGCCAGGAGCTTTCGCCAGGCATCGATGCGGGAGGCCTGAACCTTCAAGCCGCCAGGCGAGTCCTTGCGGCCGTGGGCCGAAAGATACATCTCCGCCATTTCACCGACCTGGCGGAGGCTTTTCGCAAGGCTTTGCTGGGGCTGCTTCACCCCGGTCATGCGGGCCTCGAAGCGAGCCCACTGGCCGAGCCGTTCCGCGAGCGGCGCTGCAGCAGGGCGCTCCGTGAACGTGATCCGATATCCCAAGCTGTCGAGGAGCCTTCGCAGGGTCCCGAGTTCGACTCCTGCGGCATCTCTTTCAAGGAGCGACACATGCTGCTGAGTCGTTCTGCTGAGCTTTGCCAGGCGCGCCTGGGTGAGGCCGCGATGTTCACGCAGGAGCCTGATCTGTGCGCCTATGCTTGTCTCCATATCGATATTATACAGCAAATACAATAATTAATCAATACATAATTAAATACGTTAGATTAATATTCAAAGTTTGGCGTGATGCTTTCCGAGAACTGATCGAGCTCCGCCAGGTCGATCATTAATGGAACTTTTTCCGCCCTGAATCGTATATAGAGTGTAGCCTGACTGGGCCTTTGGGCCCTTACACTCCGAATGAGGAAGGTGTAGAATGGAACCGATGAACGCCGACGTCAACATGCCCGCCACCAAGGGGGATGTCCGGGAAGCCTTCAATGAGGCGGTGGGTCTCTTCCGTGGGGAGCTCAAAGAGGGCTTGAGCGGTCTCCGAACTGAGCTCAAGACGGAGATCTCTGCTTCCGTCGACAGGCTTGCCAAGCGGATCCTCGGTTCAGAAGCGCGCATGGACCGCCTCGAAGACCGGCTCCTGGCCGAGATGCATGACATGAAGGCCGCGGTCCTGAAGGCTTTCGAAGACAGCACCTTCAAGGGCAAGATGTACTACGAGAAGGCGTTGACCCACACACAGACGCTCGAGGACCACGGCTTCCATCTCGTCGACCACGAGAAGCGCCTCAAGGCGCTCGAAGACAAGAATCCAGGATAGTTTTCCTTGCGATCCTGGGCAGCCCTCCTCGTCGTCGTCGGTGTGGCCGTGTGGGGCGCCAGCCTCAAGAACGGGTTCGTCTATGACGACGACGGTCTCGTGGTCCAGAACGCCGCGCTACGCTCCCTCTCCCCTCTCTCCAAGTTCCTCGACCCGGCGTCGCAGAGCTCCTCGAGCCAGGCCAACCGCTTCTCGTACCGCCCTCTGACGACCTTCGTCCATGCCGCGGCCTTCCAGGTCAACGGCCTCGACCCCAGGGTCTTCCACGGGCTGAGCATCGCCTTCCACATCGCCAATGCTCTCGTGCTTTTCGGGCTCATGATCCTGCTGTCCCGGTCCGCGACAACGGCCGGGATCGTCTCCGCGGTCTTTCTCCTGCACCCCATCCAGGCCGAGTCCGTGGCCTGGGTCGGGGCTTTCTCCAACCCCCTCGCGGGATTCTTCGTCCTCATGTCGCTGGTCCTGTTCCTCGGATCGCGGGAGACCGGCCGCGCTTATGGCGCATCCCTCGCCTGCTTCGTCCTGGCGCTTCTCGCCAAGGAATCCAGCATCGCCCTGCCTCTCCTGGTGGCGCTCCTGGTCCTGTTCCAGCGGGAATCCGTCGAGCCCAAGCCTGCCTTGTGCTGGAAGCCTCTTGCCCCGTATTTCGTCATTGCGCTGGCCTACGGCCTGCTCAATGCCTTCATGAGGGGGCAAGCGGGCCAGACCGGGTATCTCGCGGGCGGGTTCTGGCCGCAGATGCTGACCATGACCAAGGGCTTCGCCTACTACGTGAAGATGGCGCTCCTTCCCCATCCCCTGCGCATCGACTATCTCTTCCCATTCAAGACAGCGCTGGACGCGGAAGTCCTGCTCTGCGCTGGCCTGCTGGCCGGGCTCCTGTACTCCGGTTGGAGGTTTTGGAAGAAGCGCTCCCTGGCTGGATTGGGCATCCTGTTCTTCTTTGCCAGCCTGGCTCCGGTCTCCAACATCGTGCCCATCAATACCCTCATCAACGAGCGCTACCTCTACCTGGCCATCATCGGCTATGGCATGGTCGTGAGCGTTGTCGCTGAGGAGGTCCAAAAGCGCTGGGCCGGTCTTGAACAGGGCGAGGCGGGGAAGGGCCATGGCGAGGTGGGGCAGGGCCATGGCTGGGTGGGGAAGGACCAGGGCTGGGTCTGGCTTGGGGTCGTGCTCGGGGTCTTCTATCTCTGCCTCACGGTCGGCCGCATCCGCGACTGGAGGGATTCCTATTCCCTGGCCAAGGCCGACCTTGCCGTGGTCCCGGAGTCTTCGCGCCTGCGCCTCGTCATGGGCCGCGGCTTCTGGGACAGGGGCGAGTGGCACAAGGCCGGTGAGCAGTACCTTCTTTCCTTGGCTGGGGGGGAGACGAGCGAGGCTTGCTTGGGGCTCGGCTCAGCCTACATCCGCCTGCAGGACTTCGACCAGGCTGTGTCGTGGCTGAGCAGGGCGGCTGTGCTGGAGCCTGACAGCGCTGCCATCCGCAACAACCTCTCGGTGGCCTATGCCTCCAAGGGGGACATGGCTGCCGCAATCCAACAACTCGCGCTCCTGCTCCGGTCCCACCCTGGCGATCCCAAGGCCAACCACAATCTCATGGTGTTCCAAGCCGCTCTAGAGGTTGAGAAGGAGCGCAAGCCGGCTCGCCGCGGTCTCTCCAAGAAGTAGCGGCTGCCTGGGAGAATGCGGCGTTCAGAGAGTCAGGAGCATGCCGCAGGAGGGAAAGCGCGGTTTTTCAAAGTCTCCTCGAGACTTTTGTCGCATAGCCGTCTGAAGGTCGGAAAACGGCGGATTGAGCTGTTTTATCGCTCAGAATCTGGCTGAGTGCGACAGAACCCTCCGTCGGGGAATGGAAAATCCTCCGGGACACCCAAGGCTGTAGGGGGCGGGCCCGCCCTCAATGCCTGCTGCGGGCTCTCGAGCAGCAGAAGGAGCGCAAGCCGATCCGTCGGCGCCGCTGAACCCGTTATTTGCGGGAAATGAAGTCGATGGATTCGAGGACCGCTTTCTTGGGCGCGGGGTTGAAGCTGCCCAGCGCAGCGACGCGGACAGCGAGTTCGCTGATGGGAACCGAAGGCACAGGGACACGGATGTCCTTGCCCACCCTGGCTGGCGGCACTGGAAGGTAGCCTTCCAAGACATCCCCTGACTTGAAGCGGATGGATATCCTGGCGAATGTCTTGGCCAGGCTGGCCGTTCCAAGAGGATAGGCGGCTGAGAGCCTGATCCGGACCTCGTCGCACCGGATGGATGGGACGCTGAAGACCTGATCCTGGTCATCGGACAGGGGCATGGCCAGGGCGTAGTGCTCCACGACATGCTCCTTCCAAGGCGCTTTGGGAGCTGGCTTGCGGCTGTAGATCACGGCTCCCTGGACCTCTTGGACCTTCTGGAAATGGGTCAGCAGGTATTCCCGCAGTTCCCTGGTGATGGCCTCGTCGGGCTGGGCAGCCCAGGTCAACCTGCCTTCCAAGGGGTCTGGCCTGACATAGCCGATCAGATGGTCGCGGGGATAGGGCAGGAGGAACGCCGGGTCCACAACGACCACCGAGACCTTATTGGACTCGAGAGCCGCGATGGCGCGCTGCGGCCCGTCAGGCAGGAGGAGAAGGTGGTCCGTATGGTTGAAGGGCATGGCGGACGGGCTCCTCGCCAGGTGATGGTAGAGGGCCGAGGGCAGGGAGAGCATCTTCTCCCCAGGACCCAGGCGTTCCTTCACCGCAGCGGTCACTGCCTTCATCCTGTCCACGAACGCGGCTTCTCCTGAGAGTCCCTCCTCGGGCCAGAACACGAGGTCTCTCGGGGCCCGCGTCAATGCCTGCCAGTATCCTGCCAGTGCTCCGCCAGGTTCCCGGATGCTCAAGACAGCGTAAGGCAGGAGCAAGGCGCAGCACAAGACCAGCACCCGGCTCCGGCGAGGACTCGCCTGGCTGGCTTCCCAGACGGACTCGCAGGACCTGACCCAAAGCAGGAGGACCGGCGCCAAAGCGAAAGAGAGGTGGTGGTAGTCGCTGCGGCCGAGCAGTCCGCGCAGGGTGAAGGCGCAGAACACGGCCAGGCCGAGTCCGATGAAGGCATTGGCATCGGTCTTCCTGGTTGCGCAGCCCAACAGGCTCCAACCGCCGATGCCCGC
The DNA here is from genome assembly GCA_041662295.1 of Elusimicrobiota bacterium. Taxonomy (GTDB): domain Bacteria; phylum Elusimicrobiota; class Elusimicrobia; order UBA1565; family UBA9628; genus JACQWX01. The sequence continues at coordinate 11,421 of JBAZSR010000020.1, read as the reverse complement.
GACGCAGAACAGCGGCAGCCAGAACGCCAGGGGTTTGACCGAGAGTCCGAAGGCCGGAAACGGCAGTCCGCCGTACCAGTTCGTGATCCCTGCCATGCCGCGGACAGCCTGCAGATACCCTTTTGCGATGGATGGGGTAATGAGTCCAAGGAGCGCGATTGCTGTGAAGCACGCCAGCCACGCCAGGGCAAAGCCCCAGGGATTGGCGGACTTCAGCCGGAAGGAGGCCACGGCCAGGACAGCGCAGGCTACGATGGCGGCACAGCCTGCCTCGAAGCTCACCAAGAGGCAGAGCCCGGAAACAAAGCAGGCCAGGCCGAAGCTCTTGGCCCGGTTTTGCTCCAACGCGCGCCAGGCCCATGCTAATGCCGCGAGGCCCAGCCACAAGCGCTCCCCAGGGGTCCAGAAGAACCGGTCCAAGCCGAACAAGCCGACACAAGCCAGGAAGAGCGTTTGGAATAGAGGCCCGCGCAGGAGGCGGGCCGCGGTCAGATACGCCAGAGCCCAGGAGAACAGCGGAGAGATCACTTCGAGTTGGAGGAAGGCCGCGTGCCAGTCCGCGCCGCAGACCTTGTACCAGAGGGTCATCCAGTAATAGAGGAGCGGCCCGTAGAGGCTGGTGAAGTCCCGGAACGGGACCTGGCCAGCGAGGACCCGGTCGCCCACGTCCATCCACTGGTCCACGTCCCCGAAGTTCCAGGCCGTTGGCGCGGCCGCGGAGACGAGGCCCAACCACAGCCGGGCCGAAGCGAAGGCCAGGGCGATCAGGAGGGGCGCGTGGGAGCGGTCGAGCTTGAAGCGCATGGGCTCAAGTCCTGGCCAGGACCTGCTTCCAGTTGGCCAGGGCCATGCGCAGGGAAGTCCAGGGGTTCCTGCGCTCGCTGGACCGCCAGTGGAGGAAGTAGGTCATGCCGAACCAAAGGTCGAAAGCCTGGTTGGCCGGGAGCTTGATGAGCTTGAGGATGATGGGCAGGGTCCTTGGCCAGCGCACCGCTGTCTGGAAGAACTTCTGGAGGTTCTGGAGCTCGGCCTTGTGAGGCAGGTCGAGCCTGCTCTCCACGAAGAAGCTCCTGGACCTCTCATCAAAGGCGAAGTCAGAAGCAAGACTGCCGTC
>JBAZSR010000020.1:0-10297 GCA_041662295.1 Elusimicrobiota bacterium | reverse complement strand
GGGAGAAGATCGAGCACCAGGGGTGGTCCGTCTTGATCTCGATGTTGAGCCGGATGGTCTTCAAGGCCGATCCCAGGGAATCTCCTGGGAAGCCCATGATGTTGTAGGTGCGGAACTTGATGGCTGCTTGGCGCAGAGAGGAGGCCGCGAGCCTGATGGCCGAATCCGTCACTGCCTTGCCCAGGACCTGGTTGCGCAGGCGCTCGTCTCCGGACTCGATGCCGAAGAAGACCGACACGCACCCGGCTTGAGCCAATCTCTTGGCCAGGCCTTGGTCAGAGGCGAGCAGGTCCGGCCTCATGAGACAGATGAACCTCAGGCCAACCTCTGTCCGGTACAGGGGCAGGAACTCCGCGAGCCAAGCGCGGTCGAGGCCGAAGATGTCGTCCGTGAAGTAAATGGTCTTGGCGCGCCTGCGGTCCCGCAGGTCCCTGCACTCCCGGACCACGTCCGAGGGGCTCCGGAACCGGACCTTGGCCTTGCCCCCGTAGAGCTTGCGCATGGCCTGCGCTGAGCAGAAGGTGCAGGAATAGGGACAGCCCCGCGAGGTCAGGACGCTGGCCACGGTCCTGTCTCTCAGCTTGCCTAAGCCGTTGTAAAGGTCCCGGTCAGGCCACGGGAGCTCATCGAGGCTGTCAGGAGGCGGGGTCGTTTGGTTCAGCCTGGTGACGCCCCTGCTCTTGTGCCCCAGGTTTGCAATCCCTGCGAGGTCCTGTCCCTTGCTCAAGGCGGCAAGGACCTCTACGACCGCCTGCTCGCCTTCCCCGCGCACGATCATATCCACCCCGTCCTCGTCGAGGAAGTCCGGGCAGAGCGTCGGGTGCGGCCCGCCGAAGATGCTGGCCACGCCGAAGCGGGCCCGCGCTTCCCTGGCCATGTCCAGTGCCCAGTCGTGGCTTCCGGTCATGACTGAGAAGCCCAGCAGGTCCGGCCTGAAGGACTCGATGGCAGGGCTTAAGTCCTCGAATCTGGAGCCCAGGGCCAGCCTGGCCTCGTGGCCGCGGCTCTTGGCCATGGCCGAGATGTACATGGGCCCCAGGAACTCGAACAGGGTGTCTTGGAGGAAGAGGAGCCGCGCCACAGGGGTCCCTTAAGCCGTGGCCGGTTCCGTGGAGCCCAGGGCCAGGGCCGCGGTCTTGAAGGCCTGTTCAGGGGAGATGTCCCTGAGGCAGCGCAGGCCATAGGGGCAGTCGAAGTCCTTGAAGTTGCGGGCATTGAGGCATGGCGAGCAGTGGAGCTCGAGGTCGAGCTTGAGGTGTCGGTCTCCGAGCGGGCCGTAGATCCTGGCGCTCTCAGCGCCCCAGAAGGACACCGTGGGCTTTCCCATCAGTGCCGCCAAGTGCAGGGGGCCTGAGTCATTGGAGATCACGAGCCGGACAGCACCCAGCACGGCCATGAGCTCTGCCACGCTCGTCTTAGCCGCAAGGTTCAAGCACCTGACCCTGTGAGGCAGGAGCCCCGCCAGCTCTGCCACGCGCTCCTTGTCGCCAGGTCCGCCTGTGAGGATGAAGGAGGCTCCGCTGCGTTCATGCAGGAGTGTCATCAGTTTGGCGTAGTAATGCAGGGGCCAGAGTCTCAGAGATGAGAGGTTGCTCGCATTGGCATTGATTGCGATGAGAGGTCCCTTGAGCCTGGCTTTCCTCAATAAGTCTTGCGCCCTGTTCCGCGCCTCGTTTGGAAGGGTCGGCATCGCAGGCACTGCATGGCCCAAGAGGTCAGGGTCAGGAGTCAATTGCGCGAGGAAGCTCAGGCTGATGTGCCTGTTGGGATTGAACGGGACCGGGTGCGTCAGGAGTTGGAACCTGCCAAGGGCAGGCACGAAGAACCCTGTCGTGGTCCTGGCATTGATGAGCCGGCTCATGAGCTGGCTGTAGAGCGAGAAGAACTCGAGGTTGTAGGATGAGTCGAAGCCTTTGGCCCAGGCCCAGAAAAGTGCGGTCAGGCTGTCCCAGGCAAAGCGCGTGAAGGAGCCGCTCCTGACGGACCGGACCTCGTCGAACACGCCGAGAAGCCCGGCCAATTCAACGCAGGAATCGAAGGTCAGCATGCTAACGCGGGCGTGCGGATGCTGTTGCCGCAGGAGCTTGAGCATGGCCAGGGCCTGGCACATTGAGCCCATGCCCAGGAACTTGATGACCAGGATCCTCCGGACCTCGGCCCGGCCGGTGCGCCGGGTCCTGCCCAGCAGGCTGTCTACCATGCCCAGCAGCAGGCACAAGGGCGTGCCCAGCCAGCGGTCCAGACGACGCATGAACGTGTAGCGCATCTTCGTCCATGTTATCAAATCCGCTATGATTGTCGGGCTCCATGGACATCCTCCTCATCTTCCCGCCCACATCCCTCTCCGAGGACAAGGGGCCCAAGGTCTTGGGCCGCAGGGGCGGGAACATGGCTCCTTTGGGCCTTGCTTCCGTGGCAGGCTATCTCCGGCATAAGGGCTTCGAGGTCGCAATACTCGACTGCCCGGCAACCGGCCGCTCCATCGATGAAGCCGTGTCCGACAGCCTGGCTCAAAAGCCGCGAGCCATCGGCATCTCAGCCACGAGCTATGTCTATCCAGCCGCTGGTGAGCTGGCCACGCGACTGCGGTTGGCCAGCCCGGACACGCTTTTGATCCTGGGCGGCCCGCATGCCAACATCGAGCACTCCGGTCCCCTGGCAGAGTATCCTGCCTTGGACCTCGTCTGCTTCGACGAGGGGGAACTCACCTCCTGCGAGCTCATGGAAGCGTTCCAGCGTCACGGCTTTGACCGAGCCATGCTCCTCGCGGACCAGCGTTGCCTGGGAAAGATCGAGGGCTTGAGCTTCAGGAAGCCTGACGGCTCGGTCCATGAGAATCCCAGGCGGCCTCCCATCCTCGACCTCGACACCCTGCCCCTGCCGGCCCGCGACCTCCTGCCCATGGACCGCTACCTGCCCTTCCCCATGTACTACAAGCGCAAGCCAGTGGTCAGCATGGTGGTCAGCCGCGGGTGCCCCTTCGCCTGCACCTTCTGCGACCAGGGCAGTCTTTCCAGCCAGAAAGTGCGTCTTAGAAGCCCTAAGGCGGTCGTTGCCGAGATGCGCCAGCTCATGGACCGACATGGCGCCCGGGAGATCAGCTTCTGGGACGACGGCCTGACCTCCGTCAATCCCTGGATCCGGGAGCTCTGCTCCCAACTCATCAAGGAGCGCCTGCCCCTCATCTGGAACTGCTATTCAGCCGTGCGCTCCGTGGACCAGGAACTCCTCAAGCGCATGGCTGAGGCAGGCTGTTGGAAGGTCTACTACGGCGTCGAGACCGGCAATTCCGACCTCATGTCCTTCGTCAAGATCGACCGCAAGAACAGGAACTTGGACCAAGTGCGTCAGGCCGTGGCCTGGACCAAGTCAGCCGGCATGGAAGTGCATCTCGCCTTCATGCTCGGCCTTCCAGGGGAAGACCCTGCCAAGGCCCGGAACACCATCGATTTTGCCATCGAGCTCGACCCTGACTACGCCCAGTTCTCCCTGACCACGGTCTACCCCGGCACCGAGCTCCACCAGCGCGTCAAGGATTTCGGGACCCTCCTGTCCAAGGATTGGAAGGACCTCCACGGCTGGGAAGCCGTGTTCCTGCCCAGAGGCTACGAGAGCCAGGCCCAGCTCCGGGCCATGCTCAAGAAAGCCTATGCATCGTTCTTCCTCAGGCCAGGCTACATCCTGAAAAAACTGGGTTCCCTGCGCTCGTGGGGGGATGTTCGCCGCCACTACCACGGCTTTCGCATCCTCACCGACTCCTTCCTGCTCCGCCGCTCCAGCCAGGGCTTCAACGTCCGCGGCTGATCTGCCCCCGTGGTTTCCTGCCTTCTGAGGGAACTTTTTGGGCTCTCACTCGTATATAGAGTGCGGCCTGACTGGTCTTTGGACCCTTACACTCTCAACCAAGGAAGGTGTAAAATGGAATTCATGAACGTCGATGCCGATGCTCCCGCCACCAAAGGTGATGTCCGGGATGCTTTCAATGAGGCTGTGCTCCTTTTCAGAAGGGAGATTCATGAAGGGGTGACCTCTGTCCGAGGCGAACTTGCGTCAGCCGTACAGCGGCTCTCCCTGGAGATCGGCAACACGAATTCCCGCATGGACCGCCTCGAAGACCGGCTCCTGGCCGAGATGCATGACATGAAGGCCGCGGTCCTGAAGGCCTTCGAAGACAGCACCTTCAAGGGCAAGATGTACTACGAGAAGGCCCTGACCCACACGCAGACGCTCGAGGACCACGGCTTCCATCTCCTCGACCACGAGAAGCGCCTCAAGGCGCTCGAAGACAAGAACCCCGAGCCTTAAAGCAAGGCGGCAGGATCGGCTCGGAGGAACTCCTCCAGCGGCATCCCCTTAGGGCCGACGATGATGCTTTTCGGGACCCCGATCCTTCGCCCAAGGCGGGCCAACGAATCTGGGTCGTGCTTCTTGGCGGATACGGAGACTTCGATGGCGATGCTGTTGTTGCCCCGCCGTGCGATGAAGTCGATCTCCTGGTCGCGGTCCCGCCAGTAATAGACATCCAGCCCGGACCTGATCAGGTGCGAGCCCACGGCGTTCTCGGCCCACCTGCCCCGCAAGGCGGGGTCTTTGAGCAGGTCCGCGGGAGACTTCTCCTGAACGGCCGCGACCAAGGCTTGGGCCATCACGACGAGTTTGGGGCTCGATGAGCGGATGCGCAGGATCTCGGGGCTGTACTTCTGCAGGGGCTTGATCAGGAACGCGGCGGCCAGGAGGTCGAGGTAATGGGCGATGGTCGTCACGTTGCCCTTGTCCGTCAACTGTCCCAGCATCTTCTGCAAAGAGACCATCTCCGCGGGGTGATGACAGGCGAATTCAAAGAGGCGCCTGAGCAGGACCGGTTTGTCCACCGGGTTGAGGAGCAGGAGATCTCTGTTCAGGACGGACTCGATGATCGAGTCTCGGACGTAGCCCAGGAAGCGCCCGGCATCGTGGAATTCGCGGCGCTTGGGATACCCTCCCAAGGCGACATAGGCCGCCATGTCCGTCCCGAAAGCCCGCCTCTCCTCGTCCAGGCTCCAATGGGGGAACCGGATGACCTCGAATCGCCCTGCCATGCTCTCCGTCATCCCCTTGGAGACCAGCAGCGCGGAGGATCCGGAGATCACGACGCGCGGGCGGCGATCGGGCCGAAGACGCCGGCTGGCGTCGAATTCGCGCTTGACGATGTCGCTCCAGCCGGGGATCTTCTGGAGCTCGTCGAAGGCGAGGATGACGGGTTTGCCGGCCTTGGCCAGGGCGTTGGCTTTCCTCCAGTGTTCGACGATCCATTCCCTGGGCGGGGATGCCAAGGCGTCGGCATTGGCCGACACGGCCGCAAAACCCTTCCGGCGCAAGGCCGCGATGGCCTGCCCGATGGCGGTCGTCTTGCCTACCTGCCTCGGCCCGACCACGATCTGAGGCAGCCCCGGCGGCTCTGCCAGCCGCCGGAGGAGCTCCTGCGTCATTGGGCGAAGGAATCTCTCCATGAGGGGATTGTACAACAGGCGGGATTGAAAACACAACGAATTAGTAGGCTAGACTACTAATTCGTGCAACGTGAGGTTCCGTGGTTCCAGCCAGGGCTTCAACGTCCGCGGCTGATCTGCCCCCGTCGTTTCCTGCCTTCTGATGGAACTTTTTGGGCCCTGAATCGTATATAGAGTGTGGCCTGACTGGGTCTTTGGACCCTTACACTCCGAATGAGGAAGGTGTAAAATGGACTCGATGAACGTTGACGCGAACACGCCTGCCACCAAGGGGGATGTCCAGCAAGCAGTGGTCCTGCTTCGTGGGGAGTTTGCCATCGTCGCGGACAGGCTCGCCAAGCGGATCCTCGGTTCAGAAGCGCGCATGGACCGCCTCGAAGACCGGCTCCTGGCCGAGATGCACGACATGAAGGCCGCGGTCCTGAAGGCCTTCGAAGACAGCACCTTCAAGGGTAAGATGTACTACGAGAAGGCCCTGACCCACACGCAGACGCTCGAGGACCACGGCTTCCATCTCGTCGACCACGAGAAGCGCCTCAAGGCGCTCGAAGACAAGAACCCCGGGTAGCAGGCCCCGGATCCCGGGCATCCCGCTCCGCCGGGGTTGCTGTTCCGCTGCGGGATAAGCCGGCTTGACCTCGAACGGAAATCCAGTTATACTTGTTAGTATAACCTTACAAATGGAAACAAAACCTAACAATCATCCCGCCGCGTCGGAGCCCTTGCTCCATGAAGACGCCCGGTCGCGCGTCTTGAGGTTCCTTTGGCGCAGCCGGGCCGAATGGAGCGGCCGTGAGATCGCCCGGAAGGTCGGCTTGAGCGCTCCCTCCTGCCACGAAGCCCTCAAGAAGCTCGAATCCCGAGGGCTTCTCCTGCTGAGACGGGTCTCCAACGTGCATCTTTACCAGATCAATCCCGAGAACTATCTTGTGCGGGACGTCTTCGCGAGGCAATTCGAGGCCGAGGCAGCCATGCCCAAGCAGGTTGCGGCTGCCGTCAAAAAAGCGTTGGTCGATCCTTCCGAGCCCAGCATCATTGCCATCGTGCTTTTCGGCAGCATGGCGCGTGGCACGGAGCGTCTAGGCAGCGACCTCGACCTCCTTGTCGTCCTGTCCTCGAACGAGCGCCTGAAGGCCCTGGACCTGCGGATCGACCGGCTCAGGGACCTGCTGTTCAGGCGCTTTAGTGTCCCGCTTTCACCCTATATTCAGACTCTGCCCGAACTGCGGCGGAAACACCATCAAAAGCTCCCTCTGGTCCGCGAGATCCTAAAGGATGGCCTGACGATCTTCGGCAAGGACATCAAGGAACTGCTGGCGTGACGCCGAGGAAGTTCAAGACGCGCTCCGTCCCTCGCGGGCGCTATGAGGCGTATCTGAAGAAGTCGCGGGAATTCCTTCGGTCCGCGGAATCGGCCCTGGCCCTAGGTGATTGGGATGCCGTGGGTTTGAATGCCGTGCATGCCGCAATCTCAGCGGCGGATGCGCTTCTGGTCTACTATGGCGGCGTCCGATCGGCCGGTGATTCCCATCATGACGTCGCAGGCCTTTTGCGGCTTCATGTCAGGGATGACCAAATCAGTTCCAAGGTGCAGACTCTGTCGAAGGTGCTGGGGTATAAGCATCTCTCCGCATATGAAGACCGTGAAGTCACCGAAGCGGAAGCCAGGGACGCGGAAAAGCTTGCCCGGCGGTTCCTGGAGTGGGCGCAGGCTCGATTGGTTTGAAGCGCCTTAAGGCGCTCGAAGACAAGAACCCCGGATAGGCCGGCCCTTCCCAGTTATTCGTCGCCCCAGGTCCAATCGGTCGTCTGGCGTTGGGGGACTTTGCGGCCCGAGCCTCCCTCCCAAGTGCGCCAGGTCCAGTTGTCCGGCGTGCCGGAGGGAACGGTGTTGCCCGCTTCCGGCTTCTGCCACTGCCAGGAGGCAGCGTTGCCGACCTTGGTTGTGTATTGGTCGATCCAGACGATCTTAGCGTCCGAAGGGATGGCGTTGGCCATCACGGTCAGCATGTAGTAGCCGAGAGGCATGTACCCCGGGACTTTGAACGAGATGCTTGTGTCCGCATTGGACCAGTCTGAGATCGGATAGATCGATGTGGAGACATCCACCATCAATGGGGTCTCGACCATCCACCCGCTGCTGCCGGAATCCATCTTTCTAAGGTAAGCTCTGGGATAGTTCGTGGGGGAGTGGGAGCCGCCTATCCCGCCTGAAGCGTCGGAGTAGGCTTTGAACCGCAGGCCTCCCAAGCTATAGGTCTTATTTCGGCGCAGTTCGATGGGAAAGCTGGATGAGCCGTCAATCGTGGAGATCGAGGGTTGGGAGACCGCCGAATAGGCGGTGTGGTCGTATTCGCTGTATCGGATCAGCTCAGCGGTGGATGAATACACGCTACCGGTCGTCACGCCTCCGATCGTCATGACTTTGCCATTCGGGAGGAGGAGCGTGGTCAGGCCGACGCCTCTCAGCGCTGCCATGCCGCTTACAGTGCCCCAAATGCGTGACGCGGGGTCGTAGATCTCGCATGTGGAAAGGTCGGCTGCCCCCCGTCCTCCGGTGATGAGGACTTTGCCGCTGGGAAGCAGATTCGCGGAGTGCCCGTATCGCGCCGCCGCCAGTCCGTTCGTGGTGGCCCAGGTGCCGGCAGTGGGGTTGTAGATCTCGCAGGTCGAATAGATTGCGGCGCCGGATCCGCCGGTCACCAAGACATATCCGCTTGGAAGCAGGGTCGTCGTCGGCTCAGACCTCGCGGAGGCCATGCCGTTGGTGGTGGCCCAAGTGCCTGCTGTCGGGTCGTAGAGTTCGCATGTGGAAATCCCCGCAGCAGTGGCCCCGCCATTGACGAGCACCTTGCCGTTGAGAAGCAGCGTCGTGCAATGCGTGTATCTCCCAGCATTCAGGGCGTTCGTGGTGGCCCAGGTGCCGGCTTCGGGGTCGAAAATCTCGTTCGTGGAGTAATAGGCAGTGCCGCCGTCGTTTCCCCCAACGACCAGGACCTTGCCGTTGGGAAGCAAGGTCGCGGTATGCAGCATGCGCGCGGTGGACATGGTGTTGTAGGTGGCCCACGTGCCCGCGGTTGGGGAATAGAGTTCGGTTGTGGAGAGAGTGACCGGCCCTGATCCGCGGCCGCCGACGAGCATGGTTTTGCCGTTTGGAAGCAGTGTCACGGAGTGGTAGTACCTTCCTGTCGCCATGCCGTTGGTGGTGGCCCAAGTGCCTGCCGAAGGGTTGTAGAGCTGGGCCGTTGAGAAAAACCCGGTTGCGCCTCCGGCGACCAAGACGTTGCCGGTGGGCAATAATGATGCGTTGTGGTATCCTCTTGCCGAAGCCAAACCATTGGTGGTGGCCCAGGTTCCGGCTGAAGGGTTGTAAAGCTCACAGGTGGACAAGTTCGCTGAGCCTGTTCCCCCGGCGATCAAGACTTTGCCGCTGGGTAAGAGCGTGGAAGTATGAGCCTGCCTAGTCGAGGTCATGCCAGCGCCGGCGGCCCACGTGCCTGCGGTAGGATTGTAGAGTTCGACCGTGGAAAGTGAGACCGTCAGATTCTCGCCGCCGAAGAACATCGCTCTTCCATCCGGCAGCAGTGTGGCGTTCGGATAGTCTCTGGCGCCGGTCAATGGGTTGGCAGTCGCCCATGTCCCTGCCGAAGGGTCGAATAATTGGCAGCCTAAGTGATACGTGGAAATCCCATTGAATCCACCGCAAGCCAGGACTTTGCCTGTGCGCAGTAGAAGCGCGGCGAATCGGGTTTTCGCTGTGGCCATGGCATTGGCTGTGGCCCAAGTGCCGGCGGTAGGGTTGAATATTTCAGCCGTGGAGACGAAGTTTAATGCGCCTCGCCATCCTCCAGCGACCAGGATATTATTGTCGGGAAGCCGTATGGCTTGATGCCCAGAGCGAACAAAGGGACGCTGTTCCTCCACCTGTGACCAGGACCTTGCCGTTGGCCATGAGAGTCAGCGTGCTTCGATCGTCACGGGCTGAAAGCAGGGAATTGGTCGTGGCCCAAGTGCCTGCAACCGGATCATAGAGCTCAGCGGTCGACAAATCACCTGCCATCGCCAGGACTTTGCCGGTCGGCAGCAGGATCGCCTGCGTGGGATTTCTGGCCGAAGCCATGCCGTTGGTGGTGGCCCAAGTGCCTGCGACCGGGTCATAGAGCTCGGCAGTTGAAAGTGCGCTTCCGGAGGACCCTCCGACAACGAGGACCTTGCCGTTGGGCAGCAGGACCGCTGCGTGCCCGAAACGGATCGAGGACATGACTGGAGCGCCTCCCGTGGTCCATGAAGGGTCGATGAGCAGGGGGTACTGGAGCCCGTTGTCATCGAAGTTGAGGGTCAGAAGCCAGGCTTCCTTGTCCAAAGGCCTGAGGCCGTAGCTCGCATCGATGCCCCTGCCGTTCGCGTCGAAGAGCTTTGGCCCGCTCAGGGTCATGGCGGGCGAACCGGTCTTGGCGCTGATGGCTTGGAGGAGTCCGTTCTTGAGTTGGAATCCTTGGATGTTCGCGTTGCCTTCCAATCGGAAGGCGAGGCTGTCGGACTGAGCCTGTTTCTCGCGGATGAGGTAGAGTTCTTCCATGTTGCCTTGCGAGGCGGCATAGAGGACATCCGTGTTTGGGTGTGCATCGGGATAGACCATGACTCCGCTATCTGATCTGCCGACAGGAGAAGCATGGCTGGAGGCTGGGGTCACGAGGATGCGGTAATCCTTGCCGAGGCTGATGGATCTTGCGCCGTATCTTTTTGGGAAGAAGAATGTGGGGACATCGCCAACTGCCCTTCCTTCCCGTATTGCCAGGGCATTCAAG
>JBAZSR010000019.1:22449-29934 GCA_041662295.1 Elusimicrobiota bacterium | reverse complement strand
CCAGCCCGTGGCCCCGGCCAGGACCCCGGCCGGAGCGACCAGGATGTCCCGGCTCAAGGCCATGAGGCTCGTAAGCAGGGCGTACTGGACGGCTGAGTAGAGAGGACTGCACAGGCACATCATGAAGGCCACGAACCCGGCCGTGACCAGGCCCCCGCAGAAGTTCTCGACGATGATGGCTCCCACCATCAGCCAGTAGTCCGGATGCACGGACAGGACGTAGTAGCCGAGGTTGCTCACGGCCTGCAGGACCCCGAAGACCCACAGCGAGCGGTTGATGCCCAGGCGGAGGACCACGCCGCCGCCGGCCAGGGCGCCCACGATGGTGGCCAGGAGCCCGACCCCGCCCTGGATGGCGCCCACGTCCGTCTGCGTGAAGCCGGACTTGAGCAGGAAGGGCGTGGTCATGTTCGAGATGAGGTAGTCCCCGAACTTGTAGATGACGATGAAGGCGAGGATCGCCGCGCCCTGCCAGCGCGACCTCTTGAAGAAGTCGGCGAAGGGCTCGATCACGGCGGCCGAGAGGGTCTCGGGCGGCCTTCCCCGATAGACAGGCTCCGGGGAGAGGACGCTGGCGGCCACCACGCCGAGCATGACCACGGCGGACAGCCGGTAGACCCAGGCCCAGGGGAGGTGGTCCGCGAGGATCAAAGCCGCGGACCCGGCCGCCAGCATGGCCACGCGGTAGCCTAGGACGTAGAGCGCGGCGCCGGCGCCCATCTCGGAGGGTTCGAGCACGTCCGCGCGGTAGGCGTCCACGGCGATGTCCTGGCTCGCGCTCAGGAAGGCCACGAGGATGGCGAAGAAGGCCAGGGACTGGATGCCGCGGGTCGGACTGCACAGGGACATGAGGAAGATGCCCACGGCCAGGCCGACCTGCGCCAGGGCGATCCACCCGCGCCTGCGGCCGAGGAAGGGAGGGATGTAGCGGTCGATGAGGGGCGACCAGAGGAACTTGAGCGAATAGGGCAGCCCGACCAGGCTGAAGAGGCCGATGGTTTTGAGGTCCACGCCCTCGACCGTCATCCAGGCCTGGAGGGTCTTGCTCGTCAGCAGGAGCGGCAGTCCGGCCGAGAAGCCCAGGGCCAGCAGGCCCGCCATCTTGCGCTTGGTGAAGACGAGGAGCCAGGTCTGGGTCCGGGAGTCTTCCATGGATTCAATCCGCCTTGACGAACGCGTCATCCTCAGAGTCCTCCAGGCAGACGTCTTAGGCCTGCTCCCGCAATGCCTTGACGACGACCGGCAACAGGGGGGGCAGATCCTCCTGCACGACCTTCCAGAGCATGGCTAGGTCGATCCCGAAATACTCATGCGCCAGCTTATCGCGCATGCCGGCCATCTTCTTCCAAGGGATTCCTGGGTAGCGCTCCCGCAAGGAGGGAGGGATCTTCTTGGCTGCTTCGCCGACGACCTCGACGCTGCGGATCACGGCGTTCTGCGTCTTCTTGTCCCGGCGGAATCCGGCAAGGGTCATGCCCTTCACGAACCTACGCGCATCACGAATCGAGGTCGCGATGTCCTCCAAGTAGTCCCCGTAGTCCCGGGTCATACGTAGACCACCTCCTTGAGGATGCGCCTGCCGATGCGGGGCTTCAGCGCTCCCCGGGAGACGACATCCACCTTGATGCCGAGCAGGCTGCGAAAACGCTCCTCCAGGTCCATGAATCTGAAGAGACTGATAGGGGAACGGAACTCGACAAGGATGTCCACATCGCTCCCGCTGCGCTGCTCGCCTCGAGCGAAGGAGCCGAAGACCCCGGCCCTCTTGACCCCGAACTCAGCGGACAGTTGCGGCAGATGCTGCCGCAGGGCTTCCTTGACGGATGCAAGGCTCTTCATGGAATCTGTCGGGGACCTCGTCGTTATTCTAACATAATGAGGGCTTTCGCAAGTGCCGCCTCCAGCACCCCCCGGGGCCCCATGTCCCTTCGGGTACGGCGAAAGAAAGGGCATCTCGCCAGGAGCGGCACAGCGCACGCGAAGCAGCGGCTCGACGAGCCCTGACACTTCCTGACTAGGTGGCCCCGGGGCCACCTGGGAACTGGACAAGGCGGTCAACCTGCGATTCCTCCTCGCAGGAGTCCCCCTCCGATGGCGGAGAGCCCGGTCTACTGGTACGACCGGCTGGGCGGCGTCGAGGGATCGGCGGGACCCGCGCCCTCGAACACGGGGTAGCGCATGATCACGCCGTAGCCCCCGAGGTCCTTGCGCAGGCCCGTGTTGAGCACGCGCTCGACGAACTTGAGCGCGCCCGCGAATCCCAGGAAGGGCTGGCTCGTCAGGGCGTGATGGCGGTAGGATGGAAAGCCCAGCTCCACGCCCGGGATGCCGCAGCCGTCGGCCATGTAGAAGCTGTTGCCCACGATGAAGTCGACCTTGCCCGCCCCGGCCAGCGCCGCGTTCCACGCGGCTCCCGTGGGCTCGCAGAGAGGCGCGGGCTGGTTCGGAAAACGGTCAGCAAGGTCCTTGGGCCGCTTGTCCGGGAGGCACATGAGCGCTCCAGCCGCCACCTCCCAGCCCAGGTCCTCGGCGAGACTCGCGAGCCCCTCGTAGAGGTAGGGGTCGCCGCTCAAGGCCACGCGCTTGTGGAGCATGGCCTGGGGCACGACCCACTCCAGGGCCTTGAGCACAGGCGCAAGTTCGGCGTCGACCAGGGCGTCGACGGCCTTCTTGGGCCTCCCGCAGGCCTGGCCGACCTTGCGCAGCCAGGTCTCGGTGGGAAGCAGGCCGAAAGGCAGGTCGAGCTCCACGAGCTTGGCCCCGGTGCGCGAAGCCAGGGTCCTGGCGGCCTTGCGGCCGTAGGGCAGGGAGAGGATGGTCCCCGCGTCCTTGACGTCCGAGAGCCTGGCGTAGGGCGCGTTGCCAAGCCAGACCGAGACCAGGTCCAGGCCGAGCGCGGCGAGCAGCCTCCTGAGCTCGGAGAGGCCGGCCCTGTGGTCGCCTTCCGAGCGGTCCATGAGGTAGCCCACGACCGCGACCTTGTCCTTTTTGGGCCGGGCCCCCTTGAGGTCCACGCTTGAGGCCAGCGCCTCCATGGCGTCGGCGTAGCCGTCGAGCCAGTCCCCGCTGAGAGCGTCCGAGGGCAGGGGCAGGACCGGCTTGGTGCGGCCCGAAGACGCGGCCAGGATGCGCTCGTAGTCCACGGCGAGGATCCGACAGCAGGGCCGGGGAGAGAGGAAGAGGACCTTGCAGGAGGGGCGGGCGAGGAGCCTCTCCACCACGGCGCCGATGTCGGGCTCGCGGTCCTTGACCAGGTCCGCGAAGTCCTTGTAGGAGTGCTCGAGCCGGTGCAGGTGCGCTCCGGAGGAGTCCAGCAGGGTCGAGGCCAGGTCGTGGTTGCCGTAGATGAACTCGGCCTTGGTCATGGAGCACTCGGCCCCGTCGATGAGGATGGTTGAGTCCGGGAGGGCGTTGACAGCCAGCAGGGTCCCTACGAGATAGGGGGCGTTCAAACGCTGGGAGAGGTCATTGGACGCCATGGGACCTCCAGAGGCGCTCGTAGCGGCGATGGAACGGCAGACGGCAGAGCCTCAGCAGGCGGCTGAGCGAGCGCAAGGCGCCGTCGAACCCCGGCTCGAAGTCGAAGCGCGAGAAGCGGCTCTTGCCGTGCCGCAGGAGCCGGCGGTCGTGGCAGACGTCGCTGTAGACCGCGGAACAAGCGCTTTGCGAGAGCAGGTCGTCGAGTTCCTCGGCCGTGCTGAAGCGGCTGAACCCGGGCCCGGCAGAGGAGGCGGACCTCCCCCCTTGCGCGGGCGGATTCCAGAGGAAGAGCTCGACACCGAAGCCCATCTCGCGGACCAGAGGCAGGAGGGGCAGCCCTCCCAAGGAGCCCGCGTCCGAAAGGGCAGGCAGGTCGGCCTCAGGGATGACGAAGCCCAGACTGTGGCCGGACGCGGCCTCCCGCAGGGGCCGCCAAGCCCTGCGCAGAGCGGCGTAGCGCTCACCGAAGGCCTTCTGGAACCTGCCGTGCCGGCGGGCTGCGACAGCGATGCCCTTGAGCCAGGCCCGTGTAGCCAGGAGGCCGTAGGGCGAACCCGGGGTGACGAACCGCAGGCCCCCGGCCTTGGCGAGTTCGGCGAAGACCTCGGCATAGTCCCTGCGCGGGGAGAGGACCTGCAGGCCCGCCTCCGGGAGCCGCTCGAGGCCGGAATAGGTCCAACCAGGGAGCAGGCTCTGCCCGACCGAAAGCCCCAAGCCCTCCACGAGCTGGGCGAGCTCCTGCCGGGATTCCCCGCCGGGAAAGCCGATGAGGTTGACCTTCTTGGGGTCCGGGACCGCCTTGGCGAAGCGCTTGCCGACGAAGGCCGAGCCCATGGCGCTCCTTAAAATCGCGATCTCGGGGTTCAGGCCGTTGGTGGCGGTGACGGCGAAGCCATACTTTCGGCGCAGCTTCTCGAGGACCCGATCCACGTCGTCGCCGAGCACCATGGGCAGGCAGTACGAGCGGATCACGAGCATGTCGGGCTTCGGATGGGTCTTCAGGAAGGCCTCGATGGCGGCCTCCAGGCGCTCCGGCCCCCGTCCGTCTAGGACGTCCCTCATCCCAGCGTCCGTGCTGACCTGGCCCACGCGCGGCCCGTCGAGGCCGGTCACCGTGGTCCCCAGGTTGAGCTTGCGCTCCCAGAAGCCGAACGGCCCGGAAAGGAAGATGAACCAGCACTCCCAATCCCCGTGGTGGACGAAGAGAGAGCCCTGGGGGAACCCTCCCACCGCGGAGGTCTCGTCGAAGAAGAACTGGAGCGGCAGGCCGGGCGGCGGCCCCTTGACAGCGGGCCGGGCCATGAGAGCGGCCGGCTCTCCTGGTCCGGGCTTGCGGCCGGGCACGGCAGGGCCGGCAGGGGCGAACACGGCCCCGACGGCCTGGGGGTCGCGCTCGATGACGGCCTGGAGCGTGCGCAGGGGCGCCGGGCCCAGCCGGGCCGCGATGCCGTGGAGCAGCTGTTCGGCCGCGGGGTCCACGCCTCCGGTCCCCTGGAAGCAGACTCCGAAATTCGGGGTCGCGACAAAGGCGCCCCTGGAGTCGAGGGGCTTCAAGATGACGGAGACATTCGCGCGGTCCCTGCCCGTGAACCCGAGGCCCACGCAGCCCTCGGGGGTCAGGAAGGCGGACGACAGGACCCAGGAGGCGTCCTCCAGGCGCAGCAGCCTCGAGAAAAACGCTGTGGAGCGGGGGCCGCCGAGCCGCTGCATCGGAGCGCCTGGCTTGGCCTCGGCCTTCACGCCCGAGGACGCCTTCAGCCGCGAGGCCGCCCTGCCCCCGGGGTCCTGGAACTGCCGCAAGGAAAGCTCGGTGAAGAGGCTGTCCTCGAGAGGGGTCGGCAGAGGGGTCCCTGCCGCGTCGACCGATGTCGCGGCCCTGGCCAGCGCCTTGAGCGCGGCGGTGAAGCCCGAGTCCGGGGCGTGCTCGAGCATGGTCTTGCGCAGGTACTCGGCCTGCCGCACCGCCGGGTCGCGGGGCACGAAGCCGAGGATGCGCGTGCCCAGGAGGACGGCGAAGCGCTCGAGCATGGCCCGGTCCACGGACGGGTCGCGCGTGTTGACGATCAAGCCCCCGAGCACGGCCCCGTTGGCGGCGTAGGTGCGGACGGCCTTGGCGATGTTGTTGGCGGCGTAGAGCGCGGCCATCTCCTCGGAGACGACGATGAAGATCCTGCCAGCGAAGCCCCGGCGCAGGGGCGCGGCAAAGCCCCCGCAGACGATGTCGCCGAGGATGTCGAAGACAACCGTGTCGTATCGGCCGGAGCGCATGAGCTGCAGGCGCTCGAGGGTCTCGAGGAGCTGGGTGATGCCGTAGCCGGCGCAGCCCAGGCCCGGCTCCGGGCCTCCGGCCTCGATGCAGTCGATGCCGAACTTGCCCCGGACGAGGATCTCGGCCGCGGAGAGCTCGGAATAATGCGAAGCCTGGTGCCGCTCCTGGAACGTGGGCATGGAAACATCACCCGTCAGGGCCAAGGTGGAGTCGTGCTTGGGGTCGCAGCCGATGTGGAGGATCCTGCGTCCCTGGGAAGCCAGGATGGCGCTCAGATTGGCTGAGATGGTGGACTTCCCGATCCCGCCCTTGCCGAAGAAGACCAGCGTCTCGAGGGAGGCCATCGGTGCTATGGTACAATAAAGGTCCCAGGGCATCAACGGCCGCCCGTCGGAAGACGGGCGGGACCGCGGCCAAGATTTGGTACCATCATCGTCGTGGACCCCTGGAAGCTGAAAGCCGGCGGCTCGGAGCTGACGGTCGTCGAGGAACTCACTCTCCTTGACGGAGCCAGGGCCGCGGCCCGGAGCCTTGAGGTCAGCCTCACCTTCCGCTGCGGCAACCGCTGCATCTCCTGTCCCCTCCCTCTGACGGGCAAGGACGTCCCGGCGGGCGTCGTGCCCAGCGCCCTCAAGGACTACGCCCAACGCCGCGGCCGGCTCATCCGGGAGATGGACCTCATCCTGACCGGCGGTGAGCCCGCCCTCGCGAAAGGGTTCCTCGACGCCGCGCGCCTGGGCCTGGACCTGGGCTTCAGGTCGGTCTCCCTGACCTCGAGCGCCTACCTTTTCGCGGACCCGCGTCTGTCGGCCTCGGTCCTTGACGCAGGCATCCGACGGCTCTTCCTCTCGTTCCATTCCCACCGCCCGGCCGTCTACGACAAGCTCACGGGCACGACCGGCCGCTTCCGCAAGGCCGTCTCCGGCATCGAGCGCTGCCTGAGCCTGCCCTTCGAGCAGGTGACCTGCAACATGGTGCTCAACCGGCACAACTACCGGGACGTGCCGGGCCACGCCCGCTTCCTCGCCCGGCTCAAGGAGCGGTCAGGCGGGACGACGCCCCTGGCGCTCTTCCTCTCGACCCTGGAGGAGAACCCCGCCTGGGAGAGCCTGGCCGTCCCCCACTCCAAGGCCGCGCCCTTCATCCTGAAGGCGGCCGCCGAGGGCGCCGTGCCGATCCGCCGCTTCACCGGCGACTGGGCTTTCCCGCTCTGTGTCGGAGGCATGGCCGCTGTTGCTCCGCGCCTGGCCCCTGAGGGCCGGCGCGACACCCCTGCCTGGTACGCCCCCTCCGGGTGGGACCCGGCCCAGGACCCGGCCCCGCAGGACTTCATCCGGGTCAAGGCGCAGGCCTGCCGGGCCTGCCCCCTGGACCCGGTGTGCGCGGGCTTGAGCCGGGTCTACGCGAACGCCTTCGGCGTGGGAGAGCTGTCGGCCGCGCCGCGCCGGCCGAAGGCCCGGCCCGGCGGAAGACGCATCTACGCCTCGTGAAAGGATGAGGACATCATGATGAAAAGGAACGGACGCGGACCCTGGAGCCCTGCGGCGGCGCGGGAATGGCGGCTCCTGGAGACCGCCTTGAAGGCCGCGAAGCCCCGGCGCCTGGCCGCGGCCAGGGCCGCGGCCAGGACCGCGGTCAGCGCGCCCGCGGCTCTCAACGAGGCGACCGACTACGCCCAACCGTCGTCCTTCAGCCGCGGCCTCAGAGTCGAGCTCCCGGGAGCGGCGTTGATCCTC
>JBAZSR010000019.1:0-22439 GCA_041662295.1 Elusimicrobiota bacterium | reverse complement strand
ATCGCAGCGACTTCCGGGCCCAGTGCCTCCGGACCTACAGCAACCTGACCGCCCTCCTCCACGCGGCCGGCGCGTCCTGGCGCGATGTCGTGCGCACCACCTGCTACCTCAAGGACATCAAGCGCCACTACGCGGCCTTCAACGAGATCCGGACCGCCTTCCTCGCCGCGGCCCGCGTCGACACCCTGCCGGCGAGCACCGGCATCCAGGCCGAGCTCTGCAGGCCTGAGCTGCTCGTGGAGATCGAGGCCATGGCCGTGGTGCCGAGACCCTGATGCGGGCGCTCCCTGTCCTGCTCGCGCTGGCCCTGGCACTCCCCTGCTTTGCCGGCTCGGCCACCTCCGCGCCGGCCCGGCAGGCCGCTGAAGAGGCCTTCCTCCAGGCCTGCGCCCGGCTCCGGTCCGGAGACCGGCGCGGCGGGATGGCGCTCCTCGACGAGACCCTCGCCCTGGACCCGATGTCCACCCAAGCCTACCGGCACCGGGCGATCGTCGCCGGACTCCTCGGCGAGCACGAGAAGGCCTTCCAAGACCACCGGGAGAGCCTCAAGACCGCGCTCGGCGCTCCCGCGGCCGTCCCCGGCCCCTTGTGCGCCCCCGGCCTCGCGGCCGAGGAGGACCGCCTGAGACGGAGGATCGCGGCCGGCGCCCAAGCCAAGGCCTTGGCGATCGCCCTGTTCCTCAAGGGCGACCGCGCAGCCGCGGAACGCAGGCTCGACGAAGCCGTCGCACGAGTCCCTGGCGACCCCGAGGCCTTCCAGAGCCGCGCCGTGGTCCGGGAAGCCGCGGGGAACAGGTCTGCGGCGCTCGCGGACTACGCCAAGGCTGCGGAGCTCTTCAGCCGCCGGCCCGACTTCCGGGTCACCGCCCTGCTCGACGCCGCGAGGCTGGCCGAGTCCGCGGGTGACCTTGAGGCCGCGCAGCGGCACCTCTCGGCCGCTCTCCGGGACGCCCCCTCGGCCTGGCCGCGCCTGGCCGAGACACAGCAGCGTTCCGCGAGTCTTGTCCGCCGCCTCAGGGCCGGGCGGTTCCGCGCCGAGACAGAGGCTTCCCTCGCTAGGCTGAGCGACTCCTTCGACCGGAAGCTCACCGCTGTCCGCGGGGCCGCGGCAAACGCCTTGTCCGCGGTCCGACGCAGCTTGAACGCGGTCTGGGGCGTCGCCAAGCTGAGCGCCATTACCGCCGCCTCCCTCCCGGGCCGGTCTTGGGAGCGGACGAAGGAGGCGTGGATCGGGACCACGGTCCGCGTCAGGGGCGAGTTCGAGCGCTGGCGCATCGAGACATGGGGGCCGCAGGCGCCTCCGATCCCTCCCGTTGGTCCCTCTGCCGGGCCCCCTCCCGCGGCCCGGCCGCAGCGCACCCGCTTCCTTGAACCCGTCGATGGGACCCTCTTCCCCGCTGACATGCGGTCCCCGGTCTTCCGCTGGGAGGACGCGGATCCGCGGAGCAAGGCCTGGCTGTTGACCTTCTCCTTCAAGGCCGGCGGACAGCGGCTCGAGTACTCCAGCGGATCAACGGAGTGGACCCCGCCCCGCGACGCCTGGGAGCAGATCAAGGCCGCCTCGCTGGGCTCGAAGGCGGTCCTGGAGGTCCGCGGCCTGAAGTCCGTCGGGGCCGCCCCGGGCGCGGGCTCCCGCGCGGCCGTGTCCTTCTCCACCTCCGAGGACCCGGTGGGAGCCCCGATCTTCTATCGCGTGGTCCCCAACCCTTTCCCCGAGCCGGATGACTACGTGAAGGTCAAATGGAAGCTGGGGTGGGTCTCCGCCTACGAGGCTCCGGAAACGGTCTTGCGCAACCAGCGCCGGTGCTACAACTGCCACGCCTCGTCCAACGACGGCCGGGTCTTCGGCTTCGAGTTCAACCCCCTGATCGACGACAAGGCCCACGAGGACCGGTCCGCGTACCTCTTCTTCCGGGACCCCGAGGAGCGGGTGGTCTGGCGCTGGCGGGACAGCGTGGACCTCAACTCCTTCCTCCGCCTTCCCCGCAAGGAGCGCGACCGCCACCAAGCGCTCCTGTCCTCGATCTCCCCGGACGGGACCCGCGTCGTGACGGGCGGCGCCTCCATGATGGGCGTCGCCGTGGGCCCGTGCAGGGACCTCGTCAGCTACAGCTTCCCGACCAAGGGGATCCTCGCGGTCTTCACACCGGAGGACCGCTCCGTCCGTCCCCTGCCGGGCGCCGACGACCCCGCCTTCGTCCAGATGCCCGGCTCCTGGAGCGCCGACGGCAAGGAGATCTACTTCTTCCGCGCGAAGCTGACCCCCCAATACGAGAAGATCAATCGGGAGGGCCTCGCTCCGGCGCTCGAGAAGGAGCAGGAGCGTCTCGGCTGGCGCGAGCTGGACCGGATCTACCCCATCAAGTACGACGTCTACCGCGTCCCGTTCAATGAGGGACGGGGAGGGAAGGCGGTCCCGGTTCCTGGAGCGTCCGGCAACGGCCGGAGCAACTACTATCCGAGGGTCTCCCCGGACGGCAGATGGATGGTCTTCACGCAGTCCGCCAACGGCGCGATGCTGCTCCGGGAGGACAGCGACCTCTACATCGTCCCCGCCGTGGGCGGGAAGGCGCGCAAGCTTGGAGCCAACGGGCCGGGAGGCGACTCCTGGCACACCTGGTCCCCCAACAGCCGCTGGCTGGTCTTCTCCTCCAAGCTCCCCGGCGGCAGGACGGAGCTCATGCTCACCCACATCGACCAGGAGGGCCGCGGCTCGCCGCCGGTCCTGCTGAGCCATCTGCGGGACGAGGACGGCCTCTCCGCCAACCTGCCGGAGTTCTTCAACATCGGTCCCGGGCGCTTCGAGTCCGTCGAACCGCGCCTGCCCGACTGGAGGTATCGGCTGGGACGGCTCTGGGAAGACTGGTGAGCGCTGAGCCCGGTCAGGCTGGGGTCGGACCGCTGAGCCTCAGGAAGACCGCGTGCCTCAGCCTCCGGTACGGGCGCCTGAGCCAGCGCCTCTCGAACCGGTAGAGCGCGTAGGTGATGAAATAGGCCGCGAAGACGTCGATGGAGTAGTGCAGCCGCGCCAGGAGCACGGTCACGGCCATGACCACGGAGAGCCCGAGGAAGCTCCAGGACACCCAGGTCCTGCGGTGCGCGAGATAGCCGAGGTACGGCATGGCCGTGTGCCCCGAGAAGAACATGTCGTGCTTGAAGTTGACGAAGCCGCCGATGAACAGGTGCACGGAGTCCTCGCGGGGCAGGAGCGCGCCGTCGGGCAGATGCATGGGCGTCAGGATGAGGAAAAAGGCTCTCACGAGGATGAGCAGGGCGTAGAGCCAGAGGATGTGCGCGATCCGGTGGCGCTCGAAAATCCACCCCGCTAAGCACGCCCAGACCAGGAACGCCACGAACCCCCAGACGAAGACGATCCGCAGGTCCACGAACGGCAGGGTGCGCAGGAGCAGGTCCGGGGAGGGCCGGGCGAGTTCGCCCTGCACATCCGCGAGACTGCCTGCCAGATAGTTGACGTAGAACGCCAGCAGGAGGCCGCAGAAGGCCACGAATATCTCCACGGCCCGCGCCGATGTCAGCCGATGCCTATCCCATGGGTTCATTGGCGTTGTTGGTGCATGACTGATGTCATTTGAGTGGTGCCGGGGATTAAGTTATTTAAGTTGTTGGCTTCAGGAATCGGCATCAAGCACCAACAACTTAAATAACTTAATCCCCGGCACCGAAAGATTATATAAACTCCTTAGATGAACGAGAACCCCACCAAGCTCTTCTGCGACGCCATGGAGACCGGCAGGTCCGCGGCCCTGGCCACCGTGATCTCCGCCTCGGGCAGCACGCCCCGCGACGCCGGGGCCAAGATGATCGTCTACGACGATGGGAGCTTCGCCGGCACCGTGGGCGGGGGCAAGCTCGAAGCCCTGACCATGAAGGACTGCCTGGCCTGCATCAAGGCCGGGGCAGGCAAGAAGGCCGTCTATGACCTCAAACCTGAGGGCACGGGCATGATCTGCATGGGCAGGGTGGAGGTCTTCATCGAGGTCCACGTCCGGACCCTGGAAGTCCTCATCCTCGGGGCCGGTCATGTGGGAGAGGCCATCGCAGGGGTGTGCTCCACGGCCGGGATCCCCACGATCGCGGCCGACGACCGGCCCGAGTTCGCCAACAAGGAGCGCTTCCCCAAGAGCAGGCTCATCCTGGCCGCGCCCGACGCCGCGGTCCCGAAGGCGGCCGTGGGCGCGAAGACCCATGTCGTCATCGTGACCCGAGGGCACAGCCTCGACCTCGAGTGCCTCGTGGCCGCGCTCAAGACGGAGGCCCGCTACATCGGCATGATCGGCAGCAGGAGCAAGGTGGCCCTGACCGTGAAGGCGGCGGCCAAAAAGGTCCCGAAGGCGGATCTCTCGAGGGTCTACTCCCCGGTCGGCCTCGACCTCGGCGGCAAGTCCCCTGGAGAGATCGCGGTCTCGGTCGTTGCCGAGATCCTCAAGCTCCACTACGGCCGAAGCGGAGACCACATGCGCATCCGGGGGAAGGGATCATGAACAAGCTGGAAGGCCTCGCGAGGCAGGCCGTGACCGCGGAATGGCTGGACCTCGAGGTCTACGCCGAGGAGTCCCGCCGCTTCAGGAACACCCTGGCCGATGGAGAGAGCATCGGCAAGGCCTTCAAGCGCTTCGGGGAGGAGGAGAAGGTCCACCTGGCCGCTCTCCAGAACACCTTCCCGGAGACGGCGAGGAGCGTCAAGGCCCCCCCAGCCCTCCTCAAAGAGGAGAAGCTCACCGCGGTCCTCAAGCGCCACATCGAGCGCGAGCTCGCGGCCGTCCGCTGCTACGAAGACATGATTCGATGCGACCTCGAGCCCTTGGACGCGCTCCTGGTCAAGGGCATCCTGGCCGATGAGACCTATCATCTCAAGATGCTCCTGCACTACCTTAAAGCGGAGTTCTAGATGCCCAAATTCGAAGAGCAGATCCTGCGCGCGATCGAAGGACGCCACCCTCTCATCTACCTGCACACGCCCGAGGAGGACCGCGTCACCGACTGCCTGGCGTCCCTGCTGCCGCGAAGCTTTCCCGGCGGCTCCATGACGACCTGGAGCTGCGTCCGCGGGCTCGAGCCCGCTGCCGCGGGCGGGGCCGACACCCGCGACCCCTTGGCCGCCCTGAGCGAGCTCATCGCGCGGCCGCGGCCCGGGTTCTGCGTCATGAAGGACATCTCGGCCTTCATGGACGACCCGCGGGTGGTCCGCAGCCTGCGGGACGTCTACTTCTCCTACTGCCGCGACTACAAGTCGGCCCTCGTGCTGGTCTCCCCGGTCGCGGTCCTGCCCGACTCCCTCGAGAAGGAGCTCTGCCTCGTCGAGCTCGAGGCGCCCTCGGCCGACGAGCTCTCGGCCCGCGTGGCCGGCATCGAGAAGCTCTTCCCGGGCGCGGAGCTCCTGCCGGACCTGCGCTCCCAGGTCCTATTGGCCCTGCGCGGACTGACCCTCAAGGAGGCCGAGCACGTCATGCACCGCGTCTTCAGCACGGGCGCGGCCAAGGACACCGTGCTCGAGAGCATCTTCGCCGCGAAGGGCGCGATGACCAAGAAGGCCGGCTTCCTCGAGTTCGTCCCCCTGCGGGAGGACACCGGCGCGGTCGGCGGCCACGAGAACGTCAAGGACTGGGCCCTCAAGAGGAAGGGCCTTTTCAGCCAGGACGCGGTCAAGGCCGGCCTTCCCGTCCCCAAAGGCGTGCTCATCATGGGCGTCAGCGGCTGCGGCAAGAGCCTCCTGGCCAAGGCCATCGCGGGCACCTGGCAGGTGCCCCTGTTCCGGCTCAACATGAGCCTCGTCTTCTCCGGCATCTACGGCAGCCCCGAGGCCACCTTCCACCGCGCCCTGCACTCCATCGAGGCCGTGGCTCCCGTCGTGCTCTGGATCGACGAGATGGAGGCTTCCCTCAGCACGCCCAAGGAGGCCGCCTCGCCCCAGTCCATGGTCTTCTCGTCGTTCCTCACCTGGATGCAGGAGAAGCCCCCCCTGATCTTCGTCGCGGCCACGGCCAACCGCATCGAGATGCTCCCGGCCGAGGTCGTGCGCAAGGGCCGCTTCGACCAGGTGTTCTTCTGCGACCTCCCCACCGACGAGGAGCGGGCCCAGATCATCACCATCCACCTCCTGCGCAACGGCGTGGACCCCAAGGACTTCAACCTCAAGTTCCTGGTCTACTGCACCAAGGAGTGGAGCGGCGCCGAGATCGAGCAGGCCGTCATCTCGGCCCGCGTGGAGGCGCGCCAGGCCGGGCGGGCGATGACCTTGAAGGACATCGAGGCCCAGACCGACAGGATGGTCCCGCTCTCCAAGACCATGGCCGAGCAGGTCAAGGCCATCCGCGACTGGGCCTACAACCGCGCCACCCCGGCCACCGGGAAGTTCTAGCGGTTCCTGCAAACAGGGATCATTAGCAGCCTCCACCGGCAGAATGGGCGTTATCGCGAGCGCCCCTGCTCAGGATAACCGCCATCCGAGAAGCCCTGCCCCAGATCTCTCGGATGGGATTCAGGCCATCAGGGAATAGCCCGGAGCGGTGATGCCGGCGCCGTTGAACTTGTCGCTGGCGGCCTGGATCACGCGGCTTTGGCGCCGCCGCCGGCCTTGCTGGCCACGAAGCCCATGACGGGCTTGGCGCCGACTTCGGCGGGACCGCCCGCGACCTGGGCGAGGTAGGCCTGGCCGAGCTCCTTGATGTGGCCGGCCACGGAGTCGAAGTAGTTGAGGTGCATCTGCTCCTCCTGGGCGAGCTGCTCGAAGAGCTTGGAGCTGATGCTGTCGTGGTGCTGGAGGCAGACCTGGGCGGCCTTGTTGTAGTCCTTGATGGCCGTGACCTCGAGGCCGGAGTCGTAATGCATCATCTCGCCGACCTTCTGGCCGTGCTTGGTGGGGATGGAGATCTTCATGAGGGGCACGCTGCCCAGCTCGTGGATGCGCTCGGCCAGCTTCTCGGAGTGGAGCATCTCGTCGATGGCGATGAGCTTGACCTGGGCCGCGATCTGGCCGAAATCCGCGTCAGCCAACGCATAATGCTGGGCCATGTACTGGTGGATGGCCGTCAACTCGTCGGAATGGGCCTTGTTCAAGAGCGCCAAGACGGTCTTGTCGCCGAGCCGGTTATTGGGCATGCAAAGAGCCTCCTCAAGATAGCTGGTGTCCAATGTATACTCGAAATGTCATAGGAGAATCAAGTCATCCGCGGATCTTCAGAAGTCCGCGGACTTGACGCCTGAAGGCCGGGCCGGGGACTCCTGCGACCTCCCTTTGACCTACCCGGACTATCCTAGTCACGACCGCCGCACGCCCGGGACGGGCGTCCGGCCCAGAGGAGGGTCCATGCGCTCGATCAATATGAAGAAGGAAGTGGCCGGCACCGTGGAGGAGCTCATCCCCAGGCTGACCGAGAACCTCAAGGCCGAGGGCTTCGGGGTGCTGACCAGCATCGACATGAGGGCCAAGATCAAGGAGAAGCTCGGCAAGGACATCGCCCCGATCGTCATCCTCGGGGCCTGCAACCCACAGCTGGCCTACGAGGCCTATTCCATGGACCCCGACGTGGCCAGTCTCCTGCCCTGCAACGCGGTGGTGCGGCAGGCCGCGCCGGGACGCGTCTCGGTGGAGCTGGCCAGGCCTTCGGCCTTGATGCAGCTCGTCGGAGACGAGCGCCTCAAAGCTTTGGCCGAAACCGCAGACGACCGCCTCGCCCGGGTGCTCGACCGGCTCGAGCCGGCCATCCGTATAGAGGGCTGAAATCAGCGGCTGAGTCTTGAAATGATGCCGCGGTGATGGGCGACGGTCTGATAGAACGACTCCGCTAGCCGGCCGAACAACGGCAGATCGTCGTAAAGCCGGGACAGAAGGCTGTATCTTCCAGACAGGGCCAGCGCTTTGAACACGGCCCGCGCGCCGGAATAGACCGAGCCGTCGGGCATCATGAGTTGGACCGCTTCCCGGCACTGCTTTTCAGTGACCTGCGGATAAGAGGCAAGCGCTTCCTGATAGGGCGCATAGTCCACTCGCCCAGCCGTCAGCTGGCGCAATTTCCCGATCCAGTCCTTGCAGAACCGGCAGTCGCCGTCAATCAGCATCATGGGAACTGGATTCGATGGCTCTTGCACGACATCAGACCGATACGTAGATAGATTGAACGAACCGGCAACCTCCTAGTTCAGCATAACGTGGGTCGCTCCGCACAGAGCCTATCCACACAGAACAGGAGGCTGCCGCCTCATGAACAATTGTATCACAGTCGTCGTGTTGGACGTACATAAGGACTCCATCGTAGCGCCCGCGCATACCATAATGGGTGTTATCGTGAGTGCCGCCCCCAGCACCCTCCGGGCCCCATGGCCCTGCGGGTACGGCAAAAGGGCGGGGAAAGCTTGACCAGACCATGCCGTACATGGACCGCAAGGGCGGATCGGGGGCCAAGGCCTTGACACCCCGGGCCCTGTTAGGCTTTCATGGACTCAGGGCACGCACTCTACCATCGGAGGAACGCCATGAAAGGCTGGACCGGCAACATCCTGCGCATCGACCTCACCAAGAAGACCTACAAGAAAGAGCACTTCACCGAGGAGTTCGCCCGCAAGTGGATCGGCGGCCGCGGCTTCGCCTTGAAGATCCTCTGGGACGAACTGGCCCCCGGCGTCGACCCCCTCGGCCCCGACAACAAGCTCCTCGTGGTCCTCGGCCCCATCGCGGGCGTGCCCATGCCGAACTCCGGCAAGACCGTCGTGGCCGCCAAGTCCCCCCTCACCGGGACCTACGCTGACGGCAACATCGGCTCGCACATCACCATCCAGCTCAGGAAGGCCGGCTACGACATCATGATCTTCGAGGGCAGATCCGCCAAGCCCGAGTACGTGCTCGTCGAGGACGACACGGTCACCTTCCACCCCGCGGACGACCTCTGGGGCAAGGGCACCTTCGACACCCAGAAGGTCCTCGAGGACAAGTACGGCAAGACCGCCGGGATCCTGAGCATCGGCCAGGGCGGGGAGAACAAGGTCCTCTTCGCGGTCGTGCGCAGCATGGAGGGCCGCGCGGGCGGAAGGCCGGGCATCGGCGCGGTCATGGGCTCCAAGAACCTCAAGGCCATCGTGGTCAAGGGGACCAAGGAGATCCCCATGGCCGACCCCAAGGAGATGAAGGCCCGCGGCGTCGGCGACTTGAAGAAGGTCGGCGCCATGGACAAGACGTCCAAATGGTCCGTGCAGGGCACCAATGCGGTCCTGTCGTGGTGCAACGAGATGGCGGCCCTTCCCGTGCGCAACCACCGCCACAGCCAAAGTTCAGAGGCCTGGAAGCTCGACGGCCAGCGCACCAGCGAGGCGCGCGTCGCGACCTACGGCTGTCCGCACTGCACCATGCGCTGCGGCATCGCCATCCTCGACAAGGAGGGCCACGAGTCCGAGATCGACTACGAGAACGTGGGCATGCTCGGCCCGAACCTCGAGATCTACGACATGAAGCAGATGGCGTCCCTGAACTACATGTGCGACGACTTCGGGATCGACACCATCTCGACCGGCGGAACCCTCTCCTGGTACGCGGACGCCATCGACCAGGGCGCAACCAAGGGGGACTTCAAGTTCGGGGACGCGGAGCGCGCCAAGGAGCTCACGCGCATGATCGCCCTGCGCGAGGGGATCGGCGACCTGCTCGCGGACGGCAGCCTCAAGGCCGCCAAGAAGGTCGGCCACCATTCGGAAGCCTACGCCATCCAGTGCAAGGGCCTCGAGCTCTCGGCCTACAACTGCAAGTACGTGCCCGGCCAGGCCCTGGCCTTCGGCACGAGCGCCATCGGCGCCCACCACAAGGAAGCCTGGATCATCACCTACGAGCTCAAGTTCTCCGAGCGCGGCGGCTACGGACGCGACAAGGCCCAGAAGGTGGTGGACCTCCAGCGCATCAGGAGCTCCATCTTCGAGTCCCTGCCCATCTGCCGGTTCCCGTGGATCGAGCTCGGCTGGGACCTCAAGAACTACCCGGAGTACTACAACATCGCCACCGGCGCGAACTGGACCCTCGAGGACTTCCTCAAGACCGGGGACCGCATCTACGCGCTGATGAAGGCCTACTGGTGCCGCGAGCACCCGGACACCGACCGGACCGCGGACTATCCGCCCCGCGTCTACTTCGACCCGAAGATCGCGGACAAGGATGGCATCATCGCGGGCAAGCACCTCGAGATGGACAAGTACGACGAGCTCCTCAGCCACTACTACGACATCAGGGGCTGGGACAAACGCGGGGTCCCGACCCGCAAGACCATGGTCTCCGTGGGGCTCGAGAAAGAGGCGGACCAGCTCGCCAAGGTCTGCGTCGTCTCGGACGACTGCGTGCCCATGGGCAACCGGGGCGTATAGGGTTGAAGGTCCGGGTCCGGCTCATCGGCCGCTTCACCGAGACGTTGGGCTTCACCGAGAAGGACCTCTCCTTCCGGGGCCCGGTCACGGCGGCCGGCCTCGCCAGGAGGCTTTGCCTCGACAAGGTCGAGCACGTGGCCACCCGGGAGGGACGGCCTCTTGCGGATGGCGACCCGCTCGAAGACGGCGACCGGGTCGTCGTCGCCCCGGTCTTCTCCGGGGGCTGAACCCCGGATGAGCCTTGTCGCGGTCCTCTGCGTCATCGTCCTGGCCATCGCCGCCTATCTCTATCACGTCATCCGCGGCAGCGGAGGCGGCGGCTGGGACTCCTCCCCCCTCCTTGAGGAAAGCCCGGTCCTGGCAGCGGCGCCGAGCCGGCCCTGGGCCGACGGCCTGGCCGTGCTTGTCTGCCTCGGCCTGGGACTGCTCATCAGGGATGTCTGGTGGGCCCTGGGCTTCCCCGTCCACGTCATGTTCCACGAGGTCGGCCACTCCGCCGTGGCCTGGCTCGGCGGATATTGGTCCCTGCCCCTGCCCTTCGGCTTCGCCCTGAACAGCGCCGAGCCCTCACCCCTGGTCGCCCTGGCCTTCGCGAGCCTGCTCGCGTGGGGCTTGCGGACAGCGCTGCGCTCCCGGAGCCTCCTGCTGGGAGCGCTCTGCGCCGGCCTGGCCGCGGGACAGGCATTCTTCCTCTTCTTCGCGGGCAGGCAAGCCGACGAGGCGTGGATGCTCTTCGGCGGCTGCGCCGGGGAGATGGTCGTCCCTGCCCTCCTGATTTCGGCCTTCTTCCGCCCCGTGCCCGGCCGACTGCGCTGGGATTTCTTCCGCTGGCCCGTCATGGCCGCGGCGGCGTTCTCATTGGCCGCCGCGTGCTGGCACTGGGAGTGGTCCCTGCCCGACCCCGAGCACAGGATCATGTGGGGCGAGGCCATCTCCACCACCAAGGAGACGGGCCACGACATCGTGCGCCTCATCCGCCAGCACGGCTGGACCGCCGGGGACGCCGCGGCCCGCTACGCCTTGGTCGGCCGCCTCAGCCTCCTCCTCGTGGCCGCTGTCGGCGTCTGGTCCGCGGGGAAGCCGGCTGATTCAGTCGGCAGAACGGGAGTCAATGGCGAGCCTTGACGCCTTGGCGCAGGCCTCGTCTTTGGGGTCGAGCGCGCAGGCCGCATGGAGCTCGGTGGCCGCCTCCTCCCGCTTGCCGAGCTCGAGAAGCATCAGCCCCAGGTTGGAATGCGAGCGGGCGAGACTGCCGTCCCACTCAAGGGAATAGCGGGCCGTCTTGACGGCCCCGGCGGAGTCGCCGCGCCTCCACAGGTCCAAGGCAAGGTTGGCGTAGGCCTGACCGAGAAGGGTCCTTCCACGGTCCGGGTCCAGAGGCGCGAGCTTGGCGGCCCACGAGGCCGCATCCCGCCAGCGCCCCTGCCGGAACAGGGCGTCGATGAGTCGGAGATGTGCCTCGTGCTCCCGCGGATCGCACTCGAGCACGCGTTCCCAGAAGGAGACCGGGTCTCGCCACGCGAGCGCCTGCTCCCGGCTCTGGAGGGCCAGGAGAAGCGCGGTCCCGACCAGCCCCGCGGCGAAGGCGGAGCGGACTCCCGGCCCAGCCCGCCGCCACGCCTTAAGAAAGCCGGCTCCCGCCAGCAGGAAGAAGCCCAGGCACGCGAAGTAGGCGTGCCGGTCGTGGCCGAAGATCATTCCGTTCGAATAGAGGCCGAGGGTCGGCGCGATGGACACGGCGTACGATGCCAGGGCGATCCCGAGGGGCCAAGAGCGCAGGAGAAAGGGAGCCGCGGCCGCGGCCAGGACCGCCAAGGCGCAGAGACCCGGGCCGAGGTCGAGAGGGTTCCGGTCTCCCCAGAAGACGTAGTAAGGGAGGAGCGCGCCGGGCCAGGCGAGCTTGGATGGATAGAAGACCAGCGCGGCCAGGGTCTCCGCGGGCCTGAAGGCCACGGCAACGCCCTCCGCGTCAGAGGCCTTGGCCCAGCCGTGAACCGCGACAAGAACGGCCGAGAGGGCGAGGAAAGGCAGCTTCTCGACGAGGACCCTGCGCGGCCCCGGCTCGAGCCAGCGCCGGGGATCAGCCGGGAGCCGCTCCAGGACCCAGGCGTCGAGCATGAGCAGAAGGACCGGCATGGCCGCGGCGTGCCAGCGCGACGCCGCGCTTGCCAGGAACCAGAGCCAGGCGCGAGCCATCCGCTCGCCGCGCGAAAGGAGGTAGGAGCGCAGGGCAAGGAGCCCAAAGAGAGAGGCCATGACGTCCGCGAGGCCGGCGGCCATGGCCACGGCCTCGACCTGCAACGGGTGCACCGCGAAGAAGACGGCGGCCGCGGCGGCGGCCCAAGCCTCGTCCGCCGGTCGCGACCCCGCCCTCCCTCGCGCCGAGGCGAAGAGCGCTAGCGCCGTCCCGTAGAGCGCCAGGCTCATGGCAAGGTGACAGGCCAGGCTCAAGCCATGGAGGACCGGGGCGCTCAGCCCGAACAGAGTGAGAACGATCCCGTAGACCAGCCAGACGAGCGGCTGATAGGTCGAGTTGTACGGGCTCGTCAGCATCCAGCCCCAACCGCGCTCCTCCAAGGCCGCCAAGTGCGGGTTGCTGAGAAGGACCGGGCCGTCGTCCCAATTGACGAACCCGTTGAATAGGATGGGGAGGTAGACCGCGAGGACCGCGGCGCAGACCAGCGCCGGCGCGAGCCGGGTCGAGAGAGGCTGGCTTGAACGCCGTCCGTCCGCCATCATAGGAAGGGGATTCTAGCAGGTTCCCCAGCGGCAATGCCGAAGAGCCCTCGGCATTCGCGTCCCGCCCCTTCGGCGGGCATCCGAAGCAGTCAAGCCCGCGCGCGACATGACCTTCGACATCCGCCGTCCCCCTGCGAAGCCGTACCCGGTGGAGCTCGAGGCCTCGCTCGAAGCGGAGCGTCTCCGGCTTCTCGCCGGTAAAAACGCTATACTCTCGCCATGCCCGAGCGGACCGGCGGGGTGAAAGTGGCGGTGGACATCGTCATCTTCTCGGTGGCGGACGACACGCTCAAGACCCTGCTCGTCAAGCGCGGGGTGCCTCCCCACCAGGGCCGTTGGGCTCTGCCTGGAGGATTCCTCAAGGAGGACGAGCCGCTCGAGGAGGCGGCCCGCAGGGAGCTTCGCGAGGAGACAGGGGTCGCGGACGTCTACCTCGAACAGCTCTACACCTTCGGCGACCCGGGACGCGATCCCCGCGGCCGCGTGCTGTCCGTGAGCTACTTCGCGCTCCTCCCACCGGGCCCGGCCCTTCCCAGGCCCGCGGCCGGGGGAGACGCGGCCGAGGCCGAGTGGTTCGAGGCCTACAAGCCCCCTCAACTCGCCTTCGACCATGCTTCCATCCTCGACTACGCGAGACAACGCCTGCGCTGGAAGCTCGAGTGGACGACCGCAGCCTTCGGGCTCGTGGCCAAGCGCTTCACCCTGACCGAGCTCCAGCGCTCCTTCGAAGCCGTCCTCGGAAAGAAGATCGACAAGCGCAACTTCAGACGCAAGGTCCTCTCCCTCGGAGTGCTCTCCGCCACCAGGGAGAGCCGCACCGAGGGCCTCACCCGGCCGGCCCGGCTCTACGAGTTCTCCGCCGCCAAGTTCGAGAAGCTCCGCGAGCGCGGCGTGCTGTTCCCGTTCTGAGAGTCCTTGCCTGCCGGGATGTTCCTTGCATGCTGCATAGTCCCTTGCATGCGAGGAAGTTATCCCCAAGCATACGGTACCGTATGCTTGGGGATAACTTCCTCGCATAAGCCCTCCGCAACAGTCCCCTCCGATGGTAGGTCCAATGTTGAACGACCCTTGGGTCGAATGACTCATCTCTCATGTTCCGCCTTGCTTTATAATGCCTTCTTGAAAGAATGACACCCTTCCGCGGTCTCCGCTCCGCTGTCGCGGTCCTGACAGCGACAGCCCTCCTGCTCCAGTGCTCGCCTCTTTCCGCGAACACGATCTCCGCGGTCCGCAGCGCAGGGCCCGGCGCGGGGACCGGCACGAGTTCAATCATCCTCCCGCTGGCGGGAACAGGCCCGGCCCGCGGGTCCTCCGGCTTCGCCCAGACCCTGACTCTCCAGACAGGACCCCTGACCACTCCTCTCCGAAGCGGGGCCATCCTCCCTCAGGCATCCGGCATCACCCTCCCTGCATCGGAAGCGGTCGGGCTCGGC
Source organism: Elusimicrobiota bacterium (assembly GCA_041662295.1). Taxonomy (GTDB): domain Bacteria; phylum Elusimicrobiota; class Elusimicrobia; order UBA1565; family UBA9628; genus JACQWX01. The sequence goes on along the minus strand of JBAZSR010000019.1, from coordinate 7,905 downwards.
GCTGACGCGGGCCTGACAGCATTGCCAGGCGCGATGATGGAGCGCGCCGTCATCGCTCCCGCGCCGCTCGCGTCACAACCCGGGCTCCAGCTTGGAACCCTCCATTCGCCCATCAGCCCGCCCCTCAGCCCGACCCTCAGCCAGGAGGATCAGGCGCAAGGCCAAGGCCTCGCGACCTCCAAGGATTCGGTGGTGCCTGCAAGACCAGCGCTCGAGGACCTCGTCTGGCGGCACGCTCTGGACCGCGGCTTCGAACCAGCCGGCCGGCCGGACTCGGCCCTGCCCCGGGAGCTCGAGGGAACATCCGCTCCGAGCCTCGCTCCGAGCCTCGCCCCGGCTCCGGAGCCCGTCTCCAGTCTCGCCTCAGCGGCCCCGGCCGCTGCCCCCCTGGCCGAGAAAGCCCGGAATATCCGCAGGACCTCCCTCGGCATCCTGGGCAGCGTCACGGCAGCCGAGCTCTGGCTCGAGACCGGCGCCTTCGTGGTCCCCTTCCTCTCCCAATCGCTCTCCGGAAGCTTCCTCTCCACGGCGGTCCTCTGCGCGGGCTCGGTCATGGCCCTGGCCCTGGGCAGCGTCCTCGGCGGGCCGGCCGTGGACCGCTTCGGCATCAGGAAGGTCTACGTGACCGGGCTCCTGGTCCGCTCCATCGGAGCCGCAGTGATGGGAGGCCTCTACGCCGCGGGCGCGCTCAGCCTGCCCGTACTGGGCGCCCTGTTCGCCGCGGACTATCTCCTGACCGGAGCCAACAGGGTCGCGGAAGCCAGTTCCGCCACCGCGCTCCACGGCAGCGACATCGCTGGAGTCAACAGGTTCGGCGCCTGGAAACAGCGCCTCATCGAGATCGTGGGCGTAGCCGGTCCCTTCCTGATCGGGTCTACCATCTCGGTCGGGGGCTTCGGCCCTGCCCTCGCGATCTTCGGCGGCGTCCTCGGCCTTGGCGCCCTCCTCGCCCTGGCCGCGGTCCGCCCCCCGTCCGCTGCCCCGGCGTCGAAGACAGGGAGCGTCCGCGAGGCCCTTTCCGAACTGGCCGGAAAGCCCGCTCTTCGCTGGGCCGCGGGCCTCTTCGGCCTTGCCACGGCCCTGAACCTCTGGATCTACCTCATGCTCGGCCCGGCCTGGAGCCTGGCAACCGCGCCTACGCCCCAGGCCGCGGCAGGCGTGATGGGCTGGATGACCGGCCTCTTCTGCGTGGGCGGCTTCGTCGGCACCTGGCTCAGCGAGAGGCTGACCCGGGACTTCTCCGCAGGACCTGACAGCCGCGCCTCCTTCATCCGCTCCACGCAGCGCTGGGCCGGCTTCTTCGCGGCAAGCCTTCTGGGCGCCTGGGCCTTCTGCCTGCCTGGCTCGCTGCCGGCTTTGCTCGCCATCGTGCCGTTCGGCGTCGCCTTCGGAGGACTGCTCGTCCAGAGCGAGACCCTCATCAAGCTCGAGGCGCCGGAGCGTCTGCGCGGCACGATCCTCGGCCTGGCCGCCGCGATCGGATTCGCGGCCGCGGCCGCCGGCTTCTTCCCCCTGGGCTGGCTCTTCGACCACTTCTCGGTCATGGCCGGCGGGGCGGCCCGCCCCGCGGCCGCGGCCTTCCAGGTCATGGGAGGCCTGGCGACCTCGCTCTCCGCAGCCTCCTGGTGGCTCGCGGGCCGCGCGCCCGTGGTCCAGCCTCAGGCCGCGCCGCGGATCGCGACCCTGGCCGCGCTGTCGCGCTCAAGGCCCGCGGCCGGCATCCTCAAGGAGATCGAGGGCATCATCCGCGAGAAGTCCTGGGAGCGCTGGCACCCGGACATCATGACCTCCATCTCCCACCCGAACAGCGAGGTCTTCCTCGCCCTCGACGACAGAGGGAGCGTGGCGGGCTTCCAGATCATCGCGGACCGCTACATCGACGACACCAGGCGCGCCGAGGTCGTGCTCCCCGGCCCGTTCTACGCCGCCTACATCGCCACCCGCGCTGACGCGCCGGTCAAGGGCGCGGGCAAGGCCCTCTTCCTGGCCGGCGCGCGCTTCGTGCGCGCCTCCGGCTCCGGGGAAATGCTCGCGCACATCAAGAAGGGCTCGCCGGCCTGGGGCTTCTTCCAGTCCATGGCCCGCTTCGTGCCGATCAAATCCAGCGTCGAGGACACGTCCTACGTGACGGGCGAGACCTGGATGTACACGACATTCGACGTCTCCCGCATCTCGGAGGATGCCCCATGAACCGCTCCGCGCCCCTGCTGGCCCTCGGCCTCCTGCTGTCCCGCCTCCCGGCCCTAGCCTCCCCGGCGGCAAAAGCGTTCCCAATCGTGGACTGCCACACGCACACAAGCTTCGGGCATAAGCCCGTTCCCCTCTTCGGAGGCGCCTACACGCTGGAGGACTACCTCAAGCAGCGCAAGGCCGCGGGCATCACGGCCTCGGTCAGCATGGAGCACTACGAGGACGACAAGTCCCCGGACCTGCGGGAGCGCCGCGTCCTGCAGTGCGCCGGCGTGGGCCAGAGCGTGGACCTCGAGCGCATCGAGGCTGGCCTGGCCTCGGGCCGCTACGGCTGCGTCAAGATCTACCTCGGCTACATCCCGCGCTACGCCTCGGACACGGCCTACGGCCCCGTCTACAGGCTCGCGGCCCGCTTCGACGTGCCTGTGGTCTTCCACACCGGGGACACCAGCGAGCGCGACGCCCTGATCAAGTACGCCGACCCCATGGCCATCGACGAGGTCGCGGTCGCCAACCGCGACGTGCGCTTCGTCATCGCCCACCTCGGCAACCCCTGGGTCGAGACCGCGACCGAGATCGTCTACAAGAATCCCAACGTCTACGTCGAGGCCTCGGCCCTGCTCATCGGGGACTTCTCCAAGCTCGACCCCAAGAACGTCGAGGAGTACGTGATCAAGCCCATCCGCTGGTCCTTCAACTGGATCGAGGACCCTTCGAAGTTCATGTTCGGCACGGACTGGCCCCTCAACGACATGAAGGCCTACCTCGACGCCTACAAGAGGGCGATCCCGGCCAAGCATTGGAACGCCGTGTTCTGCTCGAACGCGGTCAGGGTCTTCCGGATACCCGCTGCCTGGGCAGTCTGTCGGTAGCCTCTCAGAGGTCCGAGCCGAGAATGCGGACCAAGGCCTCGGTCTGGGCAGCCATCTTCTCGTAGTCGAGCTTCTCCGGCGTGTCGCTCGCCTGATGGTAGTGCGGATTGCGGAAGAACGCCGTGTCCGTCAGCATGAGGGCAGGGATGCCCGCGTACCAGAAGTTGAGCTGGTCCGAGATAGCCAGCGTGGAGAAGATGAAGGGCAGGGTCGAGGACTCGAGCGCCACCGGAGAGCCCTCAGCCCAGGCCCGAGCGAAAGCGCGGCGCAGGCCCAGAGTCCGCAGGTTCCCGGCCAGGGCCGCGAAGTCTCCGCGGTCCGGGAAGAACAGCTTCAGGAAGGGCGGGAAGAGCTGTGACCCGGGCTTGGGGTTGAAGTAGCCGAGCATCTCCAGGTTGACCATGCACCGGACCTTCACCCCGCGGTCTTTAAGCCCATCGACATAGCGCAGGCTCCCCATGTCCCGGGTAGCGAAGGAAGGAGGCTCCTCAGCGTCGAAGACCGCGAAGCGCGTCTCGCGCTTCACCGGGCCACGCTCCCGCAGGAGACGGGCGGTCTCGAGCAGGACAGCCACGCCGCTGGCGTTGTCATCCGCGCCAGGAGTGCCGGGCGCGGTGTCGTAATGGGCCCCCACGACCCAGATGCCCTGGGAATCCACGCGCCCCTTCAGGAGGGCCTCGATGTTCACGTAGGGCTCGGAGCGCAGGAAGTCCATGGGCCTGCGGCCGGTGTAAGGAAGGAACTCGGGAAGATAGCCCGCGTCCCGGAACCGGGCCGCGATGTAGTCCCTGGCCTTGCCTTGGGCCGCGGGCAGGTATACGGAACGCTCCCCGATGGTCCCGGCAAGGGCTTGGACATGCGCCCTCAAACGCGACGCCAGGGGCGAGAGCGTGCCCGGGTCCTGGATCGGGAAGGCCGGGGCCAGGGATTCGAGCAAGGCGCGGCGCTTCTCCGGGTTGGCCATGAGCCACGCCGGCTGGGCGGCGTAGACCGCGAGGATGAGGAACAAGCCCGCGGTCACCACGACGCGCAGAGTGGCCCCCGCCTCCGAGGGCGTCTTTGCCGCAGCCCCACGGGACAGACGCGCCTCGATCCAGTCCCCCCCTCCGCAAAGGAGCGCTGTGATCAGCCCCAGGTCCAGGAACACCACCACAAGCTCGTTGCCCGCGTTGCGCAATCCTGCCAGGACCACGATCCCGACCGAGGCGATGAGGAAGACGGCCCGGCTGCGGCCAAGCCAGAGCCCCAGGGCCAAGATGAAGAATACGATGTCCAGCATCCAATAGGTGTACTGCCTGTGATAGAGGATGAGGTAGAGGCCCCATAGGAGACCCCCGGCCGCGGCCACCTGGCAGCGCAGGCGGTTCCAGAAACGGCCTTCGGCGTGGAGCGACTCGTTCCAGAAGACCAGGCCGGCCAGGAGCGCGGCGCACCCGGACCTGAAGGAGCAACCCTCGTTGCAGTTAAGTATCCCAGGGTAGATGACCACGCCGAGCCCGGTCACGAAGGCCAGCAAAGAGAGCGCTGTCCCGCGCAGACCTGGCCAAGGCCGGAGACGGCTGAGCGCCCACTGATACGCCAGGAGGGCCGCCAGGGAGGGCAGTATCCAGTGCCGGTGCAGGAGGTCGTGCTCCACGAGCCACTTCATGCCCGCGGCGCAGAGCCCGTTGAACGCGACCACGGCGAGGATGGCAGCCAGGCCACGGGATGATATCATGCTGGCTGGCCCTAGCGAAGTCTCAATGCCCCGAGCAGGGGATTGCCGGAGATGGAGCGGATCCAGTCCCTGAGGTCCGGGTCGTTGATGGAGCAGTCGAACTTCGAGAGGGAGAGCATGTACTCGGCCGCGTTCTTCTTGGCGATCTGGAGCTGTTCGAACTCGTAGGTCCCCTGGCGGACCGAGAGCAGGCGCGCGAACCGGACCTCGCCGTCTGAATCGATGGCCGAGGGCTTGGCCTTGCCTGGAGCGAGGTCCTTGAGGTTCTCTTCGATGAAGAGCTTCTCGAACGGCGACCAAGGCATGGCCGAAGCACGCCCGGCCGTCCCCCCTTCGCCCTTGGGCTCCTCGAGCGAGTAGGTATGGCTCGAGTATTCCACGCCGGATTCAACAGCCATGGCTGGGAAGGGCCCGCTGGTCCGGACCTTGGGCAGAAGTCTGTCCCTGAGCCCGTAGGCGCCTTTCTGGACCTTGGGGCTGTAATTGACGAACTTGTGGAAGCGCGAGTTGGCCATGTGCTTGCGCAGATAGACCCGCCAGTAGCGCTTCCTGCCCTGCTCGGATCCGAAGCCCCTGCCCTTCTCGAAGGAGAAGCGCTTCTTGATGCAGGCCAGGATGTCCGGGGCCTTGGTCTCGAGGTCCACCCTCCGCTCCTCGGCCTCGAACTCCTTGGCCGCTATCCGGATGCCTCCTTCCCTGGCGAGCACTGCTTCGATCAAGCCCGTTTCCAGCATGCGAATGAACCCGGCCCTGCGTGAAGAGATCGCGTCAGGCCCGTAGCAGGATTCAACGGCCATGGAATCCGCCAGGTCCTCCTCGGTGATCGGCTCCTCACCGGCAAGCGCGGCGACCGTCTTGATGTCCGTGGGCAGAGCAACGGCTTGCGCCTTCGGAGAAGGTGCGGCCGGCCGCGGGGCTGGCGCTAAAACGACTCCTTTCTTCTCTGGAGCTTTCAGCGAGGCCCCTCCAGGATCCTTGAACTCGAAGAGGCTCGCCCTGCCGTCGTCCGAGCGGTGCACGATCCTGTGGCCATGGAACGGAGGCACACCCTCGGACCCCGGAGGAGGATGGATGGTGAGCAGTCTCATCTGGAAGAGCTTATCCCACTCCCCTTTCATCAGAGGATGGTCCTTGGGCAGGGAAAGATAATCGCCGTAGATGCGCTTGACCTGCTCGTCGCTCGTGTCATGGCCGACCACGAAGCGCGCCTTGTTCTCTCTGAGCACGGCCAGGGCCTTTTCAGGCTCGACCGCGGTATAGTAGGCGGCCTCCTTCTCCACCCCGTGGCCGAACGGGTCCGCCACGACCGGCCTGCGGCCCAGGTAGATGATGGCGTGTCCAAGGCTCCAGGGCGCCAGCACCCCGTATTCGGGCTTGGCCGAGAGGTCGTCGTAGCCCGAGGTCGGGACCGAGTTCTGCCTGAGGGCCCGCAGCATGTCGTAGTCCTGGTCCGAGATCGTGAGATACCGGAACCTGCTCCCCTTGGACAGGGCCCAGAGCCACTGCCCGCTCGGGATGAACGCCAGGACAGCCGCGACAGCCGCGACATTCTTCCACCGCGGCCGGCTCTCTCGGACCTTGACCCACGCCTCGGCCAGGACCAGGGCCAGGCCGTAGGCGAAGACATGGACGTAGCGCAGCTGCAGCATGACCAGGCAGAACAGGATTCCCGGCCACAGCCAGAGGAAAGCGTCCTTGCGCCGGAGCGCGACCCAGACCCAGAGCACGGGAAAGACAGGGAAGAGCCAGGTGGCCATCTGGAACGCGAAGTGCGGCTCGAACCGAGGGTCCGGATACGGCATGAGGATCGGCCTGTACTCCGCGATGTACTTCACCCAAGGCGAGCCCTTGAGCAGGTACTTCCCCATCCCTGCAGCGACCGGCCAGAGCAGGGCCGCGGCCAGGGCTCCTGCAATGACTGCCAGACCGCAAAGCCTCAGGACCCTGTCAGGCCTGTTGGTCTCCGCTTGAAAAAAAGCCCTTAGGTCAGCCAGCAAACCCAGCGAGGCCGCGCAGAAGGCCAGAAACAGCGGATGGAAGAACGAGTACTGCTCGAGCATGATCCAGGAAGGCAGTCCGGTCAGGACCGTCACGCCAGCCGATGGCTCGGACAGGGAAGAGAACGCGGAGGGCAGGAGCAGGACTGCCGGAAGCGCGAAAGCAGGCCAGAGCCGGCCGCGCTCCCATGCCATGGGCATGCAGACCAGCCAGAGGATCCCTGCGTAGAGCAGGCCCAAGCCGGGCACTGTGAGAAACAGAAGCCACAGGCTCGCCCCGGCAGCAAGGCTCCACGCAAGCGACTTCGGGTCTCTCCTGGCAAAGAGAAGGAACAAGGTCCCAAAGCCGAAGAGCAGAGACTCCAGGACATGGTGGTCGAAGTGGCCCAACATGGAGTACTCGATGTGAGCCGGCAGGACAGCCATGAAGACCCCTGCCAAGAGTCCCACAGCCGGCCCTGAGAGCAATGACCCGATCCCGTAGGCGGCCAGACAGCACAGGCTTCCCAAGACGACCGGGACCCAGGCCGCGAAGACCTCCAGCCTGTGGTTGCTCTCCGAAGGCACTCCTGCCAGACGTGCGGCCAGTGCCGTGCCCCGCGTGAAGAGCGGCCCCCAGTGACTGCGGCCCCCTTCGGGAAAGTTGAGGTAGGGATCCGGGTCAGGGATGGACAGCCCGTTCTTCACCGCGAACTCCAGCCGCCGCATCTGATGCCAGGCGTCGTTGCCGAAGAAGAAGACGTCGCCCCGATGGAAGGCCCGCTGCACCGGCAGGGACCGGGCCGCGAACGCCAGCAGGAAGATGAAGCCCAGCCTCAGCCAGGGAATAGCCCTCATGCGGCCTGCATTGTAGCATCTCAGGCAGATCGTCCGAAATCTTCATCATAATGCAACAATCCTAAGGTACAATCTAATCTGGTACCCTCATGCGGCTACTGGTTTCCCTCGGCCTGGTCCTTCTCCCAGGGCTGTGCCTTGCCGCAGTCCCGCCCGTCAATCCCCAGATCAGCGCCATCTTCGTCTCCAGCATCACCCTCTCCTACGGCGCGGTCGCCTGCGACGGCTACACCGCCGAGGCCTCCACCGCCTCCGATTTCACCGGCACGGTCCGCTCCTCAATCACCGCGGA
>JBAZSR010000018.1:0-30672 GCA_041662295.1 Elusimicrobiota bacterium | reverse complement strand
TCATGGTGGCGTAGATCAGGCCGCCGGGCGCCATCTGGTCGTACAGCGACCAAAGGCGTTCCTCCATGTCCGCGTTCGAATAATAGTACATGGCCTGGATGGCGATGACGAGCTTGAACTTCCCGCCGAACCACCGGTCCTTGCGGGAGGGCTCGGGCGGGATCACCGCGAAATGGCTCTTGATGTCCGGCATGCGGCGCTGACAGCGGTCGATGTCGGTCAGGCTGATGTCCACCCCGTAGACGTCGAACCCCTTGCCCTTGAAGAACCGGAGCGCGGCCCCGGCGCCGCAGCCGAAATCGAGCAGCCTCTCCCCTCGGCTGCCGCCCAGGCCGAACTCCCATTTGAAGATGCGGCCGTAGGGGCGGAACACGAAGCTCTCCACGTTCTCTGCCTCGTAGCCCTTGTCCCAGTACTCTTTATTCTTAAGAAGGTAACGTTCCATGCCTTTATCTCCGTTAACCTGCCGCGACTTTGCTCGGAAAGAAACGCCTGAACCAAAGCTCGAGGTTGATCAGCTGCCAGAGCACCATCTGGTGGTTCTTGACCCCGTCCTGGTGCTCCTGGATCATGGCCGAGACCTTGGGGATGTCGAAGAGCCTCCTCTCCCGGAAGCTCTCTGAGGCCACCATGTCCAGGATCTGCTTGCGGTTGACGGTGCGGAACCACTCGTCGGCAGGGGCGATGAACCCGGCCTTGTCCTTGCGGGTCCGCACGTCCTCGGGCAGGATGCCCCTCATGGCCTCGCGGATGATCCACTTGCCCAGGCCGTTGCGCATCTTGAAACGGCCCGGCAGGGTGAAGGCGAACTCGACGAGCCGGTGGTCCAGCATGGGCGAGCGCGACTCGATGGAGTTCGCCATGGTGTTGCGGTCCTCGGCCCTCAAGGTGGGCGGGACCGTCTCGTAGAGGAGGTCCGAGGCCATGCGTCGGGCCAGGACGTCCTTGAAGCCCGTGTCCAACCGGATGTCCTTGCGGAACCTCGCGGCCACCTCGGGCAGGAAGAGCCCTGAGTAGTCGGGAAAGCGCGAGGTCTCCAGGGTCTCCCCCTTGAGCACGCCGGGGATGTAGGCCCTGTAGCGGTCGAGCTCCGCTGGATCGCGGCCGTGGTTCTTGGACCACTCCGCGGTCTCATAGGCGAGCTCCTCCTTGGAACCGGCCGCGGCCAGGTCGTGGAAGTGGTACTGATAGTAGTCCCAATAGCCGCCCGCGATCTCGTCGCCTCCATGACCGTTCAAGACCACGGGCATGCCCGCCTCGCGCACGAGCTTGGCGATGAGATAAAGGGAGAACCAGGTCACGGTGCAGATCGGCTCGTCGTGGAAGGCCAGCATCTCGTCCGTGGCCGCGAAGATGTCGGCCGGGTCGGACCGCAGGAAATGGGAATCGGCGCCGGTGTCGCGGACCACGGACTCGATGTAGTCGCTCTCATCGTAGACGCCCTTGACGTCCCCCGTCACTCCCGAGAAGGTGCTGATGGGGGTCTTGAGGATCTTGTGGGCCACACAGGTGATGGAGGTCGAATCGAGCCCGCCGCTGAGCATGCAGCCCACCGGCACGTCGCTGCGCAGGCGCAGGCGCACGGAATCCACGAAAAGGTCCCGGAAGCGGGCCACGGCCTGGCTGTCCGTGATCCCGGAGTCGAGACGGCCGCTGTCGAGGCTCCAATAGCGGCGCGGCGAGCCCGACAGATCGTCTCCGACGACCAGGACCGAGGCCCTGGGGACCTGCTGGATGCCCTCGAAATAGGACGCGTCGTCGTAGTCCACGTAGCGGTAGTTGCCCGCGATGTAGCGGAAGACCTTGTCGAGGTTGGGCCGCCGGGGCACGGCTGGGTGCTTGAGCAGGGCCTTGGGCTCGGAGCCGAACACGAGGTCCTTGCCTGACCGGAAATAGTAGAGGGGCTTCTTGCCGAACCGGTCCCGGGCCAAGACCAGGCATCCGGCCTTCCGGTCGTGGATGGCCATGGCCCACATGCCGTTGAACCGGCTGAAGCACTCCACGCCCCACTGGACGTAGGCCTTGAGCACGACCTCGGTGTCGCTCGAAGACGCGAACCCGTGGCCCAGGCCCGCGAGCTCCTCGCGGAGCTCCACGTAGTTGTAGATCTCGCCGTTGTAGGTGATGGCCAGGCCCTCGCCCTCCAGGACCATGGGCTGGCGGGCCTTCTCCGAGAGGTCGATGATCTTGAGCCTGCGATGGCCGAGGGCCGAGAGCCCCTTGCGCTCCCTGCCCCAGGCCGCGACCTCGGCGCCCCAGCCGTCAGGCCCCCGGTGGGACAGAGTCCGCGTCATGGCGTCGATGACAGCCCTTGCGTCGAAGGCCGGCGGGCCTGCGGACAGGAAGCCGGCGATGCCGCACATCTAGCGGCCGCCCCCAAGCCACTCGTCGAGCCAGGTGACGACCGCGAGGCTCTGGTTCGCGCTCATGTACGCGGCAAAGAGGTCCATCTTCTCCTTCTCCACGGCCAGCACATAGAGCTGGCCACCTTCGTTGAGCACGAGCGCGGTCTTAAACCCCTCGCGCTTGAGCCGGTCGTTGACCGAAGGGCCGAGGTAGAAGCCCCAGTCCTTGGCCGCGAAGTCGCACTCCTTGCCGCTGGGGGTCACGAAGGAGACCATCTCCCCGGCCTCAAGACGCACCTTGCCCCAGTCCCGGACCTCGTGGCCCTTCACCGAGAAGACCCGCGGCGTGTCCTTGAACTCGGTCTTCATCAGACGCGGTCCTTGACCTTCACGGCCGGGGTGCCGGCGAGGATGGAGTACGGCTCATAGGTCCCCTCGCGCACCAGCGCCTTGGCGCCGATGACGCAGCCGTCCCCGACGACCGCGCCCTTGGTCACGGCCGCGTTGGCCGCGATCCACACGTCGTTGCCGATCGAGATCCTGCCGTAGGTGTGCTTCTGCTTGCGGACGAGCTCGCCGCGGGCCAAGCCGTGCTGGGAGGACTGCACATAGATCATGCCCGCGAGGAGGCAGTCCTCGCCGACCGAGATGTCCACCCCGGCGTTGAAGATGCAGTAGGGGCCGATCCCGGTGCGCTTGCCGATGCGCAGGACCGCGTCATTGGCCGCGACGAAGCGGCAGTCGTTGTCGATCGCCGCCCCGTCCTCGATGATGATGGACCCGCGCTCCCGGTTGCGCAGGTCGATGGGGCCGAAGATGGACACGTCGTCTCCAATCCTGATGTCCCCCCCCCGGCCGCGGACCTTCAGCTTCGGCACGCCCTCGATGTAGAAGTTCCTCCCCACCCGGATGCCGTAGCAGCGCATGACCCACTTCATGAGGATGCTGTGCAGGAGCCAGTACCTCTTCTTCGTGATCAGGGCCAGAAAATCGAACATGGGCGAATCAACCTCCGAATCGAGATGATACCATACGCGGCCTCAGCGCCACTTCCAGCCAGGGACAAGGAAGTCCGGGATGACCCACCTGCCCCCGCGCCGCTTCCATACCCTCTTGTCGCGGAACCTCTCGCAGACGGCGTCGAACCGCCTCCGAGTCATCCCCGTGAACGCGCAAAACTTCGCGATATCGCGTTCCGGGGTCTCGTCGCCCCGGCGGGCCAGGGCCTCCACCGCGGCCGAACGGGTGAGCCGGCCGTTGCGGATCTCCAGGGAGAGGTTGTCGAAGGTGCGGGTGAACCCGAACTTGTGCCACTTGAGATGGTGGTGCACGGAGATGAAGTCGTCGTCGATGTCCGCGAAAGCGTAAGCCCCGGTCCTGGCCGCCTTGCCTGCCTTGAACCCCAGCTCCGCCGCGGCCTGGAAGGTCTTCACCGGGTCCCAGGGGAAATAGTAGCCCAGGAACACCGCGCGGATGCCCTTGGCCGAGAGTTCCGCCGGGCTCGGCCCGAAATAGGGCGCCAAGTCCCGGGCCGTGAGCCTGCCCCGGCCCACCCAGTCCCTCGCCGAAGTCCCGTGCGTCACGCCGTATTTCCTCAGCCACCGCTCATCCAAGGCGAAACCCGTGGACTCCTCCCGGGTGCCGCCGTACTCGAAGGCGGAGTTCTCCCCCCACACCACCAGGGGGATGGAGAGGCTCGCCGCGATCCGCAAGGGGATGTTGAAGATGGCCATGTGCATCGGCACCGCGGAACTCCCCACCCTCTCGAACGCCTCCCGGGCGAAGCGCCTCTCCACGTCGAGGCTGATGGAATAGTCGACATGGTCCACCCCGAGACGGACCAGGTTCTCCAGGTTCTCCCGGCCGATCTCTGTCCGCGCCGGCGGCCGCCAGGTGACCGCCAAGACGCGAAGGCCGCGCTCGAGGCAGACCCCGACCTGCCAGTGGCTGTCCTTGCCCCCGCTCACCGGCACCAGGCAGTCATAACCCCTGCTCCTCGCCTTGGCCGAAGCGATGACCCTCTCAAACGCCGCCCGGCGGGCCTTCCAGTCGATGGCTTTCCGGGAGGCGTGGCTATGGCAGGCGTTGCACACCCCGTCTGGGCCGATCGTCAGGTTCGGCCGGGTGTCGGGCAGGATGCAGCGGGTGCAGTATCTCATGAGAACTCCTCGAGGAACATCTTGGCGCAGAGGAAGTAGAAAAGGAACTTGCTCTCCGAGTTCCGGAGGGAGGGCTTGGCCAGGAGAGCCTCCACGGCTCCGCGCTGGACGTGGTCGTAGATGGGGCTGTCCCTGAGGACCTCGGCAGCCACGGCCGGGTCCTTGACGTCGAGGAAGCTGAAGATGGGCGCGTTAAACCCCACCTTGCGCCTGTTGGTCCGCACCTGCTCGGGCACGATGCCCTTCATGGCGTCGCGCAGCACGGCCTTGGCCATGCCGTCGCGGACGAGGTGCCGGGATGGGATGCTGTTGCAGAACTCGAAGAGGCCCCTGTCCAGGAACGGGGAACGGTTCTCGATGGAATAGTACATAGCGTTCAAGTCGTCCTCATGGAGGATGACCGGTGTCGCCTCGTGGAAGAGCTCGTTGAGCATGCGGTTGCGCAGGAGGCTGTCGGTATAGCGGGTCTCGGCGAAAGGCTCGGACCAGGGCGTCTTCAGGAATGCCCCAAAGCCCTCGGCGTCGAGGAAGATATGTCCCCGCATGCCGGGGTCTTTGATGAACGCGTCCGGATCCTGGAGGAATGGGTTCCGGACGATGGGCTTGATGTGCCTGAGCCAGTTCTCACGCGACCTGGCGTGGAGCTCGGACTCGCCCCGGACCTCGTAGAGATAGGCCAGGTGGTGGTCGTAGTACCCGGTGAAGAGCTCGTCCGCGGCCGTGCCGGACACGGAGATGCGGTAGCCGTGCTCGGAGACGGCCTTCATGAGGAGCCAGTGGGCGTAGTAGGTGATGGTGTAGACCGGCGCGTCGTGTCCTCGGATGAGCTCCCTCAGGCGCGGGAGGAACTCCTGGGTCTGCACCGGGATGTCCGTGTGCCGGACTCCCAGCTCGGCCACGGACGCTTCCACGAGATCGCTCTCCTCGTAGCGGGCGTCCGTGTTGACGATGGTGAAGCCGTGCACGTCGTACTTGAAGACCTTCTTGGCGATCGCGACGAGCGCGTTGGAGTCCACCCCGCCGCTCATGCAGAAGGCCAGCGGCACGTCCGCGCGCAAACGGAGTTCCACGGCACGGATGAGCCGCTCGCGGGCGCCCGCCACCGCGGCCTCGTAGGTCATGCCGTCATCAGGCCTGAAGGCCGGAGTCCAATAGCGCCGTGACTCCTCCTTCCCGTCCGGCCCGATCTTCAGCACCGTGGCCGGGGACAGCTCCTCCAGGCCTTCGTAGAACGTGCGCTTCTCTTTATACAGGGATTTGTAGCCGTTGACGAGGAACCGGTGGAGGTGGCCGCAATCCACCTTGAGCTTGCGCCCGAGGAGGGCCGCGATGAACTTGACCTCCGAGCCGAAGTAGAGCCCGCCCCTGTCCCGGTAGAGGTAGAGAGGCTTTTCCCCGAAGCGGTCGCGGCTGAGATGCAGGGAGCCATCCTCCTCGTTGTAGACCGCGAAGGCCCACATGCCCTCGCACCAGTCGAGGACCGCCGGCCCGTCGAGGCCCCAGGCCTTGAGGAAGACCTCGGTGTCCGAGGTGGTGGAGAAGGCGCCGGCCCGGTCCTTGATGGATTCCTTGACCTCGACGTAGTTGTAGAGCTCGCCGTTCAAGGCCATCCACCGAGGGCCGTCGCGAAAGGGCTGGTTGGCCCGCTCGTCCAAGTCGATGATCTTGAGCCTGCTGTGCAGGAGGACCGCGTTCCTCCCCGCCGGCCCCTTCCACTGCCTGGCGGCCCGGTGGTCCGGCCCGCGCCGCCCCATGAGGGACAGGCAGGCCGAAAGGCGCTCAGGCCCGATGACCGCGGGGCCGACGTACCCGGCGATGCCGCACACCTGTCTTCAGCCCGAGCCCTGAAGGCTCGGGCTGACCGCCGTTCTCATCAGGACTTCTCCTTCTTCAGATGTTTATGCAGGACGTACGCGGTCTGGAACACCTTGAACCCGCAGCTCTCATAGAGCCTCATGGAGGGGATGTTGGCGGCCTGGGTGCCGACCCGCAGGTCGTCGCAGCGGCCGCGGAACTCGTTGATGAAGAAGCGCGTCAGGGACCGGCCGATCCCCTTGCCCTGGGCCGAGGCGGCCACGCCCACAAGGTCGATCACGAAGACCTTCTTACCGGCCTCCTCGGAGGCGATCACGGCCAGGAAGCCCGCGGGCTTGCCGTCAGCGAGCGCCGCGTAGAGGCCGTCTCCCCGCCTGCCCCGGACATAGTTCTCGATCCACTCGGCCTTGACGCGGCGCGCGAGGGCCGGGGCGACCAGGGGGTCGAGGTGGAAGCGCGAGTACCTGAAGCACGAGCCCGCGATCTCCACGCACGCACGCGCCTCGGGGCCGTCGGCCGAGACCCTGACGATCCCGCAGTCGGGCGGCGGCAGAGGCGGCAGGTTCGGGTCCCGGTTGAAGGTGACATTGACGTCCACGGTGAAGTAGCCCGCGGAGTTCAGGAGCCGCACCGCCCCAGCCGAATTGGTCGGGACCTTGCCGTAATAGAAGGCCTGTTCCCTGCCCTTCTCATGCTCGGCCAGGGCCCGGAGATTGCGCTCGGAGAGGCCCTCCCAGGAGTCTCCTGCCGCGAGACGGAACGCCCCGTGGCCGAAGAGCCCAGAGAGCCACTTGTCCTCCATGACGGACAGCGCCTTCAACCGCGGATGTTCCGGGCTCATCAGGCCTTGGCGAACGACTTGTACCACTCGATGTAGCGGGCGAAGCCCTTCTCGATGGAGAACTGCGGGGCGTAGCCCAGCAGTCGCCGGGCCTTGGCGACCGAGAGGGTGCCGCGGAAGGGCATGAGCTCGTCGCGCTTGACGTTCTCGACGCCGACGCCGGGAAAGTGCTGGCGCACGATGTCGGCCAGGTCCTTGATGGCCCGGGAGGAGCCGAAGGTCATGTTGAAGATCTGGTTGCGGGCCGCCGGGTTCTCGATGGCCAGGCACACACCCTCCACGAGGTCCTCGATGAAGGTGAAGTCGAGCTTCTCGGAGCCGTCGCCGTCGATGCGCAGGCTGCCGCCCTTCAGGGCGGTCTCGATGTACACCTGGCCCACCCGGCGGCTGACGCACCGCGGACCGTAGAGGGCCGAGGGCCGGATGATGGTGTAGTTCATCCCGAAGACCTGCTGGTACGCCGTGACGATCTTCTCCCCGGCGACCTTGAGCGCGCCGTAGATGCCCATGGGGTTCAAGGGGTGCTCCTCGTCGACCTCGGGCGTCAGGAAGTTGCCGTAGGCCATGCTGGAGGAGAAGAAGATGAACTGGTCCACCCCGGAGCCGCGGGCGTAGTCCAGCGCGTTCTCCAAGGTCCTGAGGCTGTGGTCGAAGGTGCTGAAGGGGTCCTTGTTGGACTTGCCCGCGTGCGAGATCGCGGCCAGGTGCACGATGACCTGCGGCTTGATCTGCCCGAGGATGCGCGAGAGGGCGTGGTACTCCCGGGCGTCGACCGGGTGGAGCGCGATGCCGGCCGCGCGAAGGAGGTCGAGGCGCTCGTTGAGCATGCGCAGGTAGATATCCCGGTCCGGGGAGCTCTTCGCGTCCACCGCGGCGAAGGAGAGCAGGTTGTTGACCTGCAGGCTGTCGACGATGTCCACCGCGGCGCCGCGGGCCGCGAGGGTCTGCGCCATGTGGTGGCCGATGAAGCCCGCGCCCCCGATGAGGGCGACCCGGCAGCCTTTGATGTCCGTGTTCACGAGACCTCCTTGAGCGCGGCCTTGAACTCCGCCGCGGCCGCCATCATGTCCCCGGTCTCGAGGTGGGGCCCGACGGGCAGGGCGATGCCGCAGTCGCTGATCTTCTCCGCGTGGGGGAACGAAGCGGCCTTGTACCCGTACTTCTTCCGGTAGTAGGTCAGGCGCGGCACGGGCTGGGGATAATAGATGCTCGTGCCCACCCCGCGGCTGTTGAGCGCGGCAACGACCTCCCCGCGCTTCTTGGCCAGCGGCCCCTCGAGCACGACCTCGAGGCAGTAGTGGCTGTTGACCGCCCAGACGTCGCAGGCGTCGAGCACCCGGACTCCCGGCAGGCGCGAGAGGCCGGCCTTGAGCACCGCGAAGTTCTTCCTCCGCCGCTCGAGATTCTCCTTGATGCGCCCCATCTGCGCGCGGCCCATGGCCGCGGCCATCTCGCCCATGCGGTAGTTCAGGCCGAGGGTCGGCACGTCGTACATGCCCGGCACCGACCGCTCCGAGTGCGTCCGGTCCACGCCGAAAGCCCGGAGCCCGGCCACGGACTTCGCCACGCCCTCGTGGCGGCTGACGAACATGCCTCCTTCCCCGGTCGTGATGTGCTTGACGGGATAGAAGGAGAAGCAGCCGGCGTCGCCGAAGAGCCCGACGTGGGTCCCGTCGTAGCGGCTCCCCAGGGCCAGGGCGCAGTCCTCCACGACCCAGAGTCGCTTCTTCTCAGCGAGTTCCATGATCTCCGGCATGCCGCAGGGGATGCCCAGGAAATGCACCACCGAGATCGCCCTGGTCTTCGGGGTCAGGACCGCCTTGACCGCCTTGGCAGTGAGGTTCCCGGTCTTGGGGTCGCAGTCCGCGAACACGGGCTTGGCCCCGACCCACTCCACCGCGTGGGCCGTGGCCGTGTGGGTCTGGGCCGGCACCACGACCTCGTCCCCGGGCCCGAGGCCGAAGTGGAGGTACGCCAGGTGCAGGGCGGCCATGCAGGAGCTCGTGGACACGCAGTGGGCTCCACCGCCGGCCGCAGGGGCCCCAAGGAAAGCGCCGAACTCCGCCTCGAAGGCCTTGCACTGGGGACCGTGCGTCAGGATGTGCCCCTCCAGGACCTCCAGCACGGCGTCGCGCTCCTGGTTGGTGATCCAGGGCCGCGCGAAAGGGATATCTCGCTTCGTCAGGTTCATAGGTAGTCGATCCTCATGCCGCCTCTCTCTTTGGCGGCGTCCGCCGCGGCGCAGGCGCAGGCCACCGCGAGCTCGTGCCGGAGCCCGGGCTCGGGGTCGCGGCCCTTCACGATGCCGTCCACGAAATCCGGAATGAGCGCCCCCTTGTCCGCGGGCAGGGAAGACGCCTTCAAGGCCCTTGGCCGGGAGCCGGGGACGCGGGAGAGATGAAGGCGCGCTCCGGCATCGTCGTACAGGAAGGTCGCCTTGGTGCCGTACACGGCCAGGCGGTGCTGGTGCCGGTGCATGCAGCCGAAATTGGCGCTCACCCGGCCGACCAGGCCGCTCGAGAAGGAGAAGAGGGCCGCGGAGTAGTCGTCGTAGCGGAACGCGGTCCCGGCGGAGGCCACGCGGCCGGCGTCCGAAGACACTCTCACGGGCCTCTGCCCGGTCACCCACATCATGAGGTCCACCAGGTGGATCCCCCCGCCCTGCATCACGGAGTAGTCCCGGACGCGCTTGCGCCAGCCCTCCGTGATCTTGCTCAGCCGGCCGTAGAGGTAGTCGCCGTCCACGGCGTACACCGCTCCCAAGCGGCCGGCAGCGACTGCGGCCCTCAGCCAGCGGTAGAGCGGCGCGGCCCGGAGCACAAGGTTGGACGCAAGGTGCGGCCTGCCGCCGGCCTTCCAGGCGGCCAGCAGTCCCCGCGCCTCGGCCGAGGAGCGGCAAAGGGGCTTCTCCACGAAGACGTGCCTGCCGGACCGCAGGGCCGCCCGGGCCTGGCCGTAATGCGCGTCGTCGTAGGAGGCGATGGAGATCGCCTGGACCGCGGGGTCGATGAGAACGGCGCGGAAATCCTGCGCCACGCGGCAGCCGAAGGTCCTGGCGGCCCGCCGGGCCTTGGCCGGATCGAGGTCGCAGACGGCTTCGAGACAACAGCCGGGCAGGGAGGCGTACGCCCGGCAGTGGGCCTCACCCACGCCGAGGCCGACCACGGCCACGCCCAGGGAAAGACGGGGCTTCGTCACCGCTTTCCCCCTGCCAAGACGCGGACCCCGGCCGGGACCCAGGAAGGAAGGCCAACGACCCCCCTCGGACAGGCAGCCTCCAGCCGGGGAAGGTCCGCGGGCTCGGAGACGTCCATGCGGACACGACTGAGCGAGGGCCGGCCCGACTCCACGTTGACAATGGAGAACCGGCCCGGGTTCTCGTAGAAGAACGGGGTCACGTGCTCCCGCTGATAGCCGGTGAGCCGCCGCTGGTCCACGGCCAGGAAGGTCCCGGCCCTCAGGAGCTCGGCGCTCTGCCCCTTCGGGAAGGTGCGCGGGAAGACGTTCGTGGCCAGGTCCGCCCCGGCGGCCCGGCCCGCGGCCGCGACCGCCCGGATGACGGACGGAGACAGGAGCGGGCTGTCAGCGCAGATCCGCAGGAAGAAGTCGCAGGGGTGCCGCCGGAGGCACGCCCGGAACCGGCCGAAGACGTCGTCCAGGGGACCCCGGAACACGCCGACCCCGAGCGTCTCGGCGTAAGACGCCAGGGGGTCGTCCGAAGGCTCGTCGCTCGTCAGCACCACGACGCGGCTCCGGGGCACGACCCCGCAGACGCAGGAGACCACGTGGGCCACGATCGGCCGGCCCAGGAACGGGGCCAGGACCTTCCCAGGGAACCTTCGGGAACTCATCCGGGCCTGGATGAACGCCCGGACGCAGGTTTTTTTCAAGACGGACATTTTAGCAAAAAGAAAATCAACGGGGTCAGATCTTGAGATTTGAGTTTTCAGCAATCGCCCGCCTTGGACTTGGAAAACTCAAATCTCAAGATCTGACCCCAGCATGGGCGACCTCGTTATGGTAGAATGTTCATTCATTGAACACATGACCAGCCAGCTCGCCGAGAAGGAGTTCTCCCTCATCCAAGAGCTCTCGCGCAACCCTGCCCGCACCCAGCGCGAGCTCTCCAGCGAGGTCGGCCTGTCGCTGGGGATGACGAACCTTTTGCTCCGGAGGCTGGCGGCCAAGGGCTGCGTCAAGACCACCCAGCTCACCTGGAACAAGGTCCACTACATCCTCACCCCCAAGGGGATGCTCGAGAAAGCCCGCAAATCCTTCAACTACTCCGCGTGGGCCCTGCGCCACCTCAAGGCCGTGGTCAACCGCATCCGGGGCATCCTCCTCGCCGAATACGGGGCCGGCCGCCGGGAGTTCCACATCGTCAGCCGCGACGAGGGCGCCGAGCTCGTCCAGATGGCCCTCGACGGGCTTGACCTCGGAGGGGCCCGCGTCCACCGCCACTCGAGCCTCGGCGAGCTCCCCAGGGAGGCGGACGCCGTCTTCCTCGCAGCCCCCGCCCAGGCCGGAGACCGCGGCCGGACGCGGCGCGTCATCCTCCTCGACGGCGGGGAGCCCTCAACGTGAGCCCCAGGCGCGGCGGGCACACGGTCCGGATCATCCCCAGGCTCGACATCAAGGGCTCCAACGTGGTCAAGGGCGTGCACCTCGAGGGCCTGAGGGTGGTCGGGGATCCCGCCGAGCTGGCCCTCCGCTATTATGAGGAAGGCGCGGACGAGCTCCTCTACATGGACATCGTGGCCAGCCTCTACGGCCGCAACAACCTCCTAGCCATCGTGGAGCGTACGGCCCGAGAGCTCTTCGTGCCCCTGACCGTGGGCGGGGGAGTCCGGTCCATCGAGGACATCTACCGGCTCCTGCGGGCCGGCGCGGACAAGGTCGCGGTCAACACCGCGGCCGTGCGCAACCCACCCTTCGTCCAGCAGGCCAGCCGGACCTTCGGGTCCCAATGCATCGTGGTCTCCATCGAGGCCAAGCTGCGCGCGCCCGGCCAGTGGGAGGCGCTCACGGACAACGGCCGGGAGAAGACCGGGGTCGACGCCTGCGAGTGGGCCCTGCGCGCGGCCGAGCTCGGCGCCGGAGAGGTCCTTGTGACCTCAGTGGACCGAGAGGGCACGGGCTCCGGCTACGACCTCGAGCTGACCCGGAAGCTTGCCGAGACCCTGCCGATCCCGGTCATCGCCTGCGGCGGCGCGGGCAGCCTCAAGCACGTCGAAGAAGCCGTCTCCTCAGGCAAGGCCGACGCGGTCAGCCTCGCCAGCCTCCTGCACTACCGCCGGACGACCCTGCCGAAGCTCAAGAAGACCCTGGCCGCCGAAGGCATCCCTGTCCGTCTGGAACATGGCAAAAAAGAAACCTGTCGTCATCGTTGATTACGGGCTGGGCAACCTGTTCAGCATCGCCCGGGCTCTCGGGAGCCTGGGCGCCGAGGCCGTTCTGTCCTCGGACCCGAAGGTCGTGTCCCGCGCCGAGAGGCTCATCCTGCCCGGCGTGGGCTCCTTCGGCGACGGGATGAAGGGCCTCGCCGACAACGGGCTCATCGAGCCCATCCGGGAATACGGCCGAAGCGGCCGGCCCATGCTCGGCATCTGCCTGGGCATGCAGCTCCTCATGGACGAAGGCGCCGAGTTCGGGTTCCACCGGGGCCTGGGCCTGGTGCCCGGCCGCGCTGTGGCCCTGCCCCGCGCCGGCGGACGGGCTGGCGGATGCAAGGTCAAGGTCCCGCACGTGGGCTGGAACCGGGTCCGGCCGGGCCGCGGCCGGACCCGCCGGTCGTGGAAGGGAACGGTCCTCGACAGGCTGGGTCCGGACCCCTACTTCTATTTCACGCACTCCTACGTCGTCGTCCCCGAGGACCGCGAGCGGGCCCTTGCGGACACGGACTACGGCGGGGCCGCGTTCTGCTCGGTCGTGCGTTCCGGGAGCGTCTCAGGCTGCCAGTTCCATCCCGAGAAATCAGGGGGCCCCGGCCTCCGCGTGCTCCGCAATTTCCTGGAGGCTTGACATGAAGAACGACTTCCTCCGTCAGCACCCGCAGATCGTCCTGCCGCCGAACGCGACCCTCCGGCAGGCCATGGAGGTGTTCACCAGCCAGCAGGTCGGCATCGTGCTGGTAGCCTCGAAGGACCGCAAGCTCAAGGGGATCGTGGTGGACTTCGACCTCAGGCGCGCGCTCTTGGCCGGGGAGACCATGGATTCTCCCCTATCCCGGGCCATGAACACCGCGCCCGAGACCGTGCTCTTCGGCACCCCGGACGGGGAGATCGCGGAGCGCTTCCGCGCCAAGCCCCGGGCCTACATCCCGGTGGTGGACCGTGGGGGGCGGCTCGTCGGGGTCGCCACCCAGACCGAGTACCTCGCGGCGCCGGAATCCCATCAGAACTGGGTCGTCATCATGGCGGGCGGCCGCGGCCGCCGACTGCATCCCCTCACAGAGAACACGCCCAAGCCCATGATGCTCATCGGGGACAAGCCCCTGCTCGAGCTCGTCCTCGAGCGCCTCGCGGACGCCGGGTTCAAGCGCTTCATCCTCACGGTCAACTACCTCGCGGACCGCATCCGGGAGCACTTCGGTGACGGCTCGAAGTGGGGCGTCCACATCGAGTACGTGGTCGAGCCCAGGGAGCTCGGCACCGCCGGGGCTCTCGGCCTCATCAAGAAGGACCTCGGAGGGTCCTTCATCGTCATGAACGGCGACCTACTCACCAAGGTCAACTTCAGGGCCCTGCTCGACTTCCACGCCACCGACGGCAACCTCGCCACCCTGTGCGTCCGGGAATACGACCTCCAGGTCCCCTTCGGCGTGGTCCAGCTCCAGGGCCACAAGCTCAAGTCCATCTCGGAGAAGCCCGTGAAGCGCTTCTTCGTCAACGCGGGCATCTGCGTGCTCGAGCCGCGGGCCCTCAAGCTCCTCAAGAAGGGAGAGCCCTGCGACATGCCGGACCTGCTCGACGCGCTCCAACGCCGGCACCCGGGCGAGATCGGGTGCTTCCCGGTCCAGGAATACTGGCTCGA
The DNA here is from genome assembly GCA_041662295.1 of Elusimicrobiota bacterium. GTDB lineage: Bacteria > Elusimicrobiota > Elusimicrobia > UBA1565 > UBA9628 > JACQWX01. Next base: position 16,480 of record JBAZSR010000018.1, on the reverse strand, counting down.
CATAGGGCGCATGGAAGACTACCAGAGGGCGGTCGCGGACTTCGGCGGGGGGTTCGACCGATGACCATCCCCCTCCACGAGCCGGTCTTCGCGGGCAACGAGTGGCGCTACCTCAAGGAGTGCCTCGACAGCGGCTGGGTCTCCACGGCCGGGCCGTTCGTCGGAAGATTCGAGGAGGCGGTCCGCGCCGAGCTCGGCGTCCGCCACGCCGTAGCCGTGGTCAACGGCACCGCGGCGCTCCACCTCGCCCTGCGTGTCGCCGGGGTCCGGGCCGGCGAAGAGGTCCTCGTCCCCACGCTCACCTTCATCGCGACCGCCAACGCTGCCGCCTACCTCGGGGCGCTCCCGAGGTTCGTGGACTGCGCGGAGTCCGACCTCGGCCTCGACCCTGACGCCCTGGAAGACCACCTGATGCGCCATGCCCGCGTCTCCGGCGGCCACTGTGTCCACAAGGACACGGGCCGCAGGGTCGCGGCCTGCGTGCCCATGCACGTGTTCGGGCATCCGGCCTCCATGGACCGTCTCCTCGAAGTCTGCGGCCGGTGGCGCATCCCGGTCGTGGAGGACGCGGCCGAGAGCCTGGGCTCGACCTATCGGGGCAAAGCCATGGGCACCATGGGACTTCTGGGCGTGCTCAGCTTCAACGGCAACAAGATCATCACCACGGGCGGAGGAGGCATGGTCGTGACCTCGGACAAGCGCCGAGCAGCCCTGGTCCGGCACCTCGCCACCCAGGCCAAGTCCGACCCCGCGACCTACTGCCACGACGCGGTCGGCTACAACTACCGCCTGCCGAGCGTCAACGCCGCCCTGGGCCTGGCCCAGGTCGAGGCCCTGAAGGGGTTCGTGGAGAAGAAGCGCGCGATCGCGGCTTGGTACCGGGAAGCCCTGGCCGGAGCGCGGGACCTGCGCCTGCTCTGGGAGCCGCCGGGGAGCCGGAGCAACTTCTGGCTCAACACCGTCTTCGCCGCCTCGCCCGGACGGGCGTTCTCCCTGAGGCGGCGCCTAGCCGCCTGCGGCATCGAGACCCGGCCGCCGTGGAAGCCCTGCCACCTGCAGAAGATCCACGGCCCGCTCATCTCGGCCGGGAGCCTCTCCGTGAGCGAGCGGATCTGGCGGCTGGCGTTCAACATCCCCTCGAGCGCGAACCTCGGCAAGGCCGCGGTGACGAGGATCGGCCGCCTGCTCGCCGAAAAGGCGTCCCCGTGAAGATCTCCGATTGGCGCCTCGGCGAAACAGCACGCCTCGTCCGCGCCTGCGGACTCCTCGACAGACGCTCTTACGCCCTGCTCGGACTCTACTACCTCCTCATCCCCGCGAGCGCCGTGCTCGACGGCGCGAGTTGGCTCCTCCTGGTGCGGGTCTTCACGGCCCCCTCTACCTCCGCCCCCTCCGCGGGCTCCATCGACCCGTGGCTGATCCGCCTGGGCCTGCCGCTCGACCCCGCCTTCCTCCTTAAGACCACGGTGGCCCTCTTCGCGGCCAAGGCCGGCGTGACCGTCGGGCTGGCGGGCTTGGAGGGCGTCCTCCAGGCGAACATCCGGCGCCGCATCCAGGAGCGGGGCTTCTCCAACCTCCTTCGGGGGACATGGGAGGCCCTGCGCCTCGAGAGCGTGGGCCGCTGGGTCGGGTCGCTCACCGAGGAGGCCGCGGCGTTCGCCAAGTACCTCATGTCCCTGCTGCACGCGGTCTACGCCCTGGCCGCCTTCCTCATCCTCGGCGGCATGGCCTTCGCGGTCGAGCCCCGCATCACCCTGCTCCTGGGCGGAGTCGGCGCCGTGTCCTGGCTCGGGCTCAAGTACCTCTACGCCGGCCAGGTCGCGCACTCGGGCCTGATGGTCCGCGCCCGGCAGGGCTTCGTCTCCGACATCACGGAGCGGCTCGAAGGACTCTTCCAGATCAAGGCCGCGGGCGAGACCCTCCCCTACCTGCGAACGGGCCTGCGCCGCCAGGACGAGATGGTCAAGGCCGAGGTCTCCATCGGCTGGCTGGCTGGGGTCCTCACGGCCTTCAACGCCATCCTCCTCTGCCTCGTGCTCTTGGCCTACGGGCTCGCCGAGTCCCTGTCCGGCGGTTTGGCCCTGAAAGGCGTCGCGGCCCTGGGCAGTGTCGGCGTGCTGGGCTTCCGCGCCATCTCCCAGCTCAACTACCTCATCGGAGCCGTCGGCAACCTCACCAGGCTCGCGGGCTCCATCGACCCGGTGCTCAAGCTGGCGTCCATCCCCCCGGAGCCCGAAAAGGCCCCCCTGCCGGAGCCGCTCCGCGAGATCCGGCTCGAGGGGATCGGGTACAGATTCGGGGGCAAGGACATCCTCCGCGACCTGACCCTCGCCATCCCCGCAGGCCGCATCTTCCTCGTCACCGGCCCATCCGGCGCGGGAAAGACAACCCTGGCCAACCTTTTGGCCGGGCTCTACGCGCCCGCCTCCGGCAAGGTCCTGTACATCGGCTCCTCGGGGAAATCCTTCGACGCTGCGAGCCATCAGGCCAAGATCGGCTACGTGCCCCAGGACGTGAGGCTCTTCACCGGCTCCGTCCGGGACAACCTCGACCCCTGGGGCCGGGTCGCGGAAAGCGAACTGCGGGCCTGCCTGGCCGACACCGACGCGCTCGCGTTCGTTGAGCGCCTCGGCGGCCTCGACGAGCCCATCGCGGAGGGCGGCCGGTCGCTCTCCGGAGGGGAGAAGCGCCGCCTAGCCATCGCCCGGGCGCTCGCGCAGAAGTGCGACTGCCTCGTGCTCGACGAAGTCACCTCCGGCCTCGACACGGCCAACAAGGCCGGGCTCCTCGAGACGGTCGGGCGCCTCGCTGCCCGCGTCCTCATCGTGGCCATCGCCCACGACACCGGCACCTACGACGCCGTGGACAAGACGCTCTTCGAACTGAGCCCGTCCACGGAAGGAAGGACCGCATGACCGCAGACCAGACCATCCTCCTCACCGGCTCCACAGGGCTCCTCGGCAAGGGCATGGAGGAGACCCTCCCGCCCGGCTGGCGCATCCTCGGGATCCACCAGCGCGACTACAAGGTCTCGGGCTCGCGCATCCGGCACCTCGCGGTCGACATCCGGGACAAGAGCGCCGTGGACAGGCTCTTCGCCCGCCGCCGGTTCGCCGCCGTGGTGCACGCGGGCGGCATCGCCAGCGTGGACTACGTGGAGAGCCACTACGCGGAGAGCCTCGAGTCCAACATCGTGGGCACCCTGAACATCAGCTCCGCCTGCCGCCGCGCGGGGACGCACCTCGTCTACGTCTCGACGAACGCCGTCTTCGACGGCAAGGCCGCCCCGTACCGGGAGACGGCCCCGGTCCGGCCCGTCAACAAGTACGGCCGGATCAAGGTCGAGTGCGAGCGCCTCGTGACCGAGACGAACCCCGGCTGCACGATCGCCCGGCCCATCCTCATGTACGGCTGGAACCATGTCGTGGGCCGGCCCAATACCGCGACCTGGATCTACGACAAGCTCCTGCGCGGCGAGCGCATCCACATGGTGACCGACGTCTACGAGAACCCCCTCTTCAACCTGCAGTGCGGCCGCGCCGTCTGGGCCGCGGTCCGCAGGAGACCCCGCGGCGTCGTGCACGTGGCCGGCCGGGACAAGGCCAGCCGCTGGCAGTTCGCCATGAAGGTCGCGGAAGTCTTCGGACTTGACGCCGGCCTCGTGACCCCGGTGAAGAGCTCCTTTTTTCCGGGCATCGCGCCCAGGCCCAAGAACACCACCCTCGTCACCGACAGGATGCGGCGCGAGCTCGGCGTGGCCCCCATGACCCTCGACGAGGGACTGCGCCACATGAAGGCCACGATGCACGCAGCCTCATGAACCCTCCGCGGTTCTCCGTCGTCATCCCGGCCTACAACGCGGCCGGCTTCCTGACAGCCACGCTCGACACGGTCCGGAGCCAGACCTGCCGGGACTTCGAGGTCATCGTGGTGGACGACGGCTCCAAGGACGGCACCCACGCAGTCGCAGCCGCGTACCTCGCGCGCCACGGCCTGTCCGGCCAGGCCATCCTCCAAGAGAACAAGAAGATCGCGGCTGCGCGCAACACAGGGATGAGAGCCGCGTCCGGCGAGCTCATCGCCCTCCTCGACCACGACGATTTCTGGCGGCCGGAAAAGCTCGCCCTCACGGCGGAGGAGTTCGACCGCCACCCCGGCACCGTGCTTGTGGGGCACCACATCGCGGTCACCAAGGACAACAGGCCTGTTCGGATCCTCCGCAAAGGCCCGGCCGTACCCCGGATGTACGAGCAGCTCCTCCTCGGCGCCAACGCGGTCTCCCCCTCGGCCGCGGTCTTTCGCAGGGACAAGGCCCTGGAGATCGGCGGCTTCCGCGAAGGTCCCGAGTATGTCACGGTGGAGGACTACGACTTCTGGATGAGGCTGAGCAGGGTCGGCCCTTTCCGCTTCATCGACGCGGTCCTCTCGGAGTATCCGCTGGCCGAGACCTCGGCCTCGGCCCGCGTGGGCTTCCACCACCGGAACCTCGAGATCCTCCTGCGCCGGCACTTCCTCGAGCACTTCGGCCCGGACCCCGGCCTCCTCGACCGCATCCGCATGCGCCGCCGCATCGCCGCGGTCTACCGCTCGGCCCTCGGCCAGCTCGTCGAATCCAAGGGCTCCCCAGCGGAGGCCAGAGAGTACGCACTGAAGATGCTCGCCGAGTTCCCCTTCTCCCTCAAGAACCTCGGCCGGCTGGGCCAGTGGGCCCTGAGCCGGATCCTGCCGCTCTGACCTAGGGCCGAAAAAGTTCCATCCACCGACGGGGAGCCCCTGCCGCTCAGCGACGGCAAATGGTAGAATAGCGGCCATGAATTGGAAGAAGACGCGCGTCCTCGTCACCGGCGCCGGCGGCTTCATCGCCAGCCATCTCACGGAGGAGCTCACCCGCCGGGGCGCCAAGGTGCGCGCCCTGGTGCGCTACAACTCCCGGAACCACTGGGGCTTCCTGGACGAGATGGACAAGACCCTGGCCAAGAGGGTCGAGGTCTGGCCCGGAGACATCACGGACTCGGCCTACGTCCACGAGCTCGTCTCCGGCCAAGACGTGGTCTTCCACCTCGCGGCCCTCATCTCCATCCCATACTCCTACGCCGCGCCCGAGAGCTTCGTGGCCGTCAACGTCCGGGGCACCTTGAACGTGCTCGAGGCCTGCCGCAGGCATGGGACCGCCAAGCTGGTCCACACCTCGACCTCCGAGGTCTACGGCACAGCGCTCTACACCCCGATCGATGAGAAGCACCCCCTCCAAGGGCAATCCCCCTACTCCGCCTCGAAGATCGGGGCCGACCACATGGCGGAGAGCTACCACCGGAGCTTCGGCCTGCCCGTGGCCATTGCCCGGCCGTTCAACACCTACGGCCCGCGCCAATCCGCTCGCGCGGTCATCCCCACCATCCTCACCCAGCTCCTGGCCGGGGCCAAAGTCCTGCGTTTGGGCTCCCTGGGGCCAGCCCGCGACTTCAACTACGTGGCAGACACGGTCTCAGGGTTCCTCGCAGTCGCGGCCGAGCCCTCCACCGTGGGCCAGGCCGTCAACATCGGCTCAGGCAGGGCAGTCCGCATCGACGAGGTCGTGAGGCTCAGCCAGAAGCTCCTCGGCACCAAGGTCCCGGTCTCCATGGACCGGGCCAGGGTCCGCCCCGCCCGAAGCGAGGTGCAGATGCTCCTCTGCGACAACCGCAAGGCCCGCCGGCTCCTGGATTGGAAGCCGCGGTTCACCCTCGAGGAGGGCCTCGTGCGCACCGCGGACTACCTGCGTCGGCACCTGGACCGGTACAAGACTCACCTCTACAACATTTGAACATCCTGATCACCGGCGCCGCGGGCTTCCTGGCCGGCCCCACCTGCCGGGAGGCGCTCCATCGCTGGCCGCGTGCCCGCGTGTTCCGCTCGGACCTTCGGCCCGAGCCCGGCATCAGACCCTGCGACCTGCTCGAGCCGGAGAGCGCGCGGCGGCTTGTTGCCGCCAGCCGGCCGGACCTCGTCTTCCACCTCGCGGGCATGGCGCGGTCCGCGGACCCCGGGACCCTCTGGCGGGCTCACGTCACGACCACGATCAACCTCATGGAGGCGCTCCAAGCCCTCCGCACCAGGACCCGGGTGGTGCTCTCGGGCTCTTCCGCAGAGTACGGCGCGGCCCGGGGCGTCGTCACCGAGAGGACGCCCCCGGACCCAGTCACGGATTACGGCCGCAGCAAGCACTGCCAGACCCTGGCCGCCCTGTCCTTCCGCCATGAGGGGCTCGAGGTCCTGATCGCCCGGATCTTCAACGTGGCCGGACCCGGCACCCCGGAGTGGCTGGCTCCCGGCGCGTTCGCAGGCCAGATCGCGGACATCGCCCGAAAGGGCGGTTCAGGCCGGCCGCTCTCCCATCAGCGTCGAAGCGGCACGCCTGCGCCAGAAACACCGGGCTCAGGCAGGCCGCTCTCCCATCAGCGTCGAAGCGGCACGCCTGCGCCAGAAACACCGGGCTCGGGCAGGGTCCTGACAGGCAACCTGGCGGCCGAGCGCGATTATCTCGACGTCCGGGACGCCGCGGCCGCGCTGGCGGCCATCGCCCGGCACGGCCGGGACGGCGAGGTCTACAATGTCTGCTCCGGCCGGACGATCGCCATGGCGGACCTCCTTCAGAAAATGATCGCGGCCTCGGGCCGCCGGATCTCGGTCGTCCGCGACCCGGCCCGCTGGCGGCCCGTGGACGTCCGACGCCTGGCAGGCTCCCAATCCAAGCTGACCACCCTCTGCGGCTGGAAGCCGAGCATCCCCCTCGAAGAGAGCCTGGCCGCCACCCTGAGGTCCCGCCTGTGACAGAACGGAGCGTGGACCGCCGCTTCCTGGCGGATAGCCTGCGCGCCATGCTCGAGCACGGCAGGAGCCTCGACCGCCGCAGCCAGGGGGACTACTGGCACGCGATCACGACCCGTCTCCTCAAGCAGATCGATTCATTCCAGGGGGATGCGTTCTATTCTTCCGAACTTTCCTACGCCTCGGCGTTCTCGGGATCCCCGTACAATAGCATGGCCGACCTCGGCAGGGAGCTCCAGGCAGCGCCCTGGAGCCTGGCCGCCAAGAAGATCGAGAACTGTCTTGCCCGCGTCGCCGGCAGGTCACGCTGGCTCGACTTCACATGGCGGCTCGTCCTTCCGCGGGTCAGGACCATGCACCACGCGCAGCAGGCCGAGGCCAACTACGCCGCCCTCGTCCACTACGGTTTCGCCCTGTTCCGCCGGGAGATCGAGTCCCTCGACGTCCGTTCCCCGTCGTGCTACGGGCCCGACCTTGTGAGCGTAGAGAGGAGGGAGCTCGCCTTCACGACGATCCGGAACCTCAACATCCTCCTGCGCATCAAGGATGTCGTCGGACCGTCCCGCGACACGGTCGTGGAGATCGGCGCCGGAGCAGGCGAACTGGCGCGGATCATGCTCGCCTCCGGGTTCTGCCGCCGCTGCATCATCGTGGACATCCCCCCGGCCCTGGCCTTCTCCCAGTGTCTGCTGGCCTCGGCGTTCCCAGAGGCGCGTCTCGGCTTCTTCGACCCCCGCCGGGGCCCCATCGCCGACGACGGGACCCTCGTCCATTTCCTCACCCCGGACCAGATCGGGGATATCCCGGCTTTCGACCTTGGAGTCAACGTCGCCTCGTTCGGCGAGATGTCGCGGGCCATCGTGTCCGGCTACATCGGGGCGCTCAAGGCCGCTGGCTTCAAGGACTTCGTCTCCATCAACCAACGGCTCAAGAAGACCGGGAACACGGCGGCCATCGGGGAGTCCGAATACGCGGCCTGGTTCGGGCCCGAGTACCGCATCGCCGCCAGATCGGGCTGGCATTCGGACCGTCCAGTCCTGACGCTCCCCACCGACACTCCAGGGCAGCCTGGCTATCAGCTGCTCCACTTCACCCGGAACCAGCCCGAATGAGGACCGTGCGTTGAAGGCCCCCTTGGAACAGATCGTCTTCATCAGCTCCATCGACTGGGGCGCCGCCTGGCAGAGGCACCAGATCTTCGCCGCGCAGTTCGGCGGGGCGGGCCACGAGGTCTTCTTCGTCGAGAACTCGGGGTTCCGCAACCCGCGCTGGTCCGACCTGGGGAGACTGAAGAAGAAGGTCCTGGACTGGGTCGCGGCCAAGCCTTCCGGCGAGGAGCCGTCGCCGGGGGTGAGGGTCTTTGCGCCCAAGGTCCTGCCTCCGACCGGGAGACTGCCGCGGCTCTTCAACCGCTATCTGCGCCTGCCCGCGCTCGTCGAGCGGCTCAAGGCCGCGGGCTTGCGGCCCCGGCCCGTCGTGGTGGTCTACTTCCCCACCGCCACGAGCCTGGACCTCATCAGCCTGCTCGAGCCCTCGGCCGTGGTCTACGACTGCGCCTCCAACTTCCGGGCGCACCCTGACGCGCCCGCGGACTTCCAGGAGATCGAGGGTGCGCTCCTCTCCGTGGCGGACCTGGTCGTCTGCGACTCGAACTACCTCTGCGAGCAGAAGAAGGCCGAACACCCGAACGTGCTCCAGATCCACCAGGGCGTGGACGCGGACTTCCTCGAGGCCAAGCCCGGCGGAGACCCTCCGCGGAGCTTCTGCTACTACGGCACCTGGGGCCCGGACCTCGCCCCGGAGTACCTTTCGGCCCTGGTGGAGGCGGGCTTCCCGGTCACGATGTCGGGCTTCTTCAAGGGCGACCACGCCCCCCTGCCGGAGGGCGTGACCCGGCTCGAGCCCACGACCCCGGAACTCCTGCGCCGGCGCCTCGAGGGCTACGACGCCTTCCTCATGCCCTACCGGATCACGCCCTTCCACCTCGGGGTGGTGCCGGCCAAGATCTACGAGTGCCTCGCCATGGGCCGGCCCGTGCTGGCCACGCCTCTGCCGAGCCTCGCCCCCTACCGCGACCTCATCTACATCGCGGAGAAGCCCTCGGAGTGGGCCGCCATCGCGCGGGACCTTCCCAAGACCGAGACCCCGGAGCTCCGCCAGCAGCGCCGCGACCTGGCCCGCGAGCACACCCATGCCAAGGAATTCGCCCGCTTCCGCTCCGCCGCCCTGGCCGAGGCGCACGCCCAGGCCGGCGGCCGCTCACGGCCCGCTGCGCCGGCCCGGGTACCCAAGCAGGTGAGCGCCTTCGTCAAGGGGTTCTCCTGGATCGGGGTCTTCTACGGCGGGGCCAAGGTCTCGGTCCTCGCCACCCAGGTCATCGCTGGCCGGGTCCTGGGCCCGGCCGAGTTCGGCCAGGCCAGCCTCGTGCTCGCGGTCGCGGCCTTCCTCCAGATCCTGCCGACCCTGGGCTTCCCGGTCGCGCTGAGCAAGCTCCTCTCGCCCGACCGGCCCGAGACCGAGCGCCGCGTCGTGGTCTCCACGGCCCTCTTGACCTTCCTCGCCTGGGGCGGCCTCGTGACTGGAGCCTGCCTCGTGTTCCGGGAGGACCTTGCCGCCAGCCTCTCGGTCCCGGCGGCCCTGTTCCTCCTGGCGCTCCTCTACTCCCTGTGCAACGCGTTCTACGTGGTGATCTCGAGCCCGCTCTTGGGCCTCCAGCGCTTCCGCGACCGGGGCATCTCAGAGGCGATCTACGGCTTCTGCGCCCCGCTCATCCTTCTGGCCCTGGCGGCCCGCGGCAGCGCCTCCCACCGCGAGCTCATCCTGGCCCTGGCCGCGAGCTTCGGCCTCGCGGCCCTGCACTCGCTCTGGAAGGTCCGCGACTGCCTGCGGCCCGCCTTCGACCTCCAGGCGTTCCGGCCCGTGGCCCAGTACGCCTTCACGGCCGCCCTGAACCTGCTGACCCTGGCCTGCGTCCTGGCCCCGGCGCGGCTCATCCTCAACCGCCACTACACGCCCCACGAGGTCGGCGTCTTCAGCGCGTACTTCACGGCCACGGCGCAGGTCAGCCTCTCGCTGCTCTACATGCTGACCGCGGTGCTCATCCCGGTCTCAAGCGACGCCGAAGGCCAATCCCAGGCCTGGAGCGTGTTCCGCCGCATCCGCCTGCCCCTGACGGCCGCGGCCTGGGCGGGCCTCACCCTCGCGGCGTGCGCCGCGCTCGCCCTGTTCGGCAGGAAGTACGAGTTCCGCCTGGATTGGGCCGTGACCCTGGCGGCAGCGGCCTCGCTCATCATGACCCACGGCATCGCGGCGAACATCCTCTCCGCGCGCGACTTCGATGGGCTCAAGGTCTCCGTGGCCGGGAGCATGGTCGCGGCCATGGGCAACCTCGCGCTCTGCGGCCTGCTCATCCCGGTCTGGGGCATCACGGGCGCGGCGTTCGCCCTCCTGGGCGCCTACATGATGGGGCTCGCCTACTACTTCTTTTTCGGGATCAAGGGGACCTTCCGAGAGGCATGAGGCTCAAAGAGCGCGTCGAAGCTTGGCTGCCTGCGGCCCTCCTGGTCGTCGCGGGCCTGCTGACCCTGGCCCCGCACGCGCCCTGGGCCGGCCTGCACCTCGACGACCACGGGTTCCACTGGCACCTCTCCCGGGCGGACTGGAAGGCCGCCTGGGGCAACGCGCTCCAATACACCCCGGGCCGCAACCTCTACATCCTCTACTACTGGGCGTTCTACAAGCTCCTCGGCCCCGAGCCCCTCCGGCTCCACCTGCTGGGCCTGGGTCTCGACATCCTCAACAGCCTGCTGGCCTACGCCCTCCTGCGGCGCATCGTGCCCGGCCGCGCCACCGCGCTCCTGGTCAGCGGACTCTTCCTCGTCTGGCCCAACCACGGAGAGACGCATTTCTGGACCGCGGCCGTGGGCATGAACCTCCTTTCCACGACCTTCATCCTGCTGGCCTTCCTCGCGGCCGGGACCCGGAGGCTTTCCGAGCCCGGCCGCCTGGGCCTCGCCCTGGTGTTCTTCGCCTTGGCGCTCTTCGACTACGACCAGGCCTTCTTCATGTGGGTCCCCTTGCTCTACCACCTCTCCTCTCTCGACGAGAAGCCCTCGAAGGCCGGCCGGACCGCCCTGGCCGCGGCGTGCCTCACCCTGTGCTTCGCCCATTTCCTCATCCGGCTGCTCGCCCCCTATCCTGGAGGCAGCCCGACCATCCGGCCGGGAGCGTTCGTCCTGCGCATCGCGGAGTCCCTCGTGGTCTCGGCCGTGCCCATGACGAAGCTCCCCCTCTGGGACAGCCTGCAAAGCTACGCCGGAGGGCCGGTCCCGACCATCATCCTCATCCTGGCGCTCGCCGCGTGCTGGCTGGCCCTGAGCGCCCGCCTCTGGTCCTCGGACGACTCCACCCCGCGGTCCCGGCTGGCGGTCCTCGGCGTCCTCTGGTTCGGCGCGGCCTATCTGCCGAACTATTTCTGGTATATCAGCCCAAGGCACAACTATCTTCCCAGCCTCGGATTCATCATGGCCGCCGTCTACGCCGCCTCCCTCCTGCTGTCCCGAGCGCCCCGGCTCGCGCCCGGCCTGGCAGGCCTGGCATTCCTCCTGTTCGGGCTCTCCGCGAGCGCGACCCTTGCCGAGGGCTGGGGCTGGAAGAAAGCCGCGGGCCTGCACGATTCCTACGTCTGGGATTCCCGCCGGCTCCTCCCGGACAAGCCGGACAATATCTTCCTCGTGGCCGCGCCCAGGACCCTGCTGAGGGCGCCGGCCTTCAGCTTGACGGACGAACACCTCGCGCTCTACGCTTACGGCACCGGGCACCTCCCCCAGGTCGGCGACATCATGCTGACCCCGACGCGGGCCGGGTCCTTTTACCGCAACCAACCCGAGCTCTATGGACCCAACACCCTCTATTGGCGCTCCTACAAGGGCATGAACGTGCTCGTCCGGCCCGTCGGAGGAGGATCCTTCGTCCGGATCGCTGACCTCTCCGTCAGGCCCCCCGGCCTGCCCGCGGAGACCATTCGCTTCTGCTCGGGACGACCCTGCGCCGGCAGGGCGGAGCTCGAGGCCAAAGTCTGGCTCCTCTCGGCCAGGGTCCTGTTGCCCTCCAAGGAGCCCGCGGTCTTCCAGGCGCCGAACGGGGTCTCGCTCCTCGCAGCCTCGGCTCGGCGCGGAGATGGGTGGCTCGACCTGGAACTCCAGTGGCGCGCGGACCAGCGTCCCGCCGCAGACTTCGCGTCCGTGGCGCGGCTCTACGACGCGGCTGGTTCCCTCGTTTTTGAACCGGTCTATGACACTCTCCCGGAACTCAAGCGGCGTCTTGGGACCTTCCCGAGGGCCCTCTGGCCGACCTACAACGACTTGAAGCCAGCGTCGGGCTGGAAAACCGGGACCGCCATGTCCGAGACCTTCCGGCTCGCCCTGCCCCGGCCTTTACCTCCAGGACCCTTGGAGCTCAGGCTTGCCATGTTCGAGAAGACCGAGCCCGGCCCCTGGAGGAAGCTCGGGGAGTTCAAGGCGGCTCTCAACCCATGACCCCCGAGATCCTCCTATCCTGCGCGACCTTCGCCGTGTGCATGACCCTGCCGGTCTCCGTGGCAGGCATGAACGTCTCAGCAGGGCTCATGACAGCGGCTCTCCTCGGGATCCTCGCAATCCGGCGCAAGCCCCTGTGGCGCGGGGCCCTCATCCCGGCCGACTACGCCCTCTGGGCCTACTTCGGCGTCGCGGTCCTCGTGTCCTTCATGGCCGTGGAGCCCCAGCGCTGCCTGTCCGACCTCCAGCGCGACTCCCACAAACTCTGGGTCTTCGCCCTCTTCCTCATGGCCCTCTCCGCAGCGCCCTCGCCCAAGGCGCACTGGGCCCTGGGTGCAGGCTTCCTCTTCGCGGCAGGCATGGGCATCTACCAAGCCCTGACCCAGCGCGTCGGAGAAGGGATCCCTTGGGAGATGATGACCCGCATGCGGGCCCATGCCTTCGTCCACCCCGTCACCTTCAGCCAGCAGATGACATTGGCGGTCCTCGGCGGCCTCTGCTTCCTGGGCCGCCCCGCTCCAGGCCAGCAGTCGAAGCCCCGCCTCTGTATCCCGCTGGCCTTCCTGGCCGTGGTCTTCTCCGCACTCATCCTCAGCCAGGGCCGGGGCTCCTTCGTGGCCCTGGCCGCAGGCTTCGCCGCGATCTGCGTCATCGACCGGCGCTTCCGCAAGTTCGGCTACCTAGCCCTGGCCGCGGGCGTGGCCGGGATCGTGCTCCTCGAGGTCATCCCGGAGTCGAGCCGCTCCATCAGCAGGACCCTGCTCAAGGACGGGTTCTATAGGGGCGACAACAACCTCAACCCGCAGTTCCACCGGCTCATCCTCTGGCGGGTGGGATTCGACATGTTCAAGGACAATCCCGTGTTCGGCATCGGGCTCGGCCACTACAAGACCCAGTTCGTGGCGTATTTCCAGGGCAAGGTGGACGGTCAGTGGGTCTGGCATTCGGCCCACAACATCTACATCCACCAGCTGGCTGAACGGGGGCTGGCGGGCCTGACAGCCCTGCTGACCCTTTTCTGGATCATGACCGCCAGGGCCTATCGCCGCGCCAAAGCCGCGCCCACAGGGCCGAACCTCTGGGCCTGGGCCTCCATGGTCGCCTTCCTCGTCATGAACCTCACGGAGTCCACCTTCCAGGTCGAGCTGATGGCGACCACGATCCTCTTCCTCTGGGCCTGGGCCGAAGCCAACCATCCCCGGCCCGAGCCGCCATCCGCATCGAGAGGCTGACCTGGATGAAGAAGAACGCCGCGCTCCCGGCCAGGCTGGCCGACTCTGGGAAGCCCTATCTGCTGAAGCTCGAGCCCGAGGACCTGCCAGCGGTCCGTAAAGCGACGACGGACCTGTCGTTCGGGTTCTGGGAGATCGACGCCAAGGCCCTGACGGACGAGGAAGCGGTCTGGGACCTCTTCGCCAAGGCCTTCGCGTTCCCGGCTCACTTCGGCAGGAACTGGGACAGCCTCATCGACTGCCTCCGCGACCTCGACGGGACACCATTCAAGGGCTACGTCCTCGTCTTGTCCGGCGCCGAAGCTCTGGCCAACCGCGACCCGGAGCTCCTCGGCGCGCTCATCGACTGCCTTGACAACGTGTCAGAGGAGTTCGACCAGTGGAAGGGCGGCCGGGTCCCGTTCAAGACGGTCCTGATCGATTGACCGGCGGTCCCGCCTGACCGACCCGTCTGCGGCGGCGGCCCTGGGGCCACGCCGTATCTGCGCGAGCAGCGCCCCCCTCCGGAGTCCGTATTGGAGTGGTGTCGAATAACGCACCACTCCAACACGGACTCAAGAGACCCCACACGCTCCTAGGAAGATGCCGATTACGGGACGCTGATCCGGTTCCCTGCGATGGTGATGCCTGGCAGGTCCACGGAGAACGGCAGGACCTTGGGCCCGCCCGGCCGAAGGGCCGTGGCCACCAAGGTATCATGCTCGCGGAACCGCAGTTCCAGGGCTGGCCCGTTGAGCAGGTAGCGGAACATCCACTCAGCAGGCACGGGGATTCCGGCGAGACTCAGCCGCCGCACCCGGACATCCACGCCCTCAAGACGAGGCTTCCTCCCTCCGGCGCTGACCGGGATCACCTCAGCGTCCATGACGATGGGCAATCCGCGGAACCTGGCGACCAGACGGATGCGGCCGTCGACTTCCAAGCGCTCCACTTTCACACCACGGCTCTCCATGAAAGCCCTGAGATCCTCAGCCGAGACCGAAAGACTCTTGACCGCGACAGCCTTGAGCCGAACAAGGCGGGCCGGCATCCCGCATGAGGCGGCTGGCCCGGTCGAGGCAGAGACGATGCCCGCGTCGGAGAGTTCCAGCCGGACGCCGGACGCGCACACGCCGCGCCAGCACAGGGCCTCGGGCTCCACTCTGACCCGCTTGTAGACCGCCTCTTTGGGCTCCCAGCCTTCCAGCTTCAGCCGCAGGCCCCTGACCGAGACCTTGCCTGAGGAGAACGCTCCTCCAAGCTCGAGCTTCCCTGGCGGGCACCAGGCCAGGGGCCGGGCCTTCTCGAAAAGGACCGCGATGGACCCGTCGGGCAGGGCCCAGCGCTTGACCTCGGTGAAGGCTCGGCCGGCCCAGGACCGCTCGTCCGCCAGGTCCGCGGCAGCAGGGCCCAGACCCACGGTCACGCTCGCAGGGCCAAGGAAGCCTTTTTTAAGCACCACGAAGGGCGAGAGCTCCCATAGCCCCGCGCCCGGTCCCGTCATCTTGAGGCCTGACCAGCCCTTCCTGTGGAGCGTCCAGGTGAACCCGAGCTCGTTGAACCTGCTGTCATTGGCCACCAGGACCACGGAGGCGGTTCCAGGGCCCTTCCAGCGCCTGCCTGCCTCAACGAGGATCTCCTCAAGCTTCCAATCCTCGGCCCGCGGCTCCTCGGAAGGGAACAGGACCGCGGAGATGTTTCTGACAGAGATCCTCGGGGATGGGAGCCAGCCTTTCGTGAAGTTGACCGCGGCCAGAAGCTGAACAAGGGCAAGACCCCAGACCAGGCGCCGGTCCCAGCATGCCGCGGCCAGGACCGCGAGACCGGAAAGCCCGGGCAGGAGATAGCGCATCTGCCTGTTCGGGACGATGGCCCAGAACAGATAGGAGGTCGCGATACAGGCCGCGATGAGCCGGGCATGGGAAGGCTCGCGCCAGAGCTTGGGCCGGCACAGGGCGAGAAGGCCGAAGACCGCGAACAACGGCCCCAAGCTCGACGGCAGTTCGAAGAGGTAATTGAAGAACGCCCCACCCCTCCAGAACGGCACCGCGAAATCCGCGGCAGCCGCGGTCAGGCGCGAGAGCACCAAGGGCAGGCGGACCAGATACCAGGGAGCGGCCAGGGCCAGGGCCAGCCCTGCGGCCAGCAGGACGTTGCGCCTGGTTCCGGGCCTGAGGAGGCCGCGGCCAGCCAGCCAGTACGCGGGCCAGAGGTAGCTGAAATAGCTCCACTTGTGCAAAGTGCCGATCGCGAAGACCAGGCCGAAGACCAGCGAGCCCCGCTGGTCCGAGAACCCCTCGGTCTTGATCAGAGCCCAGAGTCCGGCCGCTGCCCAGGCTGTCAGGGCCAGGTCAGGGAGTTGGGTGTGGAACAGCCCCTGCACCACGGGCGCCCCAGCCAGCAGGAGCGGCCCGGCCAGGGCAACCGCGTCCTTCTTCAACTCCCAGACCAGGCCGAAGACCGCGGCGCTCAAGAGCGCGAGATAGAGCCAGTTGGCCCAGAGCGCGGCCCAGGCGCTCCTCTCCGGCCCCATGAAGACTCCGAGGGCCAGGTGGTGGAGCGGCGGGAAGGGAGGGATGTCTTGCTTGGGCACGAACCAGAAGATGTCTCCCCACCGGCCCTGGCCCGCGGCTTCCCTGTAGGAGAGGGCCACGTCCAGATGGTTGGACTCGTCCCAGGACGGGGGGCGGGTCTCGGTCCTGATGAAGCCCGCCAGGGACCAGGCCTGCCAGGCCAGGAAGAGCGCCAGGCCGGCCGCGGCCAGCAGGAGGGTGCGCCTCATCGTCGTATCGTCTTCCATCGCGATGCGGGCGATATGATACCACTTGAACCAGCCGGCCTGCTCCGCCCAGGCCGGTCTGGAATTTGGTAAAATACCGGTCTTCACTCACAGGAGGCCACCGAGAATGACCGCTGTCCCCGTCC
>JBAZSR010000017.1:1998-32159 GCA_041662295.1 Elusimicrobiota bacterium | reverse complement strand
TCGGCCACGGCCAATGCCGAGGTCTCCACCCTCACGGTCTCGGGCCTGCTCTCCAACACCACCTACTTCTTCCGCGTCGCCTCCCTCAACCACGCCTCCTCCACATCCCCCTTCACCGCCCTCGGCTCCACCTCCACACTGACCAACGCCCCTATCAGCCTGGCCGAGGTCTTCCTCGCGGTCTACAAGACCTCTGTGACCGCCAACTGGGCCAGCCTGCCCACAAACCCGCCGGATGCCTCGTCCAAGACCTGCGAAGGCTACGTGCTGGAGGCCTCCTCCACGAACTTCGGGGCCCTGTCCCCCGGAGGCCTGATCGTCTCCTCCCTGACCCTCCAGGTGCTCCAGAGCACGTTGACGGTCCACAACCCGGCCCTGGAGACCGGAACGACCTACTACTTCCGCGTCGGGGCCCTCAACTGGACCGGAGCTCCGAACTTCACGGCCCTGGGCTCGACCAAGACCCACATCGACGGCTCGGCCAGCGTCGCGGCCGACAACGCGGCCTCCTCGGCGCCGTTCAACAACCAAGGAAAGCTCTCCGCCTTCCTCATGCTGACCGTGGCCCCTGACCTGAGCGCGTCCCACGGCGCGAGCCTCTCCTCCGTGCGCGTGACCTGGGCCTCTGGCACCCTGGCGGCCCTCACCAACGGCCAGGCCCAGGCCGTGCTCTCGAGCATGTCCATCGTTCTCGACGCCCTGGACCCGGACACCACCGGCGTCTTCCACCCGGGCATCGACACTGAGGTCGTGGCCAACCTCGACAGCGCGGACTTCACCTTGGACGGGAGCGGCAGGCAGGTCTTGGCGGTCCCGAGCCCGGCCCCGTCGGCGGCCCACGTCCCGCCCGGGACGACGCGGAGATTCTTCGTGGTGGCGCGCTGGGCCCAGGACGCGGCCGACCCTGCCAAGCCCACGGACACGGCCCGGGCCGCGGTGGACGCGGACGCGGATGCCGTGCTGCGGGACCCCGCCGAAGACGACTCCATCTCCGTGGACGCGGCGGCCTCCGTGGCCTCCTCGAGCGTCACGGTCATCTCCTCGGCCCCGTCCCCGGCGGGCTGGCCCGTGGACCTCGGCGGGCCGGCCGCCAGCGTGGAGGGGGGATTCGCCATCAACGACGACGGCGACGCCTCGTTCGCGGGCACCAACGACGGCAAGCTCGTGGCCCTGGGCAACGACGGGACTCCGCTGTGGACCTTCACCACCACGCCCGCCGGCGCGATCAAGACCTACCCGACCGTGAACAACGAGGGCGGCACGGACTACATCTACTTCGCCAACGACCAGGGCGACGTCTACAAGATCAGGGACAATGGGGGGACCTGGACCCAGATGTGGAAAAAGGACCTCACCGGCGCGTTCCTGGGCGCTCCGGTCTTCACGAACGACGCGCTCTACATCGGCGCCCCGGACCAGAAGGTCTACAAGCTCGACATCACCAACGGGAACACCCTCTGGACCTCCCCGGAGTCCGTGACCGGCGTGTTCTCCGCCACCCCCTTCGTCGACGAGTACTCCCCCGGGACCAACTCGCTCTACATCGGCTCCGAGAACGGCAGCATCTACCGCTTGAAGACCGCGGACGGCGACGTGTCCACCTATGCGGACTTCTCGGGCGCGGCCGTCCGCACCACGCCCATCCTGGATTCGGGCCTGGTGGTCGCGGAGCAGAACACCTACAGCCTCTACTGGGGGGCCGACGACGGCAAGCTCCGCGCCCGCCAGCGGGACAACCTATCCAACCCTCCGGACGGGTGGTCGGACTTCACCGTTTCCCCCCAGCAGGCCATCCGCACAACGCCCTACCTCGACAGCAACGAGGCCCCCAAGGCCCTCTACTTCGGATGCGACAACGGGAAGGTCTACAAGCTCAGAGCCGACACCGGCGCGGAGCTCTGGTCCTTCCAGACCGGCGGCAAGGTGCGCACCCTGCCCATCCCCCTGCTCGACCTCTGGACCGGGGCGGGCGCGACCTACGTGTATTTCGGCTCGGACGACGGCAAGGTCTACGGCCTCGACGCCTCCAACGGGACCTTGAGGCCGGGCTTCCCGGTCGACGTCGGCGCGCCGGTCCGCTCCGGCCCGGTCTTCGACTCCGGCACCAAGACCATCACCGTCGGCTCTCTCGACGGCAAGACGCTCCGGATAGGGGTTGGCCCATGACGCGCGCCCTCGCTCTGACGCTCCTCTGCCTGGCCTCCGCGGCCCACGCCACGAGCTGGCCCGTCTTCCGCAGGACCGCGGCCCGCACCGGCTACGCCTCGGAATCCGCGGCCCCGCCGCTGATCCTGCGCTGGCAGAAATCCGTCCCGGGCGGATTCGTGTCTTCGCCCGTGGCCGGCTACGACCGCGTCTACATCGGCAGCCGCTCGAGCTCGGCCTATTGCTTCGACGCCTATACCGGCGACCCGCTCTGGAGCCACGCCTTCGGCGACTGGGTGGACGGCTCCCCCGCCCTGAGCTCGGGCGCGGTCTTCGTCGCGGGCAGGGACGGCAAGCTCAAGGCCCTCGACGCCTTCTCCGGGGCCCTTCGCTGGACCCACGACACCGGCACCCGCGACGCGGGCTCGCCCTTCGTCTCCGGAGGGGAGCTCTACGCCGTGACGGGCTTCCCTGTGGGCAGGCTCATCGCGCTCGACGCGGCCTCGGGCAGCCTCAAGAGGAGCGTGGACCTCCCGCAGTTCTCGGTCTCCTCCCCGACCAGGGACCCGGACACCGGAAGCATCTTCGTCGGCAGCACCGACGGCAAGTACATGGGCTACTCCGCGGCCCTGACGAGCCTCTGGCCTGCGCCTGTCCAGACCCGGGGCAGCGTGCAGATGGCGGTCCCGGCCTTCGCGGGCGGCAGGCTCATCGCCATCCCGGGCTCCGACGACTGGCGCGCGCGCGCGCTGGCCGGCGCGGACGGCTCCGAGGCCTGGGCCTCGGGACTGCTCAGCGCCGATTCCAGCCAGCCCACCTCGGTCGCGGTGGGGACCGACACGGTCCTCGGCGGCGGAGGCCACGCCGACCACAGCCTCTACGCCATGACCCTCTCCTCGGGAGGCGTGCGTTGGAAGGTCTCCCTCGGCCAGGCGACCGACTACGGGATCGCCTCCTCCCCGGCCCTGGCCAACGACGTGGCCTACGTGCTCTCCCCCGCGGGCGAGCTCTACGGCGTGCACACCGGCACGGGCGGCGTCGTGGTGAAGGCCCCCCTGTCCGGCGCGGGCCTGGCCTCGCCCGCCGTGGCCAACGGCTGGGTCTACGCCGCGACCATGGCGGGCGAGATCTACGGGTTCGAGGCCCAGCGGGCCGCCTCCATCCAGGCGCCCGACGCCCTGCTCGACAAGGTCGAGGGCCTCATCACGGTGCGCGGCACCGCGGCCAGCCCCTCCCTGTCGTCCTGGAGGCTCGAATACGGCACGGGCACGGCCCCGGCGCTCTGGACCCTGCTCGCCGAAGGCGACGCGCAGGTGGTGCGCGGCGTCCTCGGGACCTGGGACACCCGGGAGTTCCCGCCCGACACCTACACCCTGCGCCTGGCCGTGACCGAGAGCCCGGCCTCGGGCTTCCTCCTCGAAGCGCGCCACGCCTACGAGGTGCTCCAGGCCGTGACCGTGAGCGTGTCCTCCTCCTCGGGCGGGACCTGCGCGCTCACCGACGGCGTCGACCCCTTCCACACGGAGGTCGACATCCCGCCCGGCGCCCTGGAAGGCTCCGACGTCATCTCCTGCGGCAAGGTCGCGGGGACCGGGATCGCGGCCGCGTCGCTGAACACCCGCCTCAAGTCCCTGGGGATCGTGCGCGAGTTCAAGCTCGCCGGCAACCCGAGGCCCCGCTTCCTCAAGCCCGTGACCCTGAAGATCCCCTACGTCGGCTCCTCCCCCTCCAACGAGAACAACCTGCGCATCTTCTGGTTCGACGAGGACGCCAACAAGTGGCAGACGGTCAACACTTCCGAGGTCAAAAAGGACGAGCGCCGCGTCTGGGCCACGACCGACCACTTCACGGTCTTCTCCGTGATGGAGTTCTCGCCCTCCTCGACCCTGCTCGAGGAGGCTGAGGTCTACTCGGCCCCGAACCCCGCGCGCGGCAGCTCCGTGGTCTTCAAATACCGGGTCTGGGACACCGCGGACATCTCCATCCGGATCCACGACGTGGCCGGGACCCTGGTGGCGGACCTTTCCGGCCCGCAGGTCCTCGGCGGCACGATCGGCAGCGTGACCTGGGACATCTCCGGCAGGGCCACGGGCATCTACATCTTCACGGTCGAGGCCCGCGGGGCCGACGGGAAGAAGACGAAGGTGACGAAGAAGATGGCCATCATCCATTGAGAAGGACGAGGAAGCCTTCATGAAACGACTCCTTTGCGCCTGGGCCGCCGCTTCGATCCTGCTTCCGTTCTGCCCGCCGCTGGCCCAGGCGGAAAGGACGCATCACCGCGCGGGCACGAGCTCGGCGCCCTTCCTCAAGATCGGGGCCGGGGCCCGTCCGGCTGCCATGGGCGAATCCGCGACCGCGGCGGCCGACGACGTCCATGCCCTCTATTGGAACCCCGCCGGCCTGACGGCCATCGACCGGCCGGTCTTCGGAGCCACGCACCAGGAGGCCTACCAGGGCCTGAGCCACGAGTTCTTCGGCTACGCCCAGCCCCTCATGCTCAAGTCCGGGGAGCGTTGGTGGAGGGCGCCGTACCGCGCCTCTTGGGGCGCAAGCCTCCAGATCCTCTCCGTGCCCGGAGACCTCGAGCGCCGCTCCGAGGAGACCACGGGCGCCATGGCCGTGGCCACGGCCTCGCAGGGGACCTTCGGAGGCGCGGACATGGCCTTCGGCGCGTCCTTCGGCGCGGAGTTCCGGCGCCACGCCTTCGGCGCCACGGCCAAGCTCATCCGCCAGACCATCGACAACGACACCGCCCACGGCGCGGCCGTGGACCTCGGCTGGATCGGCCGGGACCTCTTCGTCCAGGACCTCTCCCTCGGCGCGGCCATCCTCAACCTCGGCCCGGGCATCAGGTTCTCCCAAAACTGGTACCCGGTTCCGCTGTCGCTCAAAGCCGGCGCCGCCTACCGGGTCAGGCGCCTGCGCACACTGCTCTCCGCGGACATCTCCGTGCCCAGGGATGACTTCCCCTGGTTCGCTTTCGGGACCGAGGTGGGATTACGTGAGTACCTCTTCCTGCGCGCCGGCTACCGCTACCGCTGGCACGGCAACCCCCTGGGCGGCTTCTCAGGGTTCCGCACCGGCCTGGGCGCGGTCTACAAGAGCGTCTCCTTCGATTACGCCATGGCCCCCTTCGGGGAGCTGGGCATCTCCCACCGGTTCTCCGTGGGCCTGAAGTTCGGACCGGCCAGGTCTGAGGCCCCGGCCGCCGGCGCCCTGGCCGAGACTGCGCCGGCGCCCAAGCTCGCGCCGCGCCAGGACCCCCAGCCCCCCCTGCCCGTGCTGGAACTGCCTCCGCCCGCGCCCCAGCTCGAGACCCGGGGCATGACCGCCTACCGGGTCAAGGCCTCCCTCAAGAGCGTCTCGGCCCGCGGCAAGGACTTCGCCGTGGAAGCCGTGTCCACGGACGCCGCCACACGCATCCCGAGGATCGAGTTCCGCTGTCTCATCCCTTCGTCCGTGGTCCCCTCCGTTGCCGCGGGCCCGGTCTCGAGCCACCCGCCCCTTCCCTCGGCCTACCGGCCCCTGATCGTTCGGGCCCTCGAGACCACGGCCCAGGGCGCCCGCTCAGTCTTCATCAGCCTCTCCCTCGACGAGGTCACGCCGGACGGGTTCTCGGTCCTGGGCCTCTTCAGCGGCCAGTGGCGTGAGCTCCCCTCCGAGCCTTCGGAGTTCGCGGGCCGGACGGTCCTGCGCGCCTCCAGCGACCGGCTGCCCGAGGCTGTCGCGCTCGCATCCGAACAACGGTGAGGCCTCCCTCCGCGGCCGGCCCGGCCCAGGCCCGGCCGCCGTCATCCTCCCGCGTCCTTGCCTCCAACCTCCGGATCCTCAAGACGCTCGAGGACCTCTCGCCCCTCCTGCCCGCCGGCCGCGTCGTTCTCATCAAGGGCGCCGCCCTGCTCGCCTCCGGCCTCCGGGACCCAAGGGACCGCCCCATGGAGGACGCCGACCTCCTGGTCCGTCCCGCGGACCTGGCCCAAGTCCGGACCGCCCTCGCCTCATCCGGGTTCATCAAGAAGCCCGGCACGCAGGGAGACTTCGTCAAGGACGGCGTCGTGCTCGACATCCACTCCGATGTCTGGTATCTGGCCGAGGCGGAGCTCGACGCATTCTTCGCCGCGGCCTCGCCCATCCCCATCGGCCAAAGCTCCTTGCTCCTGCCCGACCCCCTGGACCACCTGGTCCTCATCATCGCGCACGCTGCGGCCCACCACGGGTCGGCCGAGGCCCGCTGGGCCGACGACTGCAAGGCCGTCTTGGCCGCCCATCCTGAACGGGCGATGCCGGCCGCCGCAGCCAAGCGCCTTCGAAGCCTCGGCCTCGACGATGCCGCGGCCTGGTTCGACAAGGCGTCCGGGCTCGGCCTCTTCCCCGAGGACCGCGGGACTCCGTCCGCGCTCGCGTCCTGGGAAGGAGAGCACCGCGGCCACTTCCTGCGGTTGTTCCGGTTGAAGGGCTGGGGGCCCAGGACGCGCCACCTCATCCGCCAGGCCTTCCCGCCGGCCGAGGTCCTGGCCCTGCGCTACGACCTCGAGAGCCCGACATGGATCGCGCTCTGGCGCTTCCTGCGGCCCCTGAGCCTGGCTGTGAAAGCCGCTGTCTGTCTGCCGGGCCTGGCCGCGGCCCTCCTGCGCCGCAGCGCGGACCCGAGGCTTCCCCCGCACGACGCGGCTGAAGCTGAGACCGCGTTCAGGAACCTCTACGAGGACCCCGCTGAGGCCCAACCCGAGGGACCTCCGGTTTGGGAGCCGTGGGAAGAAGCCCTTTTGGATGGTCCCCTCATGGGCCCGGGGAACCTCCTGGATATCGGCTGCGAAGCGGGCCGCGAGGCCATCCTGCTCTCCGGCAGAGGGTTCCGCGTCACAGGAGTGGACCCTTCCGAGGTCATGATCCGCTCGGCCCGGAAGGCCTGCTCCGAGGCCGGGACGGCAGCGGAGTTCCTCACCGCGGACCCGGAGACCTTCGACCCTGGGGAGCGCCGCTTCGCCGTCATCTATCTGACGCGGGTCCTGTTCTCGCTCTTCCTCGGCAGGAAACGCCGCTCCAGGCTCCTGGGGCGCCTGCGGGCCTGGCTCGAGCCCGGGGGCCGCCTCGTGCTCGCGGTCTACGAGAGGCCGGAGAAGGAGGGCCTCCGCGCCGAGCTCGCCTGGAGGGCCCGGCGGCTGGCCGGACTCCTGCTCAAACGCCTCCCTTGGGAGGCCGGAGACACCTGGATGCAGGTCGGCCCCGCAGACGGCCCATCCTCCATGGCAGTCTTCCATCGGTTCACGGCCTCGGAGATGACCGCAGAACTCCGCTCCGCGGGGTTCGAACCGGAGAAGGGTCCCGTAGCAGGCTCCTGGGTCGCGAGAAAAATCAGAACCGGAGGGTGATGGGAGCGAGGACCACGTCCTTGCCCGCAATCCTGACGTCGCCCTTGTGGCCGGACACGGAAAGGCTCCGTCCAGGGGGCCGGGGCCCGAGGACGAGCGCGAGGGAGTAGCCGCCGGCCGGCATGTCCTTGAACTCGAAGCCTCCCTTGCGGTCGAGGAGCGTGGAAGCGGACAGGGTCATGGCAGAAAGGTCCGGGGGCATGGCCCGGTCCCTTCTGTAGAGGCTGACCCGCATGCCCTTGAGCCGCATGCCTCCAGGCAAGGACGCGGCCTTATCCAGCAGGAATCTGCCCCGGATCCTGGCAGGCTGCGCTCTTCTGGAACCGGCCAGGAGACCGGCAGGGATGCCGGAGCCCACTTGCGAGGCCTTCCCGAGCAGGGCCTCCGCCCTCTTGGAGTCGCCGAACCTGCTGAACGCGTCCGAGAGCAGGAACGCGGCGTGGGAGCCGACCCGCCACCTTCCTTCGTCCGCGAGCGCCTCAAGGAGCTTCCGATTCCCAGCCGTGGCCGGAGCATGGGAGAGGCTTCCCAGGAGCAGAAGTCCGGCGAGCGGATCGCCATGCTCCAAAGCCCGGAACGCCGCCTCCCTCATGGCCTCAGCTTCGCAGGCTAGGGCGCGGGCCGTGTAGACGTGCCTCAAGGCTGACAGGCGGTGCACGCTCCTGCGCCCGGCCAGCCGCTCGAGGGCGGCGAGGCTCTCTTCGGAATAGTCCAGCCTGCCGGGCATGCCCAGAGGGACCTCGACCACGGAGTAGTCCGGGACCTCGCCCTCGGTCAAGACCAGGAGGGAGACGATCCCTGAAGGCGCGGAAGGGATGCCGGCCGCGCCAGCGAGGCTCGAGCGGCCGCCATGGACCGCGACCAGGCCGAGGGAGCCCAGCCACCAACACACCAGGCCCAAGGCCCAGAAGCCGGCCCTCATCCACGACCCAGTTAGGAGCCCTGCCTCGGCCGCGGCCAGGCCCGCTCGTGCCGCGAGAAAGACGGTCCCAGCCGCGAAGAGGAAAGCCAGGAGGGGCTCGAGGATGTCGAGGCTCTCAGGAGGGAACCACGCGTTCTGGAGCACGTCGAGCAGGCCGGCCAGGGAGGACCGGGCCAGGAGACCGGCGGCCAGCAGGCCAAGGAGCGCGGCCAGGACAGCGAGCCGGCCTGCCTTGCGATGACGGACTAGGTCGACGAAGCGGGCCAGCACGAGCAGTCCAGCGGCCAGGGTCAATCCCAGCGCCAGCCACGATGCGACGGTCCTGGCCCAGGGACGGGCCCCGGCCTCGATGAGGAGGCTGAACACGGGGTAGAAAGGCCGCCTGGGCAGGAGCAGGTCCGTCCCTGACGGGACGCGCGCCAGGGCCAGCATGCCCGACACGGCAGCGGCCATGCAGCCTGCGGCCAGGGCCGCGACAGGGAGTCCCGCGGCCCGGCTCAGGAGGGAGGGACCTGCGTCCCTGGCGTCAGTTCCCATCCTGGTCCACGGGCGTCACCGGAAACTCCGAGAATCCCGAGAGCCCGTCCTTAAGGGAGGCTGCGTCGCCCACCACCACCACGGTCATCTCCTCGGGCCGGATGAAAGTCCCGGCCGCCCTGGCCGCGGTCTCCGAAGTGACGGCCGAGACCCGAGTGGCGTAGGAATCGTAGTGGTCGTCGGCGAGCCGCAGGATCTTCTGCCGGACCAGGGCGTCGGCCAGGCCCGCCTGGGTCTCCATCTCGATGGCGAAGCTGCCGATGAGGAAGGCCTTGGCCTTGGCCAGTTCTGCGTCAGTGATGCCATTGTCGCGCACGTCCGAAAGGTGCCGGAACATGGCCTTGAGGGCCTCCCCCGTGGAATCGGCCCGCACAGGCGAGCGCACCTGGAAGACCGAGGAGGTCAGCCGGTGCTCGATCCCGGACCATATCTGGTAGGTCCAGCCCTTGGACTCGCGGATGTCCTGCATGAGCCTGGAGCTGAAGGTCCCGCCCACGGCCTGGTTGACGGCCAGCAGGCTGTGGTACTGCGGGTGGTCCTCGCGAAGCGCGAAGCTCCCCATGTAGACCGAGGAAAGGCTCGCGGCAGGCCGGTCGAGCAGGTAAACCCGCCTGCGGTCGTGCCCGCCCACCACCGCGGGCGCCTCGAGCGGCTCAGCCAGGCCCTTCCACGGCCCGAACAGGGCGGACACAGGCCGGGAGGCGTCCTCGTAGCCGATATCGCCTGCCAGGACCAGGGTGACGTTGGCCGGGGTGAAGAGCTTCCGGTGCAGGTCCACGATCCCCTTGCGGGTGATCCTTTCAATGGACTCCGGGGTGGGCGCGGTCACGGCATAGGGGTGGGAGCGGTAGAGCTTCTTGTGGAAAGCGACCGAGGCCAGGAAGTCCCCGTCCGCCCGCCGGGCCGCGAGCTCGGCCTTCATGTTCTTCCTACGGAGCTGGACCTCCTCGTACGGGAAGGTCGGGAAGCGGCTGACCTCGGCCAAGAGGGCCAACATGGCCCCTGCGTGCTCCGAGAGGCCTGACGCCTCGATGACCACCGCGTCAGGCCCGGCCTTCGCGGAGATCCGGCCGCCGAAGCCCTGGGCCGCGTCCGCGATCTCACGGCCGGTATAGCGGTAGCTCCCCTCAGTCAGGAGCTCGGCCATGGCGTCCGCCAGGCCCGCGAGCTCGGAGGGCACCGCGGCCCAGCCGGAGCGCACGACCAGCCGGGCCGTCACCAGGGGCAGGCGCCGGTCTTCGGCCAGGACCGTCTCGAAGCCGTTGGCCAGCCGCCACTTCATGCGCGAGGGCAGGAGATGCGGCTCGATGAAACCCACTTCCGGCGGCTTGGACATGTCGGGCTTCTTGAAGGACGGCCCGGCCGGCGACGGGGTCAGGGGCGCGGGCCCAGCAGAGGAGGAAGGGGTCTGCGCTCCGGCAGAGGTGGAAGGCTGCGCCTCCTGTCCGGCCGCCGCCGCCGCCAAGCCAGTCGCCGCAAGCAGCGCCAGCAGCCCGGAAGCCCGCCGCGGCCGGCTCATGGCGCGCCTCCGGGAGCCACGCCGAAGAAGAGCGCGTTCTCAGGCTTGAGGTAGCGGGCTACGGCCGCGGCCGTGTCCTGCGGCGTCACGGCCATGAACCGCTCGAGCCCGGCGTTGTCGGCCGCCGGGTCGTTGTCGAGCAGGGTCGCGGCCACGAGCGACTTGGCGCGGCCCAGGCACGTCTCGCGGCTCCGGATCCACTCAGAGCGCAACGAGGTCTTCAAGCGGCCGAGCTCGGCCGGGTCGAGCCCGTGAGAGGCGATCCTGGCGACCTGCTTGAGGACCAGGACCCGGACCTGATTCGGCGTGAACCCGGGCTTGTGGACCGTCCACCCGCCGAAGGAGCCGGGCGCCTTGAACTCCATGGGGTCCTCCACCAGGGGGAAGCCCAGGCCGCCGTCCACGCTCACCCCGACCTGGCTGACCTTGACCAGCTCCTGGTAGAGCCTGGAGCTCTTGCCCTTGAACAGGGCCTGGCCGACCAGGGCCAGGGCCGCGGCATCCCGGGTCCCGCGCTCCGGCATCCCCTTCCACGCGACCGCGAACGCGGGCAGACGGGCGTGCGGGTCGGAGAGCGCCACCCAGGTCGACGGCCCCGGCGCGAGTTCGCTGAAGTCCGTCTGAGGCGGGGTCCCGCGGTTCGGGATCCACTCGAAGTACTCCCGGGCCTTGGCCAGGGCCTCGGCAGGCTCCACGTCGCCCACGATGGCCAGCACGCCGTTGGCCGGGGAGAAGGATGAGGCGAAATAGTCCTCCGCGTCCTTGAGGGTCGCGGCATCGTAGTCCCCTGGCGAGCCCATGACCGGGTGGCTGTTCTGCCAGTTCGAGAAGGTGTGGGAGGCGATCTCCACGTTGAGGAGCCTGCCGTAGGGCTCGTTGTCCACCCGCATGCGGCGCTCCTCCTTGGCCACCTCGACCTGCCCGCGCAGGGAATCCTTGGTCAGGTCCAGGTCCGCGACCCGGTCCGCGTCGAGCCAGAGCGCCACAGCCAGGGCCCGGGCCGGCAGGACCTCGTGGAAGAGGATGAAGTCCTCGTGGGAGGAGGCATTGTTGTCCCCGCCGTAGGACTCGAGGATCCGGTCGAACTCCCCCTTGCGCACGTGCTTGGAGCCCTCGAACATGAGCTTCTCGAAGAGGTGCGCGTAGCCAGCCCTGCCGCGGGGCTCGGCCCTGCTCCCGGCTCTGAAGCCCATGGCCACCGCCGCCACCGGAGACGACGGGTCGCGGGACACCACGACCTTGAGCCCGTTGGCCAGGGTCACGGACTCGATCGCGACAAGGGGCGCCTTTTCCGGCGCGGCCGCAGCCACGGCCGCAGTGAAGGCTATCGCCAGGGTCAGAAAAGGCGCGCTGCCGACTGGCCAGCTGAAGAGCGCCGCGACGAATCTCATCGCCGCCTCCCCTTGATCCGGATGGTCATGGATTCCACGGCCTCCTTGCGGGGCGCCGGCGGCTCCTGGATCTTCTCGGCCATGACGATCATGCGGTAGCTGTCGAGCGTGTAGGCCGAGCCGTCGAACGCGCCCCACGCGCGGCGAAACGCCATCCCCGCGTTCAGAAGGAGCTTCTTGACCTCGGTGAGGGTGTAGACCCGCACGCTCATGAAGGAAGGCGTGCGCGCCCCGCTTGCGTCCACGGTGCTGCGCAGGTTGTCGAGCCGGCCGGACTCCAGGTCGAAGGAGACCTGGTCCTGGACCACGGCCCCGTCCACGGACTCCTCGGCCTGGTCCCAGATGTCGGGCTCCACGTGCCGGACCAGCCACTCCCGATTGATGAGGTCGAGGAGCACCTTGCCGCCAGGCTTGAGGCACTTATGCACGGCCTCCAGCGTCCGGCTATCGTCGCGCTCGAGCGGGAAGCGGCCGAAGGAGCTGAACAGGCTCACGGCCGCGTCGAACTCCCCTCGGTAGGGGATCTGCCTGATGTCCGCGACCATGAAATGGGCGTTGAGCCTCTCCTGCCGAGCGACGGCCCGCGCCCCTGCCAGAGGCGCCTCAGCCGGGTCCATGCCCAGCGCCCGATGTCCCTGCCGGGCCAACTCGAGCGTGGACCGGCCCAAACCGCAGGCCAGGTCCACGACCCGCGACTTCTGGCCGAGCTCGAGACAGCGGCACACGCCCTCCACACGGGCCGCCACCTGGCTGTCCGTGCGGCAAGCGGGTTGTCCTCGAAGTGGAGGCGCCACCACAGCCGCCCCTCCTTCTGAGCCACAGCCATATTCTCATTGTACCAAAGGGATCGGTGCCTGGCACTGTATTGATTGTATTATCTGTCAGTTTCTGTCAGCGGAACCGGCTAGGGTCAACTCGATGCCTGGCCCGATCCCCTTCCAAGCCAGAAGGATCCTCTCCATCACCATATCCCGCGCACAGAGCTGTCCGGAGGAACTCCGCTGCCAGCCTCATTGAAATGCGTGTCCGGCGGCATGGTCGAGCAGCCGGTCGGCGCCAGCATGCCAAAAGGGAGCATATCGCAGATGAGAGAGTGCGGTTTTTCAAAGTCTCGTCGAGGGTTGTGTCGCATAGCCCTCTGAGGGTCGGAAACAGGGGAATTGACAGGTTATATCGCTCAGAATCGGACTGAGTGCGACACAACCTTCCGTCGGAGAATTGAAAATCCTCCGGGATACCCACGGCTGCAGGGGATGGGAAGGGCTCCCCCCTGAAGGATCGCCGCAACACGCACTTCTGCTCTATCGAGCGTTTCGGAGAGATGATCCGCTCACCGGATTTTCCCCGGACAGATGAGTCCCGCGCATAGGTCCTTGGACCCACACATACCAGGCCCATCGACCCGCATGAAATCGGCCCTTCCGGCCCAACCAATCCCGAGGGGCTCCGGCTAAGCTATGAGTACGGCAGCTTGGTCCTCCTACCCGACCTTGCGCGGATCAAACCGCAAGCGTTCCGAAGGCCGGGATCCCGGACCCAGCGCCCGCGGTTGAGGATCGCCCCCCGACCGCTCGCAAAGAAGGGCCGCCTCTTATCCCAGGGAGGCGGCCCTTATCTTTTTCGCCGGTCCCTACATCTTCGGACCCAGCTCGTCCCACATCCTCGGAGTAGGTCCGGGAGGCCCCAAACGGCTATCGCCTCGAAGAAACCGTCCCTTCAGGGTGCCTTTTCAGCGGAAGGAACTTCGGTCTTGCCTGGGGATGGCTCCCCGGCCTTCTTTGCCTCTAGGCCTGCTGTCTTGTCGACCTTCTTGTCAGCTGCCTTCTTCTTGAGCCCGATGCCCTTCAACCAGAAGTCCAGCTCGCGCTTGAGCAGCCGCTCCGACTCTTCGGCCTCAAGCTCGATGTCCACAGCAGTCCCAGGCACGCCATGACCATCCTGCGTCAACTTCCCTGCTCTTCGGATCGCCCTCTTGAGGCTCCCATCAGCGCTAAGACGAAGCACATCGGATTCGGAGGCCCCCATTGCCTTCTTGGCGGACAAAAGGATAACCCAATCTGGCTTAGCCGGAGCTGTGGAACTGGAAACACCAGGCATCACAACATTAACCGTCCGGTATCTGCGGTCAGATGAGTCTGCTTCCACCCTCTCGACAACCTTTGTCTTCAGATTTGGATCGAGTCCGGAGGCCTTCAAAATGGCACGCGGTGTATTTTCTTCACCCAAGACCACCACACTCTGGATAAATTGCTCCAAGGATATGCCCGCGGAACTTCGCACGTCACGCGGATTCTTGGCTGTGACGCCAGCGTTGACATCACCAACGAGAAAAACCATACTCAAGACAGCTTTCAGAAGTGGTCTAAACATGGCTAACGAAAGGCATTGTAGCACAACCCAATGGTTGTCATGTCTGCTGGTTGTGCTCCTAGGTGCAGCAGGGAATGTTCAATCCGGGGAAGGCGAAGACTATTTCTCCGAGCAGGAAGCCATTGCGCGGGTCGAAACCGAGCTCGTGCAAACCCGGCAGGCCGCCGAAGAGTTAAAAAAGCCCGACCTCCAGCCTGAGCGTCGCCAAGAACTCCTGGCCGACAACGTGAAGTCCGACGCCAAGGTCGAACAGGGTCTCGTGAGGTTTCCAAAAAGCCAGGGCCTCCAGACCGCCGGCGCTGAATACTTCCTCTCCCGCGGCGATCTCGACAAGGCGAACTCGAGCGCGGAGCGGGCCATCGGCTTGGCCAAGCCCGGAGGCGACCGGGCCATGGCGGTCAAAGCCTGGACGATCAAAGGGCTCGCGGACTTCCAGAAGCGGGACTTCCTCGCGGCCTACAACGCGGGGAAGACCGCCCTTAAGGGCAACCCGGACTACCGCCCGGCCATCGAGCTGACGATGTACTCGGAGAGCGCCCTGCACCTGCGGGGGATGGACGCGCTCGTCGCGGAACGGACAAAAAGAATCATGGCCCTGACGGACCGGACAGTGACGCACACTCCCAAGGAATGGGCCGCCCAGCAGGTGGAGCGGCCGACCGAATCCGGCAGACTCAGCAGGAAGGCCATGGAGGCCCGAAGAAAGGGCGACCTCGCGGCCCAGGGAGCCTTCGCGGAAGCCGCGGTACAGGCGGACCCGTCGGATCCCATGGCGTACTTCCAGCGGGGAAGGGCGCGCTCGGAGGCGGGCGACTACAACGGCGCCATCACGGACCTGACGCAAGCCATGGTCCAAGGGTGGACCGAACCCGCGCTCTTCAAGCTGAGAGCCGAAGCCCTGCTCCTCGCGGGCAGCTACCTCGCGGCCCAGCAGGATGCCATGCTGGCGATCGCCTATGAGCCGAAGATGGCAGCTGCCTATGCCCTGCGAGCGCAAGCAGCGCTCATGCTCCATCTGGACCGCAGGGATCTCGACAGCCATGCTCCCGAGGTCATGGCTGACCTGGAGAAGGCCCTTGCCTTGGAGCCCGCCCTTGCCGATAACCCGACCTTCAAGGCCTTGTTCGAGCAAGCGCAGGCGAGCATCGCCGAGATCCGCGCCGGTCCTCCCTCTAAACCAGGCAGTGCTCCTGCTGGCGCGGTGGAAGACACGTCAGCCGGATCCAGGGGAGCGTCAGCCGTTTCCAGCCAGGTCCCGGCGCCAGGCTCCTCCTGGCAGGACCGCCTCACCATGAAGACCGCCCTTGCCATCGGCGGGACAGCCTTCGTCCTTTTGGCGCTGGCAGGGGTCTTGCTCGGGCTCAAAGACCGGCAGTCCGGAAGCGGACGCTGAGCAGGCTTTCATCCCGGCGGACGGATTCCCGGCAAGCTATTCCTCTTCCAGCGGGATGTTCCAGTAGACGCTGTCGATGAACTTCTGCCAGGAGCGCCTGATGGAGACGGGCGAGCGGAGAATGAACACGACCCCTGAGTCCGGAGCCGGCCTGGACGGAGGGACCATGAGCCGCATGCCCGCCTCGTCGGGCGTGCGGTCCCCTTTGCGCAGGTTGCAAGGGATGCAGGAGGTCACGGTGTTCATCCATTCGTTCTTGCCCCCGCGGGACTTGGGCACCACGTGGTCGAGGTTGAGCTCCGTGGAGGGGAAGCGCTTGCCGCAGTAGCAGCAGCGGTAGCCATAGTGGTGGTAGATGTTGCGGCGGGTGAACGGGACCTCGCGCTTGGGGACCCTGTCGAAGGCCTTGAGCACGATGACCTCGGGAATGGCGATCTTAAAGGCAGGGGCGTGGATAAAGCCCGAAGGGCTCTCGGCCACGGCGTTGGACAGGTCCACCCAGTCCTGGAAGTTATAGGCCCGGTATTCGGCGTCAAGGGCCGCGGCGCGGTCCGCGAAGAGGAGCACGAGCGCCCTCTGCCAGCTCGTCACCGAGATGGCGAAGTAGCTCCTGTTCAAGACGAGCACATCAGCGGTCATCCCTTGCCCCTGCAAACCTCCGGCCCCAATAGTGTAACAGACATTCCCCGTCAGGACCAGACCCAACGCTGTTTTTTTCCGTATTTTTAAGGGTTTCTGCAGAAGGCAGGAAGGCTGCTGGGGGCGCTTATCCGCCGTCAGGACCGAACACGCCTGCTCGGCCGGGCCACGGCGAACAACTCCCTGGCCAGAACGCAAGTCAGGGGCCAGCGGAAAAAGGCCTTATGGACGCTCATCTTCCAAGAAGACGCGGGCCTGATGGGCAGGTCCTCGGGAAGCGGCGAGCCATAGGTTTCGTCCAAGGCGAGCTTGTAGTTCGGCCTGGGCTCGACCTCGGCCTCCCAGCCGATGCTCCTGAAGAAGACCCTGAGCTGGGAGGCGGAGTGCTCGTTGACGTGGAGCGCGATGTCGCTCTCCGAGCGCGGCGCCTTGGGCTCGCGCACGGGCAGGCGCAGCATCCGAAGGAACTTGGCCGCGGACCGCCTCCAGCCATAGGTCCAGTTCTTGTAGTAATGCCGGTTGGTGCAGGTGTGGACGAGCGCGAATCCCTCGGGCTTGAGCACCCGGCCGATCTCCGTGAAGCAGGCCGTGAGCTCCCATGGGTGGAGGTGGTCCACCACCCCCATGAGGAAGACCCGGTCGAACGTCCCGTCGACAAACGGCAGGTTCTTGGCGTCGCAACGGACGACCGGGCAGCCAGAGGTGGACCGGGCCAGCCCCAGCGCGGCCGGCGAGAAGTCCGTTCCCACGCCCCAGGCTGAGGCCTGGCGCACGTGGTAGAGGATCTCGCCCCGGCCGCACCCGATGTCCAGCACGGCCATCCCGGGAACCAATCGCGCGCGGCGCAGCGAGTAGCTCAGGGCGGGTTTGAGCACCTTGGGCCCAAAGCGCCGGTAGAACTCCGCGCCCCCGCAGTCCTCGTCGAAATAGCGCTCGTCGTAGCGGGCCGCGTCCACGGGCGCGGGCCCCGCGGGGGACTGGGTCTGCGGCTGGAGGGACGGGCGGGCTCGGTCTTCTGGCGAAGGGGACGCCGGGGCCGGGTCCCCGCTCACTGGGAAGCCGGGACCCGGAACACCGGGCCGGCCGGCCCTTGGGTCAGCGGCTTGAAGGTCCCCAGCACCATCCGGAACTGCTTCTCGTACTTGTTGTACCCATCCATGGTGGCCGGGTAGACGATGACGTAGAACCCGCCCTCCATGGGAACGAGAGCGTAGGCGTGCTTGCGGATGAGGAGGCTCTCCCCCTTGGTCTTCCTGTCCACGGAAACGCCCCACGTCCAGTTCTTCGGCACCGGGGTCGGGGAGGTCACGACGAAGAACTTCGCGGGCACGTTGGCGGCCTTGAGCTTGATGACGCGGATGCCCTCCTCGGGCCGGTCCTTGGGCGCGTCCAGGATGTAGTCCTTGTTCTCGACCGGGCCGTAGACCGAGCGGAGCATCTGCCGTGCGTAGTCGTCCACGTCGGAGTACATCTCCAGCAGGCCGTTGGGCAGCTTGTGGATGCGATTGGCCTGGTGCCAGCGGATGCTGATGCTCGGAGCGCCCAGGTAGAACTCAGGGTCGAAGCCGCCGATGAAGGTGACGTTCGCGAAGTGATTCTCCTCGCGGTCGGTCTTGACGCTCCAGCCGTAAGGCACCTCGCAGGTAAAATCGTTGAAGGGCGACGTGTAGTGGTAGTACTCCGGGAACAAGCAGCCGCCGACGAGCAGACCTGCGCCGGCGAGCATCCCGCAGAAAAGCGCGCGATTTCTCATGGCGATGTCAGAGTATAACAGGCCTGCCCCGGCTTAAGCAAGGGTGTCAGGCCTAAGGCCTGACACTCAACTCTTTGGCACGGGCTTCCAACTCAGCCGCCAGTCTCGCGTGGCCCCACTCCCGGTGCAGGCCCGCGAGCCTGTCCAGGACCACGGCCTCGAGGGCCCGGTCCCGGAGCCCGCGCGCCAGGCGCACGCTCCGCCAATACGCGTCGTAGGCGCTGCCTTTCTGCTTGCGCGCCTCCAGCACGAACCCGGCCAGGGCCGAGAGCTCGGCGTCGTGGCGCAGCCGGACCCTGCCGCGGGCCAGGACGAGCACGCGCTCGGCCTTTTCCGAGAGGTTGAGCCGGTCCAGGGCATAGGCCTTCCAGAGCAGGGCCTGGGCTGAATCCGGGCAAGCCACGATCCACCGGTCCAGCTCGTCGAGGACCTTCGGCACCAGCCTGGGGTTCTTGAGCGGGGCGTCCAGGGAATCCGGCCAGAGCCTGTTCGGCTGGAGGAAGGGCCGGCCAGCCTGCGTCAGCCAGGCGTTGGCCCCGGACCGCCTGAGATAGACCAAAGCGTTGTCGTCCGCGTACGCCAGCCTCCAGTCCGGGTCCTCGTCGAGCACCCGCGCCGGGTAGGAGGCCCGGCTGTTGCGGATGACCGCGTAGTCGAAGCGGTAGACCTTGTCCACTAGGGACTTCCATCTGCCCGACCAATCCACGGCGTCCCGGAGCGTGTCCTCGTCGTGGAGACCCTTGCGGGAGTCCACGAACACCGGTCGTCCCTGGCCGATCAGGTAGTCCCCCACCCAGAGGTCGTTGAACATCTTGCCCCTGACGTCCTGGGCCTTGAGGTACTGGGCCGCGCCCTCGACGTCGAATGCCCCGTAGCCGGAGGCGCGGGCATAGGGCAGGTGCACGAAGCGCCAGTGCCACGCCAAGAGCAGGGCCGGGACCACGGCCCAGCGCATGGCCCGGGACAAGGTCGCGTCACGGCGGGAGACGAAGTGGCCCAGGGCCAGCGAGATCGCGGGACAGGCCGCGAGGACCGCCGCGGCCCTCAGGCCCGGGAAAAGCAGGGACAGCCCCAGGAGCGATGCCGCAGCCAGGCTCAGATAGAACTCCGTTTGGAGGCAGATCCACGCGGCCCATACCCCGGCCGCCACGAACGCGGTGTAGAAGGTGACGCCGAGCGTCATCTCCCAGGCCGGCGAGGCCGGGAACGCTCCGGCGGAGAGGTAGGGGACGAGGCTCCACCCGTGCGGGTTGAGGAAGAACGCGGCCAGGGTCAGGCCGAGGACCGCGAGATAGCGCCACAGGTCCTTGTGGTCCGTCCTGCCAGCGGCCTTAATGACCTTGAGGGCCATGAGCCAGACCCCGATCATGGCGCTGGCGCCGCTCAGGTTCGCCCAGAGCGCGACCAGCGGCGCGGCCCACGCCAATGACCAGGAGAACCGGACCCTGCCGCGCACCAGGCGGAGCAGCAGCGCCAGGAAGAGCAGGTCGAAGATGCCGGGGAGCTCCGTCAGCTGGGGCCAGCTCGCGGCAGCTCCCAGGCAGAGGACCGCCGCGGCCATGAGGGGGTGTCCGTGGTTGATGGGAAGAAGGAGAGCGAAAGCCGAAGCCGCGGCCAGGGCCTTCAAGGCGCGCAAGCCGTTGTAAGGATGGGCCGCGTGCACCTTGCTGAAAAGGAGGTCACCGAGCCAGGAGTCCGTGGTCCACTCCCGGCCGGCCGCGGAATAGGAGAACGGGTCCGTGGTCGGCAGGGCACCTTCCGCGGCTATCAGCTCGCCGGTCCGGATGTGGATCCAGGTCCCGGACTCCCGCACGCCCTGCCAGGCCAGGAATCCGACGAACAGGAACAAGAAGAGCCTCAGCACAGGCTGGCGGTGGAGCGGCGTCTCCTGCGGATGGGCCGGCTGGTGCTTGCCGTGGCCGTGTTGCATCTTGGCCCGCATTCTACAAAAGAAATTGGTAGTATGCCCCGGGGCCCAAGGCCCCTGGGAGGCTCCGATGGCCAGTGATTCTTCCTTTGACGTGGTCAGCGAGGTGGACATGAACCTCGTTGCCGAATCCGTGCACATCGCCTTGAAGGAGATACTCAACCGCTTCGACTTCAAGGACGCCAAGGCGTCCATCGAGCTCAACGAGAAGGAGAAGAAGCTCACCCTCCGCGCGGTCGACGACTTCCGGGTCAAGGCCGCCCTCGAGGTGCTCTACACCCGGATGGCCAAGCGCGGCCTTCCCCTCAAGAACTTCACCAAGGGAGACGTCATCGAGGCCCTGGGTCAGACCGCGCGGCTGGAGGTCGCGATCCAGTCCGGCATCCCCATCGAGAAGGCCAAACAGCTGGTCGCGGACATCAAGGCCAAGAAGCTCAAGGTCAACGCCTCCATCCAGGCCGACCAGGTCCGCGTGTCCAGCAAGTCCAAGGACGAGCTCCAGGCCGCGATGGCCATGATCCGGGCGGCCGACTACGGCGTGACCCTGCAGTTCAAGAACTTCCGCTGATACCCGGGAGGCTCAGGTTCGGGCCAGCTCCTCGTCGAGCTCCTCGACCGTTGAGGCGGGCGGCAGGCAGGTCTTCCCCCTGCACACATAGACCAAGGACCGGCCCTTGACCTGGGCCGCGCCCAAAGTCATGGGCAGGCAGCTCCCGGCCGAGGCCAGCGCGGCCCTGGGCAGGAATCGGGCGGCAGCGGCATGGGTCACCGGCCCGTCTCCGGCCACGATGAGGTGGTCCCTGGGACCGGCCAGAAGATCCACGACCGCGAGCATGCAGGGCAGGGCCTCCGGACTCTGCCTCAGGAGCCCCGAGAACGCGCGGACCGTCTTCTCCGCGGACTCGGACCACGCCCTCTCCCCGTAGAATTCCGATAGGCGGATGAGACAGCGAGCGGCGGCCGCGTTGCCCGACGGCAGGGCAGCGTCGCCCGTGTCCTTGAGCCTCAGCGGCACGTCCTTCTCATCCTGGCCCGTGGAGTAGAATCCGCCCCTCTCGTCCTCGAAGAGCGCCTTCATGCGGACCGCCAGGTCCCGGGCGCGGGTCAGGTACCTGGGCTTGAAGGTCGCTTCATAAAGGTCGATGAGCCCGTCCGCCAGGAAAGCGTAGTCCTCGAGGCCGCCTGGGAACCGGCTCTCCCCGTCCCGCCAGCGCCTCAGGAGCCGGCCGTCCTTGAACAGCCGCGTCAGCACGAACCACGCCGCTGTCTCCGCGGCCTCGACCCAGGAAGGCTCTTCCAGCACCCGGCCGGCGTAAGCCAGGCTAGCGATGGCCAGCCCGTTCCAGGACGCCAGGACCTTGTCGTCCTTGAGCGGCCGCTCGCGCTTGGAGCGCTCCTCCAGGAGCGCGGCCAGACCCTGGTCCGCGATCCTCTGGACCTCTGAAGCTGAAAGCCCGAACTCCTCTGCGACCTCAGCCAGGCTCCTGACCCGGCGCGGGATAGAGCGGTTGCCGGCAGGCCCGCCCTCGGCCGACTGCCAGTTGCCGCCCTCCGTGATATCGTAGAGCCAGCAGAACACGTCGCAGTCCCTGCCTTCCAGGACCGCAGCGACCTCATCCGGCGTCCAGACGTAGAACTTCCCCTCCACCCCAGCGCTGTCAGCGTCCTCGCCGCTGGCAAAGCCCCCGCCCGGAAGCCTCAGGTCCCTGAGCATGTAGCCCGCGATGGACCGGGCCGTGTCCGCCATGTCCTGGGCTCCGGTCACCTGATGCGCCTCGGTGTAGACCCTCAGGAGCAGGGCGTTGTCGTAGAGCATCTTCTCGAAGTGGGGGACCAGCCAGGTTTCGTCCGTGGAATACCGGTGGAAGCCGCCTCCGACCTGGTCGTGGATGCCTCCGTCCGCCATGGCCCGCAGGGTCTTGACCGCCATGGCCGTGCCCCTGCTGTCGCCCGTACGGTCGCTGTAGCGCAGCAGGAACGCGAGCGTCGCCGGCTGGGGGAACTTGGGCGCTCCCCCGAACCCGCCGTACTCCGGGTCGAAATCCCCCCTCATGCGGTCGAACGCATGGTCCAGGACCTTGAGCCCGGCCGGGGCCCCCTCCCCCCAGCCTCCTGAAAGCCCTGCCAGGTGCCCAAGCACTGCAGCGGCCGACGCTTCAAGCTCGGCCCGACGCGTCTTCCAGAGGGTCTCCACGGATTCAGCGACGGCTTTCAGGTTGTCGGGGGGCATATAGGTCGCTCCAAAAAAGGGCTTGCGGTCCGGGGTCAGCCACATGGTCAGGGGCCACCCGCCCTGCCGGCCCAGGGCGTGCAGGGCCGTCATATAGAACCTGTCCACCTCGGGCCGCTCCTCGCGGTCCACCTTCACGCACACGAACCGCTTATTGAGCTCCGCGGCCACGGCCAGGTCGGCAAAGCTCTCCCGCTCCATGACATGGCACCAGTGACAGGCCGAGTACCCGATGGACAGGAACACCGGCTTGTCCTCGGCCTTGGCCAAGGCGAACGCCTCGTCGCCCCAAGGCCGCCAATCCACGGGATTGGCCTGGTGCTGGAGCAGGTACGGGCTCTTTTCGAGGGACAGCCGGTTCAATTCCTGTTTCATGAAAAAGTAGGGTTCCCGCCCCGGGGGGCGGGGCAGGAACCCGGTCCGACAAACTCAGCGCCCGCCTTTCGGCGTGGTCGCGCCGCAGGCGCCGGCCTTGCACGCCGGCGCCGCGTCCTCACCCCAGGGCTTGGCAGCAGCCAAGCCGGACAACACCTTCACCAGCGCCTGGCCGTGCCCCTCAGGCTTCACAGCCGGGTCCACATAAGCGATGCTGCCGTCCAGGCCGATGATAAAAGTCATCCTCCGCGTGAATAGCCTGCGATAAGCGCCGTAGAGCTTGGCCACCGCGCCGTCTGGGTCCGAGAGCAGGGGATACGGCAGGGAGTGCTTGGCTACAAACCCCTTGTGGCTCTGGACCGAGTCATAGCTCATGCCCGCCACAACCACATCCAGCCTCCTCAGCTCCGGGAAGGCGTCCCGGACCGAGCAGACCTGCTTCGTGCAGCCCGGCGTGTTGTCCTTGGGATAGAAGAAGAGCACGATCGGCCTCTTGCCGATGTGCTCCGAAAGCTTGAACTCCTTGCCGTCGCTGCCCATAGCGGAGAAATCCGGAGCCTTGACGCCCAACTCAAGAGGAGCCGCATTGGCCCACTCCCCAAGGACCGCCAGAGCCGCCACCGCCGCGATCATCACCACGAACTTCGAGAGCATGCGCACCTCCTTCAGCTTCTTCCTGCTCTTTAGACGCAGATCCGCCCCATTCGATTCGCCCTCGCCGAGTAGGCCCCCTGCGCCCGCCCCTACGCCCTCGGCAAAGGGTCCCATATCTCCTCCCTGGCAAGCCCCGCAGGCCCGCCGAGCCCCGCCTCCCCGCTCTCCAGCGCCGCCAACCGCACGTCCAGCAGGCAGATCATGCATGCCATCAGCGAGATGTTCTCCAGCAGCTCTTCCTGAGACCCCATGTTCACCCCTCCTTTTGCGAGATTCCCGAAATCCTGTCCACCTCGGCCCGCAGCTCAGCCCGGAGCTCAGCCTCGCTGGGCAGATGCAGCTTATAGCGGCTCGCGAAGATCGTGTCCTTCTGGTCTGACCCGAGGGTATACCGCACCACCGCGTCGTTCTTGTCCGCGCAGAGGATCAGCCCCAAGGTCGGGTTGTCCCCCTCAGAACGCCTGTTGCGGTCGTAGTAATTCACATAGAACTGAAGCTGGCCGAGGTCCTGGTGGGTGAGCTTTCCCGCCTTGAGGTCGATGATGACAAAGCACTTGAGGACCGTGTGATAGAACACCAGGTCGATGTAGAAATGGTCGCCTTCCAGGGTCAGCCGTTCCTGCCTTGCCACAAAAGCGAACCCTTTGCCCAGCTCGAGGAGGAAGGACTGGAGGTTGCTGAGGAGAGCCTGCTCCAGGTCTGTTTCAACAAGCTTCGGCGAATCCGGCAAGCCAACGAACTCCATCACGAACGGGTCCTTGAAGATGTCGCTGGGCCGCGACACCTCCTGCCCTTTCTCCGCAAGGCGCAGCAGGCCCCGCCTGTCCCTGCTGACTGCCAAACGCTCATAGAGCATGCTATGGGCCTGACGCTGCAGCTCTCGAACACTCCAGCCATTCTTTACTGTCTCTATCTCATAAAATGACCGCACGCCATCGTCATCAATCCCCAATAACGCCCGATAGTGGCTCCAAGAAAGGTTGGGGTTAAAGCCCCCCGCCTTCCACTCCCCACCTGTCACGCCTGACCTGACAACGCCAACTGCCAAAGATTTCACACACAGCGTGTGTGGAATCTGAACCCTTCCAAAAAGCCTTGGGAAACAAAGGAAGAACTTCCGAAAATGGTATAGGTTGGATTCCGAATAGCCAGACCCGAATTCTGCCATCAGCCGATCAGACAAGTCTTGCAATAAACTCACTCCATATGCCGCCCGCCTCCTCCCCCGCTGTTCCTCCTCCACGATCTCCCGCCCGATGAGCCAGTTCGAGACCACCTGCGCCGTGTTGACCGACCGGCTGGCGCCCAAACGGCCGGATTCGATGATCTCCCGGACCCTGCGATAGAGCGGAATCCCCACACCCTATATACGAGCGAGGCCCGATTTAGTTCCCTCGGAATCCGAATCTCCGTCGGAAGAGCGAATCCTTATCCCCTATCCAGGCATCTGATGGGTATGGCACGAGCCGTTACATTACTGGGAGGGGACACTATGGACCTGGGCAGCTATTTCGACGCGACCGAAGGACTCGGCGTGCTCTCGACCGCGGATAGGCAGGGGAAGGTTGACGCCGCCCTCTACGCCAGGCCCCATTTCCTCGACGATAAGAACGTCCTCTTCATCATGAGCGACAGACTCTCCCACAAGAACCTGCAGTCCAACCCCAATGCCGCGTATCTCTTCGTTGAGAAGGGGGACGGCTACAATGGCAAGCGCCTCATCCTGAAGAAAGTGGCCGAGGAAGAGAGCAGCCCCTCCATCGAGGCCCTTCGCCGCCGCGTCACCTGCCCTGCTGAAAAGGAGAAGCGCACCAGCAAGAGCTTTGCCGTGAAGTTCCGAATCCTTCAGGTGCGGCCTTTGGTAGGGTAAGACCGATGGCGGGCCGCTGAGAGCGGGCCAGGCGCTACTTCTCCAGGAGGGCTTCCGTCTCTGCTCTTAAAGCCTGGATGCCGGTCTTCTTGTCAGCGCTGACCCAGGCAAGGTCCTCGGGCTTGATCCCCAGGGACCCGGCGATCTCCCTTCGCTGGACCAGGGACCGCGAGGGCTTCACCTGGTCCGCCTTCGTGGCCACCACGCGCCAGGGCAGATGCTTCTCCTCGAGCCACTCCATCATCCCGAAATCGAGCTTCGTGGGCCCTACCTTGGCGTCCACCAGCACGAAGACCGCGCGCAGGGTGGACCGGCTCGTCAGGTACGTCTCGATCATCGGGCCCCAGCCCTCGCGCTGCGCCACCTTGCCCGCCACATACCCGTAGCCCGGCAGGTCCACCAGCCAGCGGTCATGCCCGCACAGGAACACGTTGATCGTGCGCGTCCGGCCAGGCGTGCCCGAGACCTTCGCCAATGTCTTGTTGTTGCAGAGCGCGTTGAGCAGAGTGCTCTTGCCCACATTGGACCTGCCGACGAACGCCAC
This sequence comes from Elusimicrobiota bacterium, assembly GCA_041662295.1. Taxonomy (GTDB): domain Bacteria; phylum Elusimicrobiota; class Elusimicrobia; order UBA1565; family UBA9628; genus JACQWX01. Next base: position 6,515 of record JBAZSR010000017.1, on the reverse strand, counting down.
CTCGGCCCCGCAAAGCCCGAGCTTGTCCGGCTCGACCGTGCTCATGAGGAATCTTACGCGCTCAAGCAATGTCTGCATCGGGATACCTATTGCCTCTGGAACATCTGAAGGGCCTTCTCAACGTCAAAGCCCTGTTCAGCCTTCTTCTCCGGAGCCGGCGGAGCTGCCGGCTTCTCCTCTGTCGCGGGAGCCGGCGCAACCGCTGGAGCAGGCGCCGGTTTCGGCTGTGCCGCTGTCTTGCCAGGCGAGAGCTTGGCCAGCACGCGCCGGGCCAGCTCCAAACCGAAGTCAGACTGCGGCTTGTACGCCGGCGCGTAATACCTGCCGTCCACCACGACCACGACATTGGCCTTGCGCATGACGATCGCGTGAGCGCAGCGGTTGTTGTACCGAAAAACAGGGTTGGCCTTGGCCTCCACCGCCTCATCCGTGCCCGGCAAGGCGATGGGTTTTGCCTGAGCAAAGGCTGATGGCGAACCCGCGCTGAAATCCCTGACCGCGCCCTGATACCACTCCGCGGCCTTGGTGCTGGGGCCCGCGGCGGATTCCTCGGCAGCGATGAAGCCGATGGCCCTCCAGCGCACATTGTAGGTGTTCGGCTCCTTGGAAGGATTGTCCGAACTGCCCTTCTCGATCGCCGTGAACGAATCCTCGTAGCTCTCAGCGGTCCCTGAGCAGTCCTTGCCTCCGAAGACGCCCTTCTTCGTCATCTCCAGGCCCTCGGGAAGCTCTGATTCCGAAAGACTGAAGCCCTCGCAGACAGGGTAGAACAAGCCCTTGATGCCTGGCCCATCCGCCACAGGGCTCGTGTACCAAGCATCCAAGGCGGCCAGGACCCGGCCTGCCAGCTCCGCAGCGGTGCTGCTGTTCTTGGCAGCGGTTTCCCCCACAGCGGCCTTGATCTCCGCCTCGGACTCCGGGCCCGGCGAGTATTCCGGACCGTACTGCCCGGCCCCTGGCCCGATCTTGCTGGCAGCGTCGATGGTAAACGAGACGCTGACCGGCCCCCTCCAGACCTCGATGTCCACGCTGCCGCTGGGGTAGGCGCGCACATAGGAGATGTCCCCGAGCCCGGCCGGCTTGGCCGCGGGCGCCCTCTTGAACACGGACTCCACGCTCGCCAAGGCCTGCGGGAAGACCCCGTCAACGGCCTTGCCTGTCTGGGACCAGTCCCAATTCATGCTGACAGCGACATTGTTGTGCACTTGGAAGCGCGTCCAATAGGTTCCCGAGACCTTGCGTCCGTCAGGATGCGTCTTGGTCCAAGTCCCACTCTTGTGGGGCAGGTGCCAAAGCCGGATGTCCTTGTCCCAAGTCAGGCCGTAGCGCGCCCCAAGCGCGGCTTCCTTGTCGGAAAGCTCGCTGTAGCTGTGGAGATAGAGGGATTCGACAGCCTCCTTCCAGCCCCGGTCGTCCTTCACCGGCTTGGGCGCCGCGACCTGAGAAGCCTCTTTGACCTCGACTTTGACCTTTGCCTCGGCCCGGACCGAAGGATCGTCCTTGAGCCAGGCTTCCACGTGATAGACCCCGGGCTTCTCAGGCGAGCCGTAGGACCCGTCAGCCCCGATGACCCCGCCGTCTTTCTCCCGCACGCTCCAGACAACCGCCTTGCCCGCAGCGCCAACGACCTCTGCCTTGAAAGACGCCGCGCTCGTCGCATCCAGTTCGATCTCGGCCGGACTGATGACCAGGGAGACCGGCGACCAGTCCCTCGACCAGACCACGATCCCGCCCACATCCATGCCCACCGCGATCTTGAGGTCCGCTGTGGCCGGGTTGTCCGGCCTGGCATCCAGGTACGAATCCAGCTTGATGCTCGGGATACCCGCCAGGCTCGCCTCGAACGACCCGGCCTTGATGGAAACGAGCTCCTTCCAAAAGACCTTGCTCTCCCCGCCGGCTGTGAGCCGCACCAGAGCATGGCCCCTGGTCGTGGGCACCGCGCCGACCAAGACCCCGGCGTTCGGATCGAATGAGCCGTCCTTGTCCGCGCTGTAGCGCACGGCATGCGCCCGAAGCGTCTTGTTCCGGATGTCCAAGCCATCCACCACCACCCCGTAGCGCGGGATCGTGAGCTCAAGGAGCCGGGCATCAGCCGCGATCGCGGCAGGGATCAACCGGCTTGCCTGCGCGAACGCCACTCGCCGGTCGATGACCTGCGGCTGATTCGGCGCATCCCGAAAGGCCATGAGGACCTCGCCGAGCGAGTCCTCCCGGTAGTGGTAGCCGTCCTTGAACAGCATGTTCTCAAGCTTGGGCGCAGCGTGGTCTGGCTGCTCGTTGTAGCTGTGATAGACCTTCTTCGTGCCAAGGTCCCGGCCCGAGATCGTGTCCAAGGAGAAGAAATTCTCGCTCGTCCAGAGCGCCACCCTCTCGAAAAGGTCCCGCGGCGTGAAAGCTTCTCCGATCGCCTTCGCGATCCCCTTCTCCACCGCCGACTTCGCGTGCCGGTCCACCACCCCGGCCGTGACATAGTCCTCGTAGGGGTCCGTACGCACGTCGTACTGGTGCGAGTACTTCGACATCAGCCACGTGACCGCGTTGCCATAGCCCGGGTGCCCGTCGTTGCGCACATGCGCCGGCACGGTCATGTCCGCCAGCAGATGCATCGTCTCGCCGATCGAACGCCAGGCCTTGCCCAGCAGAGGCTCCCGGTTCTCCAAAGGAAGGACCATCTTCTCGGCAGCGCCAAGGCTCTTCGACAAGTCCGCGAACGAGTGCCGCGACCCATAGAGCGCCCAGTCCCTGGCATTGACGCCGGGATTTGCGCCCATCAACGAGGGATGCTGGCCCACTTCATTAACGAATCTGCTTGGCTCCGTCGGCATGCCCAGCCCCTTGTCCTCCGCCCCGGGCGCCAAGGGCTTGCCGATCAGGTCCGTCAGATACGGCTCAGCCTTGTTCTTCGGATCGTAGAAGTGCCGCAAGGCCATGTACGCCTCGGGCTCGTCGGCCGTGTAGCCCCCCTCCACGATCCACCAGGGGAAATAGTCCCAGCGCTTTCCCTCTTCCATGTACATGCCGCCCTGATACGTCTCAAGCCCGATGGGGGTCTTGAGCTTGTCGTCCTTATACCAGGGCCCCGAATGGATGACCGTCTCGTACTCAACCGTAAAAGGCCGCTCCGCCGCTCCCATCGACTTGGGAAGCCCGTACTTGTCGATCGTGGGATAAAAGTCGTAGAGCGATAGGATCGGATCCTTCTGCGCTTTCAGAGCGAACTGCTCCAGCGCGTACTCGTTGATCTTCCTGTGCGGCCCTCCACCCTCGCCGTCGTTGGAGTAGCCGAAGCACACCGCAGGCACGCAAGCCAGGAAGAGTCCGATCGCCAGGGAGGATTTTCTCATGGGAAAAAAGCGAAGCCGACGGCGAGATTTGAACTCGCGACCTGCCGCTTACAAAGCGGATGCTCTACCGCTGAGCTACGTCGGCAATGCCCTATTATACAAGGATACTCTAAGAGGTGCCATGGCCAGAGAAGAACATGTTGATGTGCTATGGGGCCGGAGACTGGCCGGCAGCCTTCACCTGCAGCGTGACCGAACCTTTCGAGCCTCCTTTGATCTCCTGCGCATAAACCGAATACTTATCCAGATTCACAGTCTGCCCAGCGCACATGGCATATTGTTTTTCCTGGGGCGGATTCCCCTCCACGAACAGCACGAGCACGGCCTCCAGGCCGCGCTTCTTCCCGCCGACATTGCAGGCATGCTCGACGTTGACTATATTTGAAAGTCCAATCCTTAAGCCCTCGAAATTGGCCACGGTCCCCTGCCTGATCTCCACCGACTTGCCGTCACCTAATGCCGGCGCCTTATCCATCTGCGCACAACCGGCGGATAGAACGCAGGCGGCCAAAACCAAAAACCGCGTCTTCCCCTGCAAGGCCGCAACGATCAAGAACCTATCTCCCGGACCAGCCTGTAGACGGCCAGGATCTCCTGGACAATGTTGTGAAAGTAGCCCGGGGGATTGGCGGAAGTCAACCTGGGGTGGACGCACGCGTTGCGGAGCTTCCAGGTGTTGATGAGGCGGCGGTGGTGTTCAGCAAGCTTGGGATGACAGGCGACAAGATCGCCCAACTTGTCGCGGAAGGGACGGGGGTCGAGGTTCCAGTCCTTCCCGGGCTTCTCGAGCATGAGCTTGCCGAGTTCGGCCTCGAGCGCCTCGCCGTAAAACTTGCCGGCGTCGCGGGGGTTGTACGTCTCGAGGAAGAGTCCTTTCGCGATGCAGTCCTCGGTCCCGAGGCAGGGCATCAGGTCGATCTCTGCGACCTTGAGGCCGCGGATGAAGACGTCATCCTTGTACTCCTTGATGACGGCACGGGTCTCTCGGGGATCGCCCCAAAGGTGCCGCTGGACCTCGTAGATGACCCAGACGGCCTGCTCGAGCTGGGCGACATTGAGGTCGACCCTGTGGTGCTTCTTGAGCTCGAGCATGTTGTCGCGAAAGCGGATGTAGGTGTCGACCTCGTCCACGCCGGTCATGGGGAAGAAGGAGGAGCGGGTGTAAGCGCT
>JBAZSR010000017.1:0-1988 GCA_041662295.1 Elusimicrobiota bacterium | reverse complement strand
TAAGCGCTGAACATGGGGTAGCGATCGGGATGGATTAGGCGCAGGAGCATGGCGGTGTGCTCTATACCGCCGGCCCTCCTTCCGATTTCGATGCGGATTCGGTCGAGGAAACGTCTTTCAGCATCCCCGGGGGCCGGGACCTTGAGGGATAGTCGCCTCCTGGCAAAGCGCTTGAGGCTCTCCTCGTGAAAACTGAACTTGGATGGGTCGAAATGGCGGCTCTTCGCCGTGAGGAGCCGGATGCGCTCGGCATTGAGCTGGCTTGAGTTGTCCACGCCGGCGAAGCTGGCCGCGAGCTTGTCGAGGTCTGGCTCCTTGACCCCACGGGTGCCGTAGATCTTGGAAAGGACAACGCCGCGCAGATGGAAAGCCTTCTCGAGATAGGACATGGTTCCCTCAGCGGAGTTGGGGTATGATACATCACCAAGAAGGGGGTCGGCATGGGATTTATGCGGTCTCCGCCTGGGGCCGGGAGAGCATGGCGCGATATCTCGCCCAAGGGTCATCCTTGCGGTACTCCTCCGGGACCTCGATCGTCGCGGGGAACCTCATCCCCGTTGTCCGCCTGTCGAGGTGGCCGCACATCCAGCGGCTGTGTTCAGGATGGAACGTGCCCCAATCAAGGCGGGACTTCATGGCCCGCTCAAGGATCTTGATGGCCGAGGAGTCCGCTTGCGGGTCGAGAAGGCTGATGAGGACCCGGGCAGCCTCCGGGTCATCGACGGCATCGAGGGGGATGGCCTTGAGGACCGCTGCGGCCTCTTGGCGGCCCAACTCCGTCAGGAAGAACACCCTCCAGTTCGCGAATTCATAGTTCCACGGGAATTGGACAAGAGCCTCCTCACAGACCGCCAGTCCCCTGGCATAATCATGAGCCAAGATGGCATCGAAGTTCTCTTTGAAGCAATCGATGTGCTCTTTTTCCATGGCCGTCCTTGATGATGGCGAGAAACAGAACAGGGCAGGAACGACTGGGGGGCCCAATAAGTATAACAGGAAGCCTTAGGATTTCAAGAGGTAATGCTTGGCTTAAGATTCCTACAATACGCTCATCGGCAGGAGGAGCCATTGAACAAGCGCTACGACCTCGCCATCATCGGCGGGGGCGCGTCGGGGCTGGTCGCGGCGATCGCCGCGGCACGACGGAAGAGGCGGGTCGTCCTGTGCGAGAAGATGTCCTCTCCAGGGCTGAAGCTGCTCGCCTCAGGCGGACAGCGCTGCAACCTGACGAACACGCTGCCTAAAGAGGAGTTCATGGAGCGTTTCGGGCCTGAAGGCCGATTCATGGGCCCGGCCCTCGCGGAGCTGGGCGGCGCGAAGCTTCGAAGCTTCTTCCATGAGCTTGGCATCGAGACGGTGGTTGATGACGGCTTGCGCGTGTGGCCGGCGACGCGGAAATCGGAGACGGTGCTGGCAGGGCTCCTCGCGGAGGTCAGAAGGCTTGGCGTGGCCGTTGAGCTTGGCTGCGAGGTGCGAGAAGCTCTCTTTGCTGACGGCTGTTTCAAGCTTACCTGCAAGGCCGGCGCGATCGCGGCAACGAAGCTGATCCTCGCGACCGGCGGCCTGACTTATCCAGCGCTCGGGACAACGGGAGACGGCTACGCTTTCGCTCGGGCGTTCGGTCACAGCGTGAAGCCCTGCTATCCGGCAGGGGTGCCGCTCCTGACCCGCGAGAAGTGGCCGGGCCGCTGCACGGCGCACACGATGGGCAAGGCCGTGGTGCAGGTCGCTGTCGGGGGGCGCAAGAAGCTCACCCGGACCGGGGACGTGATCTTCACGCAGAGCGGGATCGCAGGGCCGGTGATCCTCGACTTGTCCCGGGAGATCTCCCCCCTGCTTGCGAAGCACGGCACGGTCTTGCTTCGGCTGAATCTCTGCCGCGGAAGGAACCGCGAGGATTGGAGCGCGCTCTTCAAGGCTTGGCGGCAGGGGAACGGCGGGATGGTGGCTGAGCGGCTTGCAGAGCACTTTCCCATGCCTCTGGTTGA
>JBAZSR010000016.1:5497-32404 GCA_041662295.1 Elusimicrobiota bacterium | reverse complement strand
CGGCTCCTGCGCGTCGCCCAGGCGGACCGGGAGGGACGGCCCGGGCTGGAGACGACCGGCTTTCCCGCGGGCGACTGGCTCCTGGAACGGGCGCGCTTCTTAGACGTCGAGCGCGCCAAGCCCGTAGCCATCGTCATGGGCCGGCACCTCCTGGAGCTGGGCCTCCAGCCCGGACCCCGCTTCAAGGAGATCCTCGACGCCTGCTACGAGGCCCAGCTCGACGGCCTGTTCCACGACCTCGAGGCCGGCCTCGCGTTCCTCCGGGACCATCTCCAGGGACATCCCCAAGGCTCCTGATGGACCTCTACCTCGCCCGCGGCGCGTGGGACCGGCCTTGGAACCGTCCCGAACCCCGGCCCCGCTATCTCTGCTTCGACTGGGAGTCCTTTGCCGGCCTCCGCGGCCAGGGCGCCCAAGCCTGCGCCTGGGAGGACTTCATCCCAGCGGAGGCTGCCGCGGCGGCTGACCCCTTGACGGAGAGCCTCTCCGAGTCATGGCACCGCTGGCGCGGAGAGGACTTCACGCTCTTCGAAGGCGTGTCCCTAGGCAAGGCCTACCGCTGGGTGTTCTACGCCCTGACGATCCGGCCAGCGGTCAAGTTCCTCCTCGGCCTCGAGGCCGCGATCGCGGAGCACCGGCCAGCGACGATCTGGTGCGAGAGCACGGTGCCGCCTCTCCACCGCCGCACGCTTGAGGCCATGGCGGTCTCAAGCTCAGGCTGGAAGGTCGAGACCGTGGCGTCGCAGGCCAAGTGCAGCGAGGTCCTCGTGTGGCGACTGCCGGACCAGTCCCTCGGCCAAGCCAAGAGGCTCGGCCTCTCCCTGACGAACCTCCTTGCCAAGGCGCGCAGACTAGCAACCGGCCCGCGGCCCGTCATCATCGCTTCCTATTATCCTTCTCTGCGCCGGTTCTTCGGACTGGCGGCTGAAAGCGGAGCCCCATTCCGCCTCCTCTTCACCGACAGCCCGGACCGGCGCATGCTTCCCGGCCTGGCGGCCGCGGGCGCCGAAGTCCTCCTCGACCACCGGACCGAACCAGCTCTCTCCATCGATCAGAAGGCCCTCTTCGACCGGATCCACGCGACCTGGGAGAAACTCAGAAAGGATCCAGCCTACCAGCGGTCCTTTGCGTTCCAGGGGACGAGCCTCTGGCGCGCGGTCGAACCCGTCCTTGAAGGCTTCTTCCGGGACGACGCGCCCCGCCTCGCTTGGGCCGCCGCAAAGCTCGACGCGGCCTGGGAGAGGGAGCGGCCCGTCGCCGCGCTCCTGCCCTTCGACGAGCCTCCGATGCAGCATCTTGTCACGGATGTGGCGCGCAAACATGGCACCCCGACGATCACGGTCCTCCACGGCCTGCCCGAGCCCATGCCCCAGCCCTTTGGAGGCGGCAATGCCGCGACCTTCTCGGCCTGGGGCCCGACCCTGCGGGAGTTCTACAAGGGGCCGGGGAGCCTCAGGGATAGGACCTGCATCGCTGAGGGAAATCCCTACTTCGACAACCATGCCTCGGTCCGGCCTCCCGCGCCCCCGTCGCAGGTCCGAAACATCCTCGTCCTGACCTTCCCGCCGAGGAACTGGATCATGACCGCCTCAGAGCTCGAACCTCAGCTCTATGCCGAAACGGTCCGCAGCGCACTCCGGGACGTCGACGCCGCAATCACCCTCAAGCTCCATCCCTGCGAGTCGCTCCCCTACTACCTGAAGCTCCTGGGCTCGACTCCGGGCATCGAGATCGTCAAGGACCGGCCCATCATGGACTGCCTTCTGAAGGCGGACGCTGTGATCGGGCCGTATTCGACCACGCTGCTTGAAGCCGTCATCCTCAACAAGCCGGTCCTGCTCGTCAACCTCACCAAGGCCGCCTTTCCGCCCCCCTTCGACGGACGCTGGGGCGTCGAGCCCCTGCGGAGCGCGGAGCAGCTCCTGGCCGAGGTCCGCAGGCTCCTGGCCGACCCAGGAGAGGCCATCCCGAGGATCTGCCGCCCCTATGGCCGCCTCCTCGACGAGTTCACAGGACCTTTGGACGGCAAGGCCTCCGAGCGCCTTCTCCGGACGCTCCAGGAACTCGCCTCAGCCGCTCCCAGGGCCAGGCCCAGCCGCGATTTGTTAGAATAGGTCGGATGCTCGTCCTCGTGCTCGGCTGCGGCTCCATCGGACGCAGACACATCGGCAACCTCAAGAAGCTCGGCGCCGATGTCCTCGCGTTCGACCCGGACAAAGCGTGCGCCGCGTGGGTCCGGAAGCATCTGCGCGTCCCGACCGCGGACACTCTGGAAGCCGGTCTGGAAGCCAAACCGGATGCGACGTGGGTCTGCTCTCCTCCCTCCAGCCACGCCAGGCTCGCGGTTTCGGCGCTCGGCCGCCGCATCCCCTGCTTCATCGAGAAGCCCATCGCCCACACCCTGAAAGACGGCAAGGCCATCGCGGCCGCTGTCCGCCGGACCCGGGTCCCGGCCTTCGTAGGCTACCAGCTCCGCTGCGAGCCCGCGGTCCAGGCCCTGCGCCAAAGGATCCTGACCAGGTCTTGGGGCAGGCTCCACTTCATCCGGGCCCAAGTGGGTCAATATCTGCCGGACTGGCGGCCGCGGCAGGACTTCCGCCGCGGCTACACCGCGCGCCAAGACCTTGGCGGCGGGATCCTGCTCGATGCCTCGCACGAGATCGACCTGTCGCTCTTCCTGGCAGGAGAGGCAGAGTCCGTCTACTGCCAGGCCGGCAAGTTGGGCGGGTTCGGCCTGGATGTGGAGGACACGGCCTCGCTCGTGCTCAGCCACAAGAACGGCGCAGTCTCCGAGGTGCATCTGGACATGGTCTCGCGCGCCCCCCGCAGGACGCTCGAGCTCTCCTTCGAGCGCGCCACGGTCGTCCTGGACTGGCTGGCCGAGACCCTCGCCGTCTACTCCGCCTCCTCCCGGACCTGGAGGAAGACGCGACTTAAGACGCACTACAGCGAGCACTATCGCATCGAGGCCCGCTCCTTCCTGGCCGCGGTACGCCGGCCTCCCAGGACCGCGGGCTTCCTCGAGGCCGACTCTGCCCTGGAGACCCTGGCCGTGGTCGAAGCGGCCAAGAAGTCGGCGGCCACTCGCCGCCGCGAGAGGATCCCATGACCCGCAGACCCAAGGTCGTCGCCGTCATCCAGGCCCGGATGGGCTCGGAGCGCCTGCCCGGCAAGACCGTGGCGGAGCTTGACGGCCGGCCCGTCATCGAGCACGTTATCGAACGCGCGGCCGCCATCCCGGGCGTCCACGAGGTCGTGCTCGCCATCCCCGAGGGACCGGCCAACCGCCCCCTGGCCGAGGCCGCCTCACGGACCGGAAAGGCCTGGGTCTTCGCGGGCAGCGAGAACGACGTGCTCGACCGCTTCTGCCGCGCGGGCCGGAAAGCGCGCGCGGACGTCCTGGTCCGCATCACCGGGGACTGCCCGCTCCTGGACCCCGCGGTCTCGGGCCGGGTGGTGAAGGCCGTGCTCGACGGCAGGGCCGACTACGCCTCCAACGTGGACCCGCCCACCTACCCCGACGGCCTCGACACCGAGGCCTTCCCGATGTCCGTGCTCGAGGCTTCGAGCAGGATCGTCACCGTCCCCTCCGAGCGGGAGCACGTGACCTCGGGCATCATGAACCATCCCGAGCGCTTCCGGCGCGTCAACGTCGCGCAGGACCGGAACCTCTCCGGGATGCGCTGGGTCCTCGACCAGCCCGAAGACCTGGCCTTCCTGCGCGCCCTCTACGCCGCGGCCGGGAAGCGCCGCGGCATGCTCACCACGAAGCAGATCCTCGACATCCTCGAACGCCACCCGGAGATCGCCAAGATGAACAGCCACATCAAGCCCAACGAAGGATACTACCTCAGCATCCTCAAGGACCCGCCGAAGCCCTCCAAGAAACTCAAGGTGACGCGCTCGATGGCTTTATGGAAAGAGGCCGTCCGTCTCATCCCCTCGGCCTCCCAGACGTTCAGCAAATCCCCCAACCAGTTCGTGCGCGGGGTCTGCCCCCTCTTCCTCGAACGCGGCAAGGGCTGCCGGGTCTGGGACGTGGACGGCAACGAGCTCCTCGACACCACCATGGCCCTGGGCCCCATCATCCTCGGCTACGGTGACCCCGACGTGGAAAAAGCCGCCATCAGCCAGCTCAAGAAGGGCACGGTCTTCTCCCAGCCCCACCCCCTGGAGGTCGAGACCGCGCGCCTGCTCACGAAGATCGTCCCCTGCGCCGAGATGGTGCGCTTTGCCAAGACGGGCTCGGACGCCACTGCGGCCTCGGTCCGCCTGGCCCGCTACGCCACGGGCCGCGACGTCGTGCTTGCGGGCGGCTACCATGGCTGGGACGACTGGTTCATCGGCACCACCACCCGCGCTGGAGGCGTGCCCAAGGCCGTGCGGGCCCTGACCGACACCTTCACCTACAACGACCTTGGCTCGGTCGAAGCGGCCTTTCGCAAGCACCGCGGCAAGGTGGCCGCGGTCATCCTCGAGCCCATCGGGGTCGAGGAGCCCAAGGACGGCTTCCTCAAGGAGCTGGCAAGGCTCACCCGGCGCAACGGCGCGATCCTCATCTTCGACGAAATCGTCACGGGCCTTCGGATCTCCATCGGCGGCGCGCAGGAGTACTACGGCGTAACCCCGGACCTGGCCACCTTCGGCAAGGCCATGGCCAACGGCTATCCGCTCTCCGCCGTGGTCGGCAAGGCCGCGCTCATGCGCAAGTTCGACGAGATCTTCTTCTCCGGCACCTTCGGCGGCGAGACCGTCTCTTTGGCCGCGAGCATGGCGACCATCGACAAGATGCGCTCCAAGGACGTGATCCCCCATATCTGGCACCAGGGCCGGCGGCTCTCGGACGGGTTCAACACCATGGCCCGCGAGCTCGGGGTGGAGAAGCACCTGCGCTGCGTGGGCCTCGCGCCCCGGACCGTGGTGGACATCCTCGACGACAAGGGTTCGGACTGGTGGGAGCTGCGCAGCCTCTTCCAGCAGGAGTGCGCGCGCCGGGGCCTGCTCTTCACGGGCGCGCACGACATCTGCTACGCGCACAAGGACGCGGACATCGACGAGATCCTCAGGATCTACGCCGGGGCCCTTCGGCGCTCGGCCGAGGCCATGCGCCTCAAGAAGGTCTCCCAGTGGGTCGAGGGCCCGCTGGTCGAGCCCATCTTCAGAAAGGCCTGAGCCCCTGTGGCGCGGACCCGGCCGACGACGCCCGTCACGGTCCTGTTCCGGCCGGACCTCGGCCCGGCTGTGGGCATGGGCCATGTCGCCCGCTGCAGCGCCATCGCCCAAGCCCTCGATCCTCGCCGTGCCAAGCCCGTGCTGCTCATCCCCTCATCCGCCCGCCTCCCCCGTGGCTGGGGACTGCCTGTCTGGAGACTGCGGGCCGATGACAGCGGCCCGAAAGAGGCCCGCGAGACCGTACGCCTGCTGAAAGCCCGACGGCCCGCCCTGTTCGTGGCTGACTCCTACAAGTTCGGCACTCCCTATTTCGAGACGCTCCAGGCAGGAGCGCCCGTTGTCCCAGTCCTCGCCTTCGACGACGGCTGGAAAGAGGTCCCGGAGCCCGTCTACGGCGTCCTGGCCCTGGGATTCCACGCTGACACGGAGCGCTATCCCGCGGACCTCTTGGCCCGGAGCGCCGTGGGATCGAGGTTCCTGCCCCTGCGCGAGGTCGTGACACTGCAGCGTCGGAGGCGCGCCAGGGCCGCTGTCCGGAGGATCATCGTCACCATGGGCTCGGGCGACCCCGAGCACCAGACGAGCCGCATCGCCCGCGTCCTCTCGAGCATCGAAGGCGGCTGGCGCGCGGACCTGATCCTCGGGCCTTGGCACGGCAAGGACCCCGCGGTCCTGAAGGCCGCGGCCGCAGACCCCCGGCTGAGGATCCTCCGGAATCCGGTTGACCTGCCCCAGCTCATGGCAGCCTGCGACCTGGCGGTCACGGCAGGCGGCGTGACCTCCGCGGAACTGGCCTTCCTCGGCGTGCCCATGCTGATCCTGGCCACGGCAGCCAACCAGGTCCCGTCGGCCCGCCGCATGGCCGCCCAAGGCGCCGCGATCTTCCTCGGCGACCACGGGCGCGCGACCGACAATCCCATCAAGAGGTCCATCCTCCGTATCCTGGGAGACCCGCGATTGCGAAGGAAGCTGAGCACGACCGGCCGCGCGGCCGTAGACGGCAAGGGCGCGGGCCGAACCGCCAGGTTCCTCGAGGAGACCGCGGCCCGCTATCACCAAGACCGCTACGCTGTCAGCACGGTCCGAGCCGAATACGAGGCCTCCTCCGCTGAGCCCGAAGAGCACAGCCGGGTCCGGTGGGGCTCGCGGGAAGGCATGCTCAACCGCTTTCGGATCGCCGAGAAGGCCGTGGATTGGCGCGGGGTCGCGGGCTGGCTCGACATCGGCTGCGGGACCGGGGCCTTCCAGGAGGAAGTCGGCAAGCGGTTGCGCGTCCGGGCAGTCGGCATGGACCTGAGCCCTTCGCTCCTGACCCAGGCCCGGACCCGCTGCACGCTCCCAAGGGCGCGCTTCCTCCTCGCTGGCCTGGGTGACACGATCCCAGGAGCGCCCTTCGACCTCGTAACCTCTTTGGGCGTGCTTCAAAAATGCGGGATCCCGCTCATGAAGGCCGTGGCCCTCATGGCCGAGCTCCTCGCTCCCGGAGGACAGCTCGTTGTCACGACCAAGAACCGGGACTGGACCGCCTTCCGCAAGCCCGGCTGGGTCCCGGAGCCCACCCATCACTGGTTCCGGCTGGCCGAGCTCAGGGAAGCCTTCGCCCTGGCAGGCTTGGATATCGTACGATGGACAGGGTTCGAGCCCCGCACCGGCCGGACCGGCAGGCCCGAGAGCTCCCACAGCGTGCTCATCAAAGCGCTCAAGCGGAGGCCGCGGCAAGGCCAAGGCAAGCCATGATCATCGACAGCCACGTCTACTGCCTTCCTCCGCGGCTGAGGGACCACGCCGTACGGCTCCCGGCCTCGGAGGCTCCAATCCGCTCAGCCATCCACCGGCATCCGGACGGGCACTGGGTGCTCCCGCTCTCCTCCCCGGAGTCCATCCTCCGCTCCATGGACAAGGCTGGCGTGGACAGGGCGGTCCTGGTCTCGTTTCCCTGGGCCGACCCCAGCCTGTGCAGCGAGAACAACGACTTCACGCTCCTTCAGGCCCGGAACCGCCGGTTCTGGGCCGTGTGCTCGGTCCAGCCTTTCAAGCCGGGCTGGGATCGGGAAGCGCGGCGCTGCCTCGCGGCCGGAGCCGTGGGCATCAAGGTCAACCCTTCCTGGCAGGGAGGCAGCCTCGACGACCCCGCGGTCCTCAGGCTGGCCAGCCTCGTGGAGGAGCAAGGCGCCTTCCTCCTCGTGCACACGGACCAGCTGTTCCGCGACTCGAGATCCTCCCCGGCACGGCTGCTGGAACTCGCCCGCCGGCGGCCGGAGACCCGCATCGTCGCAGCCCACATGGGCGGCCTGCTCGGGCTCTACGCGGACCTGGCCAGGATCAAGCCCTGCATCAAGAACCTGTGGTTCGACACCGCGGTCAGCGAGACCATGAGGATGGTCTCCTGGTACGCGGACGCGGGCCTGACCAACCGCCTCCTATTCGGGACCGACTACCCCTTCAACGGCTGCCACAGCCAGGCCAAGGTCGTGGAGCGTCTTCGAAAGCTCAGGTTAGGCAGGACCGCGGAGGCAGGAGTCTTCGGAGGAAATCTGCTGAAGCTTCTCGGCCCGGCCGGAAAGCGGCCGTGAAGGTCGTCTCCGGCCACCAGCCGGTCTATCTCCCGTGGCTGGGCCTGCTCCACAAAGCAAGTCTCGCCGATGTCTTCATCCAGATGGACGACGTCCAGTACCTGGAGAAGGACTGGAACAACCGGAACAAGATCAAGACCTCCCAGGGCAAGGAGCAGTGGCTGACCGTGCCCGTGGACCTCAAGAGCTCTGCCTCGAACCTGCTCAAAGATATCAGGATCTTCCAAGAACCCGGGCCCGTGGCACGGCGCTGGCAGGCCAGACACTGGACCGCGCTGCAGTCCTGCTACGGCAAGGCCCCTTTCTTCGCCCAGTACCGACCCTTCTTCGAAGACCTCTACCTCGGCAGGACCTGGGAATCCCTCGCGGAGCTCAACCTGGCCATCCTGAAGCAGGCCTTCGCGTGGTTCAACGTCTCGGCGGAGATCGTGCTCGCCTCGACCCAGGGCTTCACAGGGAAGAAATCGGACCTGGTCCTCGAGCACGCCGTGCGCTTCAAGGCCGATGTGGTCGTGACCGGCGCGCTGGGCAAGGACTACATCCGCGAGGATGACTTCCGGGCCAAGGGGGTGCGGGTCCGATTCCAGGATTACAAGCACCCGACATACGAGCAGCGCTTCGGAGGATTCCTGCCTCGACTGTCCTTCGTGGACCTACTCTTCCAGCACGGCCCAGCAAGCCCTGAGATCGCGTTCGCCGAAAACTGGACACGGGAGGACCTATGCCGCCCCGAATGAGCCTGGCCCCATCCTTCAGCATCGAGGGGCGCCGCATCGGCCCCGGCCGCCCCGTCTTCATCATCGCCGAGATCGGCACCAACCACGACGGCAAGCCCGGGCTCGCCCGCCGCATGATCGACGCCGCGGCGGCCGCCGGCGCGGACTGCGTCAAGTTCCAGACCTTCCGGGCCGAAGAGTTCATGGCCGACCGGAAGCTGTCGTACTCCTACAAGGTCCGCGGCAGGACCGTGCGGGAGAACATGTTCGCGATGTTCGAGCGCCTCACCCTTCCGGCTGGCTCCTACCCGGAGCTCTTCCGCCACGCGCGCAAGAGAGGACTCGTGCCCCTGACCTCGGTCGCGGACACCGAAAGCCTGGCCGTGGTACGACGCTGCGGGATCTCCAGCCTGAAGCTCGCCTCCGAGGACCTCATCAACCTCCCCCTCGTCGAGGCGGCAGCCCGGACCCGCTTGCCGCTCCTGCTCTCCACTGGCATGGCCGACGCCTCGGAGGTCCAGGACGCCCTCTCGGTCCTGGCCCGAGCTCGAGCCAGCCGGGCCGTGTTCCTGCACTGCGTCTCGACCTACCCCACCCCGGACGAGGAAGCCAACCTGCGGCGCATGGCAGGACTCTCAGCCCTGGTCCGCGGCCCTGTCGGCTACTCCGACCACACCCAGGGGCCTGAGGCCTGCCTGGCCGCGGTCGCGCTCGGAGCCTGCGTCATCGAAAAGCATTTCACCCTCGACCGCGGCATGGCCGGGCCGGACCACGCGCTCTCCGCCGAGCCCGATGAGTTCAAGAGCATGGTCGAAGGAATCAGGAGGATCGAGCGCCAGCTCGGGAGCGCCCGCGTCGCTCCGTCGAAGAGCGAACTCCGCGGCCGCCTGGTCTTCCGCCGCTCCATCGTGGCCGCCCGGGACCTGCCCGCCGGGCACCGCGTCCGTCGCGAGGACCTCGCCTTGAAGCGCCCCGGCAAGGGCCTCAAGGCCCGGGACCTGCCCCGCGTAGTCGGCCGGAGATTGCTCCGCGCAATCGCCGCGGACCGGCCCGTGCTCCTGAAGGCGCTCGCCGGCTAGCAGGCCGGAGTTTGAGCGGATCATTCAAGCGGACCCTGACAACCCAGCGGGCCCGCCCCCTGCAGCCTTGGGTGTCCCGGAAGATTTTCAATTCTCCGATGAGAGGTTATGTCACATTCAGCCCGATTCTGAGCGATAAAACCGCTCAATTAGTCATTTTTTGACCTTCAGGCGGCTGTGCGACAAAAGTCTCGACGAGACTTTGAAAAACCGCGCTTTCCTTCCTGCGGCATGCTCCCTGACTCTCCCTCGCGAACTGGAACCAGGGGCATGAGCCCGGGAAGGATGCGGTCGACGCGTGTCCGACGACAGAACTAGGAGCAGCGGGCGAGGGCCTTCCTCGCCTCTTCATGCTCGGGCACGGTCGCCAGCACGTACTCGAAGAACCCGCGCGCGCGGTCGAAGCGCTTCTCCGCGATGTTCACGTTGTTCCTGAAGTTGAACTCGATGTTGGCCCGGTCCACGGCCTCCTCGAGCTGGCGATGGGTGAGGTGCTCGGTGTTGACGCGGCACACGTCGAGCGAGGGGTTGGCCGCGTCCTCCTTGATGTAGCCCTTCGCGAGCGCCAAGGCGTGGACCTCGGACCCGTGCCAGGGCTCGACGAACCCGAAGCTGATCCAGTCCAGCCGCATGCCCTTGAGGCGCTCGAGGCTCTCCGCGACGTCCTGGGCGGTCTCTCCGGGATAGCCCAGGAGGATGTTGGCCGTCACCTCGAGGGCCGTATGGTCGCGGGCGTAGTCGATGATCCTGGCGGCGTGCGCGAGATCGACGTCCTTCTTCATGCGTTGCTTGAGGGTCTCCTCGAGGCAGGACTCGATGGCCAGGTTGATCCTCTTGACCCCGGCCGCGGACAGGGCGTCGAGGATCCCCTCGTCGAGGGAGTTGACCCGCAGGCTGTTCGGGAAGTGGAGGTCGATCCGCCGCGCCTTGAAGACTTCCAGGACCGCGAGGGTGCGGGCCTTGTCGAGGAACGGGGTGTCGTCCTGGAGGTAGACGTGCCGGAAGTCGAGCCGGCTCCGCATGAAGTCCAGCTCCCCGGCGATGCGCTCGAGGCTCTTGTAGCGGACCTTCCTGCCCCAGACCACGTGCGCGCCGCAGAAGGTGCAGCGGAAGGGACAGCCCCGGGACGTCTCGTACGGGAGGGCCAGGTCCCTCACGTTGAACAGGCCCGCGACCCGGCCCGTCGCCGCGTACTCGGCGAACGGGATCAGCTCCGGGTCGAGCATCGGCAGAGCGTCGAGGCCGGCCGAGTATTTCGCCCGAGCGGTGACGACCGGCTTACCGCTGACCAGAGAGCCCACGCCCGGCCGGCCTACGGGAGAGGCCCCAGAGGCCAGGTCCGCGAGGAGGCCGCAGAAGGCGTCCTCCCCCTCTCCGCTCACGCAATAGTCGACCGCGGTCTCTCGGAGCAGGAGCTCGGGATCCACCGTGGCCTCGGTGCCGCCCATCACGACCTTGGCCTTGCCATGCTTCCGGATCGCGCGCGCGATCTCAAGGGCCAAACCCGCAGTGGTGGAGAAGAGGCAGGACACTCCAGCGACATCCGGCTGAAACTGGTCGAGCTTCCGGCGCAGGACCTCGACCCAGGCGTCGGGCCGGCGATTCCCCTGCTTGTACTCTTTGAGCGCCTCGAGGTTGAGGTCCAGGATCTCGGACTCGGCCCAGCCCGCGCGCCTGGCCGCGGCCAGCAGAGACCAGAGCCCGAGATTGGGCTCGCACCGGTAGCCTCGACGCCCCAGCACCGCAGGGTCAATGGGAGGTTTGATCGTATCAGGAAGAGGTGGATTGATGAGCAGTATCTTCATGCCGGATCCCGTTGATTCCGTCGTATTTTATAAAGAATTGCCTTCCTTGGGGAACCCGAAGACGATATGTTATCATGAGGCCCCATGAAGACGGCCCTGGCCGCCATCAACGGCATCGAACGCTGCAGCCGGTGCACCTCCCCTGTCACCTGGGAGACCCTCGAGCTCGACAAGGAAGGGGTCTGCAACGTATGCCGCAATTGGGAGCAGAAAGGCGGGAAAGTGGACTGGGCCAAGCGGGAGAGAATGTTCTGGAAGATCGCCCGCCAAGCCAAGGCGCTCAAGCGGGACTACGACTGCATCGTCCCGTTCAGCGGGGGCAAGGACTCCACCTTCACTCTATGGAAGCTTGTACGGCACTTCAAGCTCAAGCCCCTGGTCGTGTCCTTCGACCACTGGTTCTACCGCCCCCTCACGCTCGAGAACCGGGCCCGCACCTTCCGCAGGCTCGGGGTCGACGTCCTCACCTTCACCCCGAACTGGAAGATCGTGCGCAAGCTCATGCTCGAGTCGCTCATCCGCAAGGGCGACTTCTGCTGGCACTGCCACGCCGGGATCTACGCCTACCCCATGCAGATCGCGGTGCGCCACAAGATCCCGCTCCTCATCTGGGGCGAAGGCGGGGGCGAGTACGAGTCCTACTCGAAGTTCATGGACCTCGAGGAGACGGACTCCTGGTTCTTCCACCGCCGGGTCATCCTGGGCCTGAGCGCCAAGGACATGGCGGGCTTCATCGGCGCGCCTGAGCGGTACCTGAGCCCCTACACCTATCCGAGCAAGCAGGAGCTCGACGACGCGGGCGTCCGCAGCTACCCGCTCGGCAAGTTCGTGCCCTGGAACGTGCAGAAGCAGGTCGCCATCCTGAAGAAGGAACTCGGCTGGCAGGAAGACGAGATGGAGACCGCCTACGAAGGCCGGACCTACGAGAAGATCGAGTGCATGTTCGAGGGCAGCCGCGACTACATCAAGTTCCTGAAGCGCAACTACTCCCGGATGACCCACCTCACGAGCCTGGACATCCGCCACGGCCGAATGTCGCGGAAAGAGGCCATGCGCCTCGTGCAGCGACGCGAGGGCAAGAGACCCCGCAGCCTCGAGTTCCTGCTGGAGTTCCTCGGCATCTCGGACCAGGAGTTCCACGAGATCGTGGCGCGGCACCTCATCCCCCCGGCCCGCGTGGTGGACCCCAAGAGCATGAAGGTCGAGCGCAAGCTCTGGGACCAGGACCGCTGGCTCCGGGACCGGGGCTGACCCTGTGGCGCGGCCCTTCAGCGTCGGCGTGGTCAACTACGGGATCGGCAACGTGGGCTCGGTCCTCGGCGCTTTTGAGTTCTGCGGCTGTCCGGCCCGGGTCGTGGAACGCCCCTCCGAGCTCGCCAGGTTCGACGCCCTTGTCCTCTGCGGGGTCGGGCATTTCTCCATGGCGGTCTCGCGGCTGGACGCTTCGCGCCTCCGCGAGCCATTGAACGAACAGGTCCTGGGCCGGGGCAAGCCGGTCCTCGGCATCTGCCTGGGCATGCAGCTCTTCGCGGACTACGGCCACGAGGGCGGCAGGACGCGGGGCCTGGGCTGGATCAAGGGCGAGGTCCGCAGGCTCCCCGAGGGCGGGGCCAAGGTCCCGCACATCGGCTGGGACCCGGTGCTCCCGAAGGACCGCTCCATGTTCCGGCGCGTGCGCTACCATGAGTTCTACTTCATGCACAGCTACCACTTCGTCCCGAAGGAGCGGTCAGTGGTGGCCGGGGTCACGACCTACGACGGGGTGGAGGTCGTCTCCGCGGTCCGACGCGGCCGCGTCTTCGGCGTGCAATTCCACCCGGAGAAGAGCCAGGGCGACGGCCTGCGCGTGCTCTCCAATTTCATCGAGGCGGCCCGTGGCGAGTAAACGGCTCATCCTTCAGTTCCTCCTCAAAGGAAGGCGGCTCGTCAAGGGCACGCGCTTCAAGGGCTTCACGGACGTGGGCGACCCCGTGGCCCAAGCCGTCATCTACGATGCCCAGGGCGCTGACGAGATCGTGATCGTGGACGTGGAGGCCTCCCGGAAGGGCGCGGTCATCGACCCCAACGTCATCAGCGCCATGACCCGACAGTGCCGCCTGCCCATCGCCGCGGGCGGAGGCATCCGATCCGTCCGGGACGCGCGGACCTGCTTTCACGCGGGCGCGGACAAGATCGTGGTCAACACCGCCGCGCTCCTGCGGCCAAAACTCATCCGCGAGCTCTCCGAGGAGTTCGGGGCCCAGTCCGTGATGGTTTCCTTGGACGTCAAAAGAGGCCCCGGCGGCCTCCCCGTTGTCCTCGCTTGCTCGGGCTCGAAGGCCGTTGCCGGCCCTCTGGAGGAGCATCTCGAGCGGGCCGTGTCCCTGGGCGCGGGCGAGATCCTGCTCACCTCTATCGACCGGGAGGGTACCCTCTCCGGCTACGATGACGGCCTCTACGCCCGGACTGCGGAGAAGGTCACCGTGCCCATCATCGCCTCAGGTGGGGCCGGCTGCTACGACGACCTGGTCCGTCTCTTCCAGGGGACCGCGGTCGACGCGGCCGCGATCGGGAAGATGCTTTTTTTGAGGGACTACGATGTCATACGCATCCGCTCGTATCTGAGATGGAAGGGGGTCACCGTTCGCGATGCCTAAGAACACGCTGAGCAGGCGCAGGGTCATGGGAAAGCAGGTCTTCCTGAGGCTTTTGAAGCCCTCCGACGGGACCGACCGCTATGCGTCCTGGCTCAACGACCCGGTCGTCAACCAGTACCTCGAGTGCCGCTTCCACCGCTTCCAGGCCGTGGAGCTCAAGCGCTACATCCGGGAGACCAACCGGGATGGCCGGCATTTCCTCTTCGGCATCTTCCTCAAGTCCGACGGCTCCCACGTCGGCAACATCAAGATCGGCGACGTGGACCCCTACCACCGGGTCGCGAACCTCGGCCTGGTGGTGGGCGAACGCTCGGCCTGGGGCCGCGGCATCGGGACCGAGGCCGTGGTCCTGGCCACGCGGTACGCCTTCCGGGAGCTCAAGCTGGTCTCGGTCTACGCCGGCATCTACGAGAACAACATCGGCTCCTTGAAGGCCTTCCTGAAGGCCGGCTGGACCGAGGCCGGCCGCCTCAAGCGCCACCGCCGCTGCGGCAACCGCTGGGTCGCCGAGATCATGGTCGAGCGCCTCAGGAGCTGACAGGGCGGGGATGGGAAAGCTCAGAGTCGCCCTGGGCGATCTCCGGCACCGGACCGGCGGCCGGAACTTCGTCTTCATGCCCTTGGGGATCGGGGCGATCGGAGCCTGCGCCCTATCTCGGCTCGGAACGGACCGCCTGGAGGTCCGGCTCCACGACGATCCCGACGCCCTCCTCCGGGACTTGCATACCTGGCGGCCGCACGTGCTCGGCCTCTCCAACTACTGCTGGAACGCCGAACTCTCGCGACTGGTCTTTACGGCCGCCAAGGAGGGAGACCCGGGGATCCTCACCGTGTCCGGCGGCCCTGAGTTCCCGCTCACGCCGGCCGAGAGCGAGGCCTACTTCCGGGGCCGGCCCGAGACCGACCTCTACCTCTACCTGGAGGGCGAGCTCTCCTTTGCCGCGACCCTGGCGGATTTCCTACGGGACCGCGACATCGTTGCCCTGAGGTCCGCCCCGCGGCCTGGGACCGCGGCCATCCACCCCCGGACCAGGAAGCTCGTCATGGGGCCGCCCATGCCCAGGCTCGCGGACCTCGACGCGGTCCCCTCCCCGTACCTGACCGGGCTCATGGACCGATTCTTCGACGGGACCTACGCGCCCTCCATCGAGACCGCGCGGGGCTGCCCCTTCACCTGCGGCTTCTGCTTCGCCGGGCAGGAGGCCTACGGCCGCGTGGCGCGGGCGAGCGCGGAGCGCGTCAAGGCCGAGCTCGACTACATCGCAGGACGCATGAAGCGCTACCCGGACATGCTCCTCTCCATCTGCGACTCGAACTTCGGCATGTACGAGCAAGACGAGGAGACCGCCCGGCACTGCCGCAGGCTCCAGGACCGCCTCGGCTGGCCCCAAGCCTTCGACGTCACCACGGGCAAGGCCCACTACGACCGGATCCTGAGGATCGCCGCCATCCTGAAGAACCGGATGCAGGTCACCTGCTCCACGCAGTCCTTCAACCCCCGGACGCTTTCGGTCATCCGGCGCCGGAACCTCCCGCCCGACGAGTTCCAGGCCGTCCTCGCCGAGCTCAAGGCCCGCAAGATGCTCTCCGTGGCGGAGCTCATCATGCCGCTTCCCAAGGAGACCCGGACCTCCTACCTCAAGGGAGTCCGGACCCTGCTCGACGCCGGGGTGGAGAGCGTCGTGCCCTACACCACGATGCTCCTCAAGGGCACGTTCCTGGCCTCCAGGCCGGTCCGCAAGGCCCACAGGATGAAGACGGCCTTCAGGGTCCTGCCCCGCCAGTTCGGGGAGTACAACGACCGCAAGTGCTTCGAGGTCGAGGAGGTCTGCGTCGCCACCGCGGACATGCCCTTCTCGGACTACCTGGACCTGCGCGGCTTCGGCCTGGTCTCGGCCTTCTTCTCCTGCGAGCTCTTCGACGCGGTCCTGCGTCACCTCAAGGAGCATGACCTCAGCCCCTACACCTTCTACCACGCGCTCTGGCAGCGGATCGCGAGCGGAAAGACCCCGCTCTCCAAGGCCTACGCCGCGTTCATCGCAGAGACCCGCGCCGAACTCCGACCCTCCGCGAACGAGCTCCGCAGGTTCTACTCCCGGAAAGGGAACTACCGCCGTCTGCTCACGGGCGAGCTCGGGGACAACCTGATCCGCAAGTACCGGACCCGCCTGCTCATGGACCACGGCACCGCGGCCATCCGGCTCGCCTACGGCTTCCTCCTGCGCTCCGTGGACCCAGCAGCCCGGGAGGGCCTTGCGGCCGCGGAGCGCTGGCTGACCGCGTCCCGTGACCTTGCCCCGGTCTTCACGACCGGCGCCTACCGCGGCTTCGACCAGTCCCTGCGGCTCCCCTACGACGTCCCGGCCTGGTACGCCTCTGCCGGCCGGCCTCTCGCGGAGTTCCGCAAGCCCGTGGTCTGCCGGCTCTCCTACGACGCGGACCGCATCGCCTCGATCCTGGCCCAAGGCGAGCGGCTTTATGGCAAGGAGCTGGGCTTCCGGGTGGGCAAGCTGTTGACGAACTGGAGCCTCCAGGACTTCTGGTGCCGATGCCGGACGGAAAATGATAAGATGACGCGTCGTTCTTCTTAGAGGGATACCTCCATGCCCCGTCACCCACGCCCGAACACCCGATCCCGGCCAGCCATGCTCTCCGGCAGCCTCGGACCCTCCGAATTCTCCTTTTTGAACGGCAAGACCGTGCTTGTGACCGGCGGGACCGGCTCGTTCGGCCAGCACTTCGTGCGCTCGGCCCTGCGCTTCTCCAAGGTCGCGAAAGTCATCGTCTTCAGCCGCGACGAGCTCAAGCAGGCCCACATGGGGACCTCCATCAAGGACGACCGCCTGCGCCTCTTCCTCGGCGACGTCCGCGACCACAGCAGGCTCTCCCGCGCCTTCCACGGGGTGGACATCGTGGTCCACGCCGCTGCGCTCAAGCAGGTCCCGACCCTCGAGTACAACCCCTTCGAGGCCGTGCTGACGAACATCATCGGCTCCCAGAACATCATCAACTCTGCCATCGACCAGGGCGTGCCGAAGGTGGTGGCGCTCTCCACGGACAAGGCGGTCAACCCCATCAACCTCTACGGCGCCACCAAGCTCTGCGCCGAGAAGCTCTTCGTGGCCGGCAACTCCTACGCCGGGGGCCTGCGAGCCAGGTTCTCGGTCGTGCGCTACGGCAATGTCATGGGCTCCCGGGGCTCCGTGGTGCCCCTCTTCCTCCAGAAGCGGCGGGACGGGGTCCTCCCCGTCACGGACGAGCGCATGACGCGGTTCTGGATCTCGCTGGACCAGAGCGTCCAGCTCGTGCTCCGCGCGCTCAAGACCATGCGCGGGGGCGAGGTCTTCGTGCCCAAGATCCCGAGCATGCGCGTGACCGACATCGCCAAAGCCATCGCCCCGGACTGCCGCGTGAAGTTCGTGGGCCTGCGTCCCGGCGAGAAGCTCCACGAGGTCCTCCTGACCGAGGACGAGGCCACCCGCTCCCTGGACCTGGGAGACGTCTTCCTCATCAAGCCCCAATTCCAGTACTGGGACGGCGACGCCCCGACCCCAGGGACCCCTCTCAAGCCGGACTTCCGCTACGCCAGCGAGACCAACGAGCACTGGCTGACCCTCGAGCAGCTGCGGCGCATGGTCCGGGAGTACGAGGGCGCCGGCCACCCGGCCTAGCCTAAAGACATGCGGCGCTCCATCCTCGTGGTCGCGGCCCATCCTGACGACGAGGTCCTCGGTTGCGGGGCCACCATGGCCCGCCACGTTGCTTCCGGCGACAACGTCCGCGTCCTGATCCTCGGCCAGGGCATCGCCTCCCGCAAGGGAGTCCCTGCCGGCAAGACAACCCGGCTCATCGCGAAACTCCGCGAAGAGGGCCGCAAAGCCAACGCCGTCCTCGGCGTCAAGGAGGTCCTCTTCCGGGACCTGCCGGACAATACCTTTGATTCCGTGCCGCTCCTACGGGTGGTCCGCGAGATCGAGGCCGTGGTCGAACGCTTCAAGCCGGACACGGTCTACACGCACCACAGCGGGGATCTCAACGTGGACCACAGGATCGCGGCAGAGGCCGTGGTCACGGCCTGCCGTCCCCTAGCCGGCTGCCCCGTACGCGAGATCCTGGCCTTCGAGGTCCCTTCCTCCACGGAATGGCGGTTCGCCAAGGGCAAAGGGTTCGAGCCCACGGTCTTCCTTGAAGCCAGCCGATTCCTGGAGGCCAAGGTCCGCGCCATGGCCGCCTACCAGAGCGAGGCCCTGCCCTTCCCCCACCCGCGCTCGGGCAAGTACCTGCGCAGCCTGGCCGCGGTCCGGGGGGGGCAGTCCGGCCTGGCCGCTGCCGAGGCCTTCATCCTGATCCGGCGCCTGGACCCGTGACCCTGCGCCCCGCGCCGAAGAAGGCCGGAACGGCCCGGATCTCCCTGCGCCTGGCGCGTGCCTCGGACGACCGCCTGACCTGGGGCTGGGTCCGCCACCCGTCGGTCTGGAAGCAGTCCTTCTCCGGCAAGCCCATCCCCTGGAAGACCCACCGCGGCTGGTTCCGCAAGGCGCTGGCGGAGCCCGGGGCAGCCTACCTCATCGCGGAGTCGCCGGCCGGCACGCCTGTCGGCCAGGTCCGCTTCGAAGCCGCAAAGGACGCGGTCGAGATCTCCATCGTGGTCGCCCGGAGGCTGCGCGGCCTGGGGCTGGGGACCCGCGTCCTGACAGCCGCCTGCCGCCGCCACTTCCAGCGCGCCGGCGCTCCTGCCATCATCGCCCACATCCGGCCGAGCAACTCCGGGTCGGTCCGGGCCTTCCTCGCCGCGGGCTTCGTCGTGGTCGGCACCGCGTCCATGAAGGGCGTCCCATGCTTCCGCCTCGCTGCCCGCGGCCCCGAGCCCCGAACCTGGAGCGTACGCCATGTCTGATTCCACCCACCGAAAATCGCCGCAGCCCGACCCCACCTTGGCCTATCTTGACGACGCAGAGGAATTCGCCCTTGCCGTCCGATCCACCTGGCCCTTTCGCTACCTCCGCTGGTTTCTGCGCTGCTCCGAGGACGAGCTCGACCTTGTCATCGCCAAGATCTACTGCACAAGCCTGCCCGTCAACTGGACCGGCAGAGAAGGGCCGGCGCGGACCATCACCGCATCGATCTTCCACCCCATCCACATCCTCCTCACGAAATCCCTCTTCTGGCGGCCATCCGCCCCCGCGACCTTCGATCTTGAGACAATCGATCCCGTCTATTTCAATCGCTTCTTCGCAGGCATCCACGACTGGCTCAACGGAACAAGACGGATATCCCCGCGGCACGGATCGGCCGGATTCTCCAGGCCCGATGTTTCGGAGAGCATCCACGGCACGGTCTCGCTCAGGAGCGCGCTCCTCCTTTTCCTGGCCCCCATCTGCATCCCCAGGCTCCTTGCGCTGGCCCCCCGAGGCCGCGCACTGCCCTTCCTCCAATCCTTCCGCCGCACTCTCTCGGTCTACGCCCAATTCGAGGGGCACTTCCGCCGCTACCCGTGCCGGCACTTCGTCACCTTCTCCGATGAGGAGAACCATCCCTCACGCTGGCTGGCCTTCAAGCAGTTCTGCCCTGGGTCGCTCGTCGCGGTCCAGAATGCAGAGCGCTGCGGCGCCCGGATGGCCGACCCTGTCTTTGCCTTCGGCGTGGTCGACCTCCACCTGACCTTTGGAAGCTATATGCTGGACGTCTGGACCACGATGCGCGGAGTGGTCACCCGCATCTTGACTGTGGGCTCGCTGGGGCTCAATGAATTCCATGGCCCGATAACGACCGCCCTGAGCACGCCCCCCGCCATCGCCCACGACATCCTGGTCCCCGACCAGGGGGTCCGGCCGCACAACCAAATGCCGGAGGTCTTCCACCTGGCGGTCGGAAAGCTTCTAGGGCATCTCCATCGGCTCAAGTCCGAACGGCCCGGCCTGCGCATCGCCTACCAGCTCCGACACTACCCGGCTGGCTGGGAGACACACCGGAACGCTGTCGTGTCCTGGCTCGAAAGCCGGTACCCTGGGACTTTTGAGATTCTGGACAATCCAACGGACCGGGGCGAGAGCTATTTCAGCATCTTGAAGTCAGAGCTCGTAGTCACCTTTGCATCCACGATGGGATTCGAAGCCCTTCGTTTGGGCCGCAAGGCCCTCTTCGTCAACTATTCCGGCGACCCGACCCGCACCATCTGCGCGGATCCCCGCTATCAGATCGATGATCCCCAAGGGAACTACCCGGAGTTCGTCTCCCGCATTGATGACCTCCTGACACTCCGCCTTGACGGCCCCCCAGAGATCGCGCTGATCCGGCATTCCTTCTTTGACGGCAGGGTGCAAGACAGGATAGCGGAAGCCCTCAACAGGCTCGAGGCAGGCGCGTCTTAAGCGACCGCCGCCGTTACGGCTTCGATGACGGCCGAGATCTCGTCATCCTTCATGGCGGGAAAGAGCGGGACCGTGAGCGCCGCGTCGTAGAACGCTTCGGCATGGGGGCACTCCCCGCGACCATGGCCAAGCCCCCGGTAATAGGGCTGGAGATGCACCGGGATATAGTGTACCTGGACCCCGATGCCGGCCGCGCGCAAGACCTCGAAGACCTGCCGCCGCGTCCTCTTCATGCGCTCGAGCCTGAGTCTCAACACGTAGAGGTGCCAGGCGCTTTCGCGCCCGGGACGCACGACGGGGATCGCCAGCAGCGGATTGTCCTGGAAGGCGGCGTCATACCGCCCCGCGATGACCCGCCGCCTTTCGAGGTTCGCATCGAGCCTCCGGAACTGGCTCAAACCCAAAGCGCACTGCAGGTCCGTGATGCGGAAATTAAAACCGAGGACCTGCATCTCGTAGTACCAAGGAGCCCGGGTGTCCGGATTGGCCGACGCGGGAACGCCGCCATCCTTGTCCGCGGACTGCCCGGGAAGGGACATCGCGGCGGCGTCGTTCGTGATGCCGTGCGTGCGGAAAAGTCGGAGCCGGCGGGCGAACTCGTCCGAGTCCGTGAGAACCATCCCTCCCTCGCCGGTCGTGATGTGCTTGACCGGATGGAAGGAGAAGACCGTCATGTCCGCGACGCTCCCCACGGCCCGGCCCTTGTAGGTCGCGCCGATAGCGTGGGAGGCGTCGCTGATGACCGCGGCACCGCGGGACCGGGCAAGGCCGAGGATCTCGTCCATGTCGCAGGGCTGCCCAGCGAAATCGACCGGGATCACGGCCTTCGTCTTCGGGCCCAGGACGCGGCCGAGGCGTCGGGGGCCATACAGGCGCTGTCGGGTTGGACGTCCGCGAACCGCACCTCCGCACCGAGATACCGGGCGCAGTTCGCGCTCGCCACAAAGGTGATCGGGGACGTGACGACTTCATCCCCCGGACCCACCCCGGCCGCAAAGCACGCAGCGTGGAGCGCCGCCGTGCCCGTCGCCACGGCCACCGCGTGACGAGCGCCGAAACGGGCCGCCACCGCGGCCTCGAACTCCGCGACCATCGGGCCCTGAGTGATGAAATCACTCCCAAGCACCTTGACGACCGCCTCCACGTCCTCGGGCAGGATCTCCTGCCGGGCGTATGGGATGGTCCTCTTCATGTCTCTCCACTGACGGCCGCAGATGGTCTCACGCGACAGGACTGGCCCCTGCGGAGCGGCCGCCAGGAGCGTCGTTCGTGTCCAGCCGTTTCAGCCAGTACCTCCGGCGCAGATCGTCTTCGGCGTTGTTCCCGGAGACCGTGGTCAGGGCGAACGGGATGCCCGCGCGGGAAAGCATGCCCCCGGCGCCAGCGGGGACAGTGGACGCGGCACCGTGGGGATAGGTGAAAGATAGCACCTTCCCACCGGACACCGAGCGCAAATACTCCGCCGAATACCGGATCTCCTCGAAAGCTTCTTCGGGGGAGAGGAGGGACAAGGCCCGATGCGACTTCCCATGCGCTCCAAGCGCCCCACCCTTCGCCAACTCTCGGAGATCCTCCTCCGACATATAGAACTTCCGGGAGAACCCCTTTTCATCACCCACATAACGAGAAAACAGCTTAGCAATGACCTGCGCTTTCTTCTCGCCAGCGAGGACGAAATTGAGGAAAAACTTCACCTTCTGAGCCAGCAGGATATCCCATCGATAGATCTCATCGAGCTTGTGAGGGTCGAAGGGATGGGCCGAGATGCCGGCCTCACGGTCGAGGAACGCGAAGATGTCTCGATCGTCGGCCGACATGCGCACCAAATGCAGCTTGTGGACGTCGAGGACGATTCCCCGCTCCAATGGATCCGTCGGGACATAGAACACGCCCGGGATGCCGGCATCACGGAGTAACCGGAACGCATCCATCTGCTCCTTGAGCCCATCATCGAAGGTAATAAGACAGAAATCGCGGTCAGGGAAATCCTCGCGCTCCATGCGATCGGCAAGCTCTTTTTGGCTGATGAACGTGCGGCTCTTCCCGATCTCGGCGACCTGCCGTTCGAACTCCCCACGCGTCACCGGGTAGATGCCCTTGCCCGGCTTTTCTTCCCGAAAATAATGATACGCCACGACCATCAGATTCATCTTAATTAGGATATGATTATATCAAAAGGCCCCGTCGAGAGACCCTGCGGCGTGAGAACCGCGCGGCCGCCGGAGGACAGGCCGCGGCATATTCGAACCGATGGCCCTGGATGATGACATACGGGCCGGGCTTGCCGGGGAAGGATGTCGCAAGGACACGTCGGGCGACTTCTTCCCGGGCCATCTCCGGGGAAATCCTGCACAGGGCGTCGAGTTCAGCGCGCCGGAAAGGGCGCCTAGCCCATACCGCGCTGCAGTCCGGAAGTCGTCCGGATGAGAAGAACCCACCGAAAAGGTCCTTAAAAAGGCGCAGGATATGCCTGTAGCAGCGCTCCGTAAGGGAGGCGACCGTGTCGCTGGACTGCAGCGGGAACCTTTGCACGGCCACGATGCTTCCGGTATCGACTTTTTCGACCATGTGATGGGCCGTGACGCCGAACTCCCGGCAGCGGTCATAAAGCGCGAAGTTGGTGCAGCCGATGCCCGGATACTCCGGCGGACCGGGATGAAAGTTCAAAGCGGCGATGCTCGCGCGGGAAAGGACTTCCCCCGGGATGATCCATGGGGAGATATACGAGATGATGAAGTCCGCTTTGATCAGCCGGGCCTTGCGCGGGAACGGGTCCCCGACGTCCCCGACGAACACCTTAATCGACGCGGCGTGGGGCCGCAGGAAGGCGAGAGCTTCGATGAGCCCGGGCTTATCCTTGGCGAAAACCAGAAAACGATAACGCCGCCGATGATTTTTCTTAGGCATGGACCGAGGCGGTTTTCGAGGCTCCATCATACAATATCTTGCATGGGACGCAGAGCGCCTATAAGCCGGAACGACGACCAGAACGAAGCCCCCCGTGAGAGCTGACGGGATGCAGGCAGATTTTCTAGAATAGGGACGCCCTTCCGGGCGGGATCATGCCGAGAATCGATCGTGATGAGGCGCTGGATATCGTGCGCGGATGCCTGGCGCTGGTCAACGAACTGCTGCCTCCGGAGCGCAGGCTCTCCCCCTCGCCGGACACCGTTGTACTCGGCGAGGGCGGAAGCCTCGACTCCCTGGCCCTCATCGACCTCCTCGTGAACCTCGAAGAGAAGCTCGCCTCCGGTCCTGGCGTCCGCATCCAACTCATCGACGACAGCCTGACGGCCGACGGCGAGCCGCCTTTCCGCACCCTCGGCGACTTGGCGGACTGGATCGTGGCCCGGCAGCCCCCGGCCTGACCATGCGGCTGACCCTCGTCTCCGACTTCAACATCGAGCTCTTGGGCCGCTATCTCGCGAACGCCCCCTCCCCCGTCAAGTTTTCCGTTTCCGTCACGGCCTTCAACCAGGTCCCCCAGGCGCTGGCCGCACCGCTGGATTCCGGGACGGAGGAGCAAGCCTCATTCGTCTGGACGAGGGCGGAGAGCGTCATCCCGTCTTTCGCCGAAGCCCTGGCCTTCAAACCAGCGGATGCCGCTGCGTGCCTCGCGGAGACGGACGCCTTCGCGGAAGCCCTCCTTGGATTCGCCAAGGCACAGCGGTGCTGCCTGGTGGCCTCCTGGGTCCTTCCGCCTGGCGAGCGGGGCTACGGCCCCCTGGATTGGCGGTTGGGACTGGGACTCGCCGGCCTTGTCGCCCAAATGAATCTCCGGCTCGCCGAACGCCTTGCCCGAGCTGGGAACATCCTCAT
Source organism: Elusimicrobiota bacterium (assembly GCA_041662295.1). GTDB lineage: Bacteria > Elusimicrobiota > Elusimicrobia > UBA1565 > UBA9628 > JACQWX01. The sequence continues at coordinate 8,233 of JBAZSR010000016.1, read as the reverse complement.
CCTTGACGCTTCTCGATGGATGGCCGCCGGAGCCCGGGCCGACGCCCCGAAGATGTGGTTTACGACAAAAGTCCCCTACTCCCACGCCGTTCTCCAGGGCGCGGCCTCCGACGTGACGGCCGCCCTGGCCGCGGACGCCGGCCTCTCCCGGAGGATCATCATCCTCGACCTCGACAACACGCTGTGGGGAGGCGTGGTGGGAGAGACGGGATGGGAAGGCCTCCGGCTGGGAGGGCATGACCATATAGGGGAAGCCCATGAGGCCTTCCAATTGGCCCTAAAAGCCCTGAGTCGGCGTGGAGTCCAGCTCGCGCTCGCAAGCAAGAACGAGGAATCCACGGCGCTGGAGGCATTGGACCGACATCCCGCCATGGCGCTCCGCCGCGGAGATTTCGCGGGGTGGCGCATCAACTGGGGCGACAAGGCGGCCAACATCGCCGCCCTGCTCGATGATCTTCGGCTGGGACAGGACGCCGCCGTCTTCATCGACGACGAGCCTGCGGAACGGGACCGCGTGCGCACCGCCTTGCCCGGCATCCTGGTGCCGGAATGGCCGTCGGACCCGGCCGAGTTCATCCCGGCGCTCCGGGCCCTGCGCTGCTTTGACGCGGCTTCTTTGAGCCCCGAAGACCGCGAACGGACCGGTTTTTACGCGGCGGAACGCTCCCGGAGGGAGTCCCAGACCTCGGCCGTCTCCTCGGAAGACTGGCTCCTCCGCCTGGGGTCCCAGGTCCGCGTGGAGCCGGTAGCGGGGGCCAACATCAAACGCGTCGCCCAGCTCTTCAACAAGACCAACCAGCTCAATCTTTCGACGCGCCGGCTCTCCGAATCACAGATCCTCGATTGGGCCTCCTCGCCGGAGCGCACCCTGCTCGCCCTGAGCGTCTCCGACCGGTTTGGGGACATGGGCCTCACCGGTGTCATCGGCTTGGAGCGCTCCGGGAAGGACATGCTCGTGACGGATTTCATCCTCAGCTGCAGGATCATGGGCCGCCGGGTCGAGCAGGCCATGCTCCACCTGGCCGTGGAACACTGCCAGCGGCGTGGCGCGGAGCGCCTCCTGGCCCGCTACCTTCCCACGCCCCGCAACGCCCCGACGCTGCGCGTGCTGCGCGAGAGCGGCCTCAGCGAGTCCGCCGGAGGGATCTTCTCCTGGGATTGCGGCCGGCCCTTCCCGAAGCCCGAAGGTCTGACACTCTCCCTTGCCCAGGGCGTCGACGGCGCTCCCGCATGACCCGGATCCGCCTCGGCCGGGCGGAAGACATCGGCAGGGTGATGGACTTCATCGGACGCCACTGGTCCCCGGGTCACGTGCTCTCCCGGAGCCGGTCCCTCATGGACTGGCAGCACCAGGATCGCTCCCAGCCCGACCGCTACAACTGGCTGCTCGCCGAAAGGGAGGGAGACCTCCTCGGCATCTTGGGTTTCATCCCCACGAGCCTCTTCGATCGCGGCCTTGCCGGGAACAACTGCACCTGGCTCTCCCTCTGGAAAGTACGCGACGACGCCCGCCACGCAGGACTCGGCCTGGGACTCCTCCGAGCGCTTGAGAAACTCGAGCCAAGCGCTCCCCTGGGAGTCCTCGGCATCAACCCGGCCCACCCCCCGATGTACCGGGCCCTCGGCTACAAGACGGGACAGCTCGCCCAACACGCGGTCTTCAACCCCGGGGCTGCGCGGAAGCTGGCTGCGGCGCCGGCCAGCTTCCCCCTCCCCCTGCCGCGGCCCGGGGACGCCGTGCTCAGGCCCCTGACCGCAGTCAGCCTCGATGCCGACTGCGTCGGGCTCAAGCTCGGCAGCCGGGCCGCCGCCGCCCCCGCCAAGACCCCCTCCTATTTCCTCAACCGCTACCTGCGGCATCCGATCTACCGGTATGACCTTCGGCTCGTCGAGGCGGATGGCCGTGCCCAGGGGCTGCTCGCAACGAGGGTCGCCGAGCACGGCGGAGCTCGCGCCCTGCGGATCGTGGATTTCCTGGGCGAATCGAGCGTGCTCGGGCGCTGCGGGTCCTCGCTGGGATGCCTCCTCGAAGAGACCGGGGCGGAATACGCCGACCTCTGGGAGCACGGGCTGGACCGAGACGCCCTGGCCGCGGCTGGCTTCTCCCGCGTGGAGCCGGATGGCCCTCTCATCGTGCCGAATCATTTTGAACCCTTCACCGGGCTCCGGAGCCGCATCGAGTTCGCCGTCCGGGGGCACGCAGGGACTCCCTTCGTCATCATGCGCGGGGATGGAGACCAGGACAGGCCGAACGCCCTTCCGGGGGAAGCCTCCGCGTGAGCGAGCCCCTCTGCTCGCGGCGCTTCACCAGGGACGACAGCGCATGGTTCGCGGCCGCCTCAGGCGATCACAACCCCCTCCACCTCGACCCGGCCGCGGCCCGCAGGTCGCCGATCGGCGAGGTCGTCACGCATGGGGTCCACGCCCTGCTATGGTGCCTGGAGTCCCATTGCGCTTCCGGGGGCGGACCCTTCTCGGGCCTTTCGGCGTCCTTCCTGAAGCCCGTGCTGCTCGACCGGGACCTCGTTGTAGAGAGGGGCCGCGAGGGCGACCGGTGGTGCCTCAGTCTGCGCTCCAATGAGGAGACTCTTGTCTATGTGGTCTTGGGCCCCGGGAGCCCCTCCGGCCGGGAGCCCGCCCCTCCCGGCGGCCCTATGGCGGCCGCGCCGCCGCGGGAGCGCGCTTTCGGGGAACTGGCAGGCGACTCAGCCACGCTGCCGCTGCGGGTCGACGGGA
>JBAZSR010000016.1:0-5487 GCA_041662295.1 Elusimicrobiota bacterium | reverse complement strand
GGACCGCGTTGGCCAGTGCGTTCCCGAATACGGCGTCGGCGCTGGGCGGCCTGCGTCTGGCAGGCCTGGCAGCAGTGTCCCGGATCGTGGGCATGGACTGTCCTGGGCGGCACTCCCTCCTTTCGCGCCTTGAGCTCGCTTTCGACGGCCCCCCTTCCCAGGAACTCGCCTACCGGGTCGTCCGGCACCAAGCCCTTGCCGCGCCTTTGCGCTTGGAGGTCCATGGGGCGGGGATCTCCGGGAGCGTAGGGGCGTTCTTCCTGTCCCCTCCGCCGGAGCAGGCCCGCGCGGCCGAGGTCGCCAGGCTCGTGCGTCCCGGCGAATTCTCCGGCCAGAACGCGCTCGTCGTCGGCGGCTCCCGCGGACTTGGCGAGGTCGCTGCGAAGATCCTGGCGGCAGGCGGCGCGAAGATGACGCTCTCCTATCACCGCGGAGAGGCCGATGCCCGGCGGGTGGCAGCGGATATCGCCGAGGCCGGAGGTTCCTGCGGTGTCACGGCCTTGGACGTCACGGACGCCCCCGGGACACGCGCCGCGCTCCAGAGCCTCACCCCCCGGCCCAGCCACGTCTACTACTTCGCGACCCCCCACATCGCAGTGAACAGATCCGGCGTCTTCGACCAGTCTCTCCACCGGACATTCCTCCGCCACTACGCCGACGCCTTCACGGAACTCTGCGTCTCTCTCGCCACTCCGGGCCCTGTGCGCGTCTTCTACCCCTCCACGGTCTTCATCGAGGCCCCACCCAAGGACCTTGCCGAGTACGCCAGGGCCAAGGCCGCGGGAGAAGCCGTCTGCCAGGCCCTCGCCCGACGCCACCCCCACCTGTCATTCGTGGTCCAACGCCTGCCACGGCTGCGCACGGACCAGAACCAGGGACTGTTGAGCCGTCAGTCCGCGGACCCCTTGCCTATCCTCCTTGCCGCGGTCCGAGAGATGAACACACCCACGAAGGAGAGCGCCGACCATGCCTGACCGAGCGAGCACCTGGGACGCGTCCTATAAGCGCCGCGAGAACTTCGTCTTCTGGCCGGGAGATGAACTCGTGCGGTTCGTCTCCCGCCGCCTCCGACGGCGCTGCGGCCTCGAACGCTTCAAAGACATCGCTCCTGGCGCAGCCGGGAGCCGCGTCCTCGACATCGGCTGCGGCATCGGCCGCAACCTCGCGTTCGGGACCGAGATGGGGTTCGCCATGTACGGCATGGACCTGTCCCCCGTGGCCGTCGCAGCGTCCCGGCGCTGGCTCGGCCGCCTCATCGGCCCTTCAGCGGCGCGGCGCAGGGTCGCGGTCGGGAGTGTCCAGCGCATCCCCTGGCCCGACCGCTTCTTCGACCACGCCTTCTGCGACAGCGTGCTCGACAGCATGCCGTTCTCCGTCGCAAGGAGGGGCGCGCTCGAGGCCGCCCGCGTGCTACGGCCCGGGGGCTGGCTCTACTGCAGCCTGATCTCCGGCGACGAGACTGGCCGCCGAACGGGCTTCGCGGGAGAGGTGACGGTACGGGGGACGCACGAGCGCGGCACGGTCCAGTCCTACTTCAACCGGGCCAAGATCGATCGACTGCTGGGAGGAAGGTTCGAACTGGTCCAGTGCCTGCTCTGCCGCTCCGAGGACCACCTTGCTGGCACGCATCACGGCCGCTGGCATGTCGCGGCCAAGGTCCTTTGATTACCCGTCGACGAATTGATAGCATGTTCACTCGGTGAACGCCTTCGGCGACATCTGAGCTCATGCCCTCCCCCATCGTCTCGATCATCATCAGGACCAAGAACGAGGAACGCTGGATCGGCCGCTGCCTGAGGATGGTCTTCAAGCAGGACTTCCGGCGCAGTGAGGTCCTCGTCGTCGACAACGGAAGCACGGACCGCACCCTGGCCATTGCCCGCAAGTTCCCGGTCCGCGTCCTCTCGATCGGCTCCTACAGGCCCGGCAAGGCCTTGAACGCCGGCATCCGGGCCTCTTCGAGCCAATTCATCGCCTGCCTCTCGGCCCACTGCATCCCCTCGGACGCCCGCTGGCTCGGCCGCCTTGTGGCCGGCATGCGCTCCGCCCGCGTGGCCGGCGTCTACGGCCGACAGCTCCCCATGGCCTACACCTCGGACGTGGACAAAAGGGACCTTCTGCTCACCTTCGGGCTCGACAGGAGGGTCCAGGTCCGGGACGGCTTCTTTCATAACGCCAATAGCCTCATCCGGAGGAGCGTCTGGGAGAAGACTCCCTTCGACGAGAAGACGCCCAACATCGAGGACCGCATCTGGGGCGAGACCGTGGTCAAGCGCGGCCTGCGGCTGGTCTATGAGCCCTCGGCCGCGGTCTACCACTACCACGGCATCCACCAGAACCTCGACCGGGAACGAGCCAGCAGCGTGGTCCGCATCCTCGAAGACATCGCGGTGGGCCAGGACCACCCCCGCCTTCCCCACGGCTTCGACCACGAGTCCATGCGGGTCCTGGCCATTGTCCCGGTCCTGGGCAGGCCGATGACGATCGCAGGCCACGATCTCCTCGACCGCACCCTGACGGCACTGCGCGCGGCGAGGCACCTCTCCCGCGTGGTGGTCATCGCCGAGCACCCGGCCGCCCTGGCCGCGGCACGCGCGGCAGGGGCCACCGCCCTGCCAAGACCCAAGTCCCTGTCCGCGCCGCGCGTCGGCACGGAGCAGGTCCTCCGGCACGCCCTCGAGCACTGCGAGACGGGCCGCGAGTTCTACGACTCCGTGCTCTACGCCAGCATCCTCTACCCCTTCCGGCCCCGCGGATTCTTCGACGACCTCATCGCCGAATTCGCCCGGACCGGGGTGGACACCATCGTGCCCTCGCTTTCGGACTTCCAGGCCTGCTGGCGGGAGGAAGAGGGCAAGCTCATCCGCTGCGACGCGGGCCTCATGCCCAGGAGGTTCAAGAAGCCGCTCCACCGGGGCCTCATCGGTCTGGGCACGCTCACCTCGAGCGAGTTCATCCGCCAGGGGACCCTGCTGGGGGGCGAGATCGGCCTAGCGCCCGTCAGCGACGCGCTCTACTCGATCCGCGTCACGGACCACCTGACCCGCTCGATTGCGGCGATGGCCTTAGAAAAGGGCGAGGCAACCCTCGCAGCGGGCCCGCACGGACGCCGGAGCCGTCAACCGACCTTGGCGCGTTGAGGCCCGTCGAAGTCCTCCGGGCCGCGGCACCCGCGGAGGAACTCACACCAGGACCGCCCCCAGTCTCCCTCTATCCGGGCGTACTCTCGGCAGAAAGACATCGCGACGCCCATTCTCCGCTCGTTCGCCATCCACACCGCAGGCTCTGCCATGCACTTCGCAACCTCGTCCAGCAGGGACTGCGCGGTGCGGTGGACGAGACCCACTGCTTCCATATCTGCGAAGATACCCCTGGCCCATGGGAGCTCGCTTGAATAGATCCTCGTCCACAAGGCTAGGCAGGGGATTCCGGCCGCCAGACACTCCGCCATCCCGGTCCCGGGCATATCCCAGACCACGACATGACAGCGCTCAAGGAGCTCCGGGGTCAGGCCCTTGTCCAGGCGATCCTCAAGCCTGTACCACGCTCCGCCCGCGGCCTCGAGTTCCACGAGCGTCCCCGACAGCAGGCGCACGGAGTCCGTGTCATACGGCTTATGGAGAAGCTTGATCCCGCGACCCGCGCTCTCCCTGACCAAGGCTATGAGCAGGCTTCGGAATTCAGCAATGCCATCCGTCCTGTTCGTGGAGGCCCCGCTCGGCGAATACGGGAAGAGGTGCACCTTGTTCGGCATGAGCAGGACGCCGAACTCCTTGCTCCGTTCGTACCGCTCCGGCGCTGGCCCGAGCTCCCGATCCCAATGCCGCGCGCGCTGACTGAGCCAGGGGCTCGGCAATGGGACGGGCCGCACCTCTTGGGCCGGTCCAGGAGGAAGGCGCGTCCAGCCCCAGGTCACATAGCGGTCGAAGTAGGGAAGGAGGATCTCGGTGAGCTGGACGCAGTCGTTCTCATATCCGAAGTGGGCTCCCTCCTGATAGCCGATCGTCTCCATCCCTAAGGACCGGGCGGCAGCCAGCAGGAATATCCCTTCCGTGTAATTCACCTCGGCGCCCAAGAGCGCTGCGGGGCGGTACGGCTCGAGGATTCCCGCGGCCATCGCCAAGTTATCGCGCAGGCCCTCCATCATGGCCGTTGGCCAGCATCGCAGCGCGAATCCCTCCCATTCGGACGCGGCCCTTTCCTGAACGGCCGGCGAACGCAAGACGACCCCCTCCAAGAAGTCGCGGACAGCCGGTCGACTGCGGGCCAGCGCCGGAGCAAGAACGGAGACCCGGAATGCGGGGTCAGGGTCCGGCAGACGGCACGAAAGGCGGCCCCGAAGATCGACAAGGCCGGCCGGCCCATAGAAGCCGCCATCCTTGAGGGCCTCGGTCGCGTAGGAGAAGGAGAGGGCCGGGATCCCATTCCATCGCGCGCTGCCGGTCATACGCAGAAGCCGTGCGGCGCTGGAGAGGAGTCTATTTCGGACCTTCAGCCACCATGGCCGCCTCTGGAAGTTGTGGTTGACGCGGGATTGGCCCAGGAACCGGGGAGGGATCCGGCTGGGACGGGGCGCGGAAGGGCCGGTTGGGCAATAGTCCCATATCCGTCCCAACCGGGCCAAGAGCCATTGATTGAAATCCTCGGCACGGTTGATGTCGACCCGGAGAAGTTCCACGCGCCGGAAAGCGGCGGGCGCCGAAGGCTCAGGGACCAAGAAATATTCCCCGGCATGCGAGGCCGCGAAGCGGTCCACGCGGAGCAGGCGGTCGAAGAAGAAGTGCGCGAGCGGCGCGGCGCACTCCCGCGCAAGGACCACTGCGGCTCCGCGGTCGACACCGCTCGCCCGAGCCAGTTCGCCGCCGACCTCCTCGGCCAAGCTCGCATAGAGCGCAGAATATCTCGTGGAGAGCGACTCCAGCTCCTGGAGGGTGAACGCGGCGCCAGGACAGGCCTCGGTGCTGAAGAGGGAGACTTCGTCGGCCTCGAGTTCCGCGGCGACGGCCCAGGCGACAAGACGCCGGGCCTGAATGACCCGGTCAGAATCCCGTGCCATGCCTCGGCGTCCCGGATATGAGCGCGGCATCGGCCTCAGCCTCTGACATGACCGGCTCCACATGAGGACGAGGGGCATCGTGCAGGAGGAGCTCGGCCAGCCGGAGCTCGAGCTCGGAGTCGATGTTCACGGACCTCTCCGCGGGCATGATGTAGGGCCTGCTGTTCGCCGTCCCGTACCGGACGCCTTGGAGGATCAGGTCCCGCCGCACCGCGTAGATGGCGCCATTGCGGATATACGCGTCCGGCTTCAAAGCCTGCCGATGCGTCTCCGGAATCTCGGGGAGACAGAATTCCTTGATCCGGTCGTCCTCGATCTTCTTGATCCGGATGGGATGGTGGTCCTCAAGCCTGGTGACGCCGATCACCGAGTCCGCTCCCGTGGACACGAGCTTCTCGAGAACGGCATCGATGTCATCCGCGGTCTTCATG
>JBAZSR010000015.1:0-34124 GCA_041662295.1 Elusimicrobiota bacterium | reverse complement strand
CTTCTCGGCGTCGCCACCCCGGAGAAGGCCCCGGCCGCGGGCTCGGCCTATGTTTCGGCGGACGGCCTCTTCCGCGTCCTGATCGTGGACGGCGACCACTACTTCCCCCTACGCAAGCCCGCCGAATTCAGCGCCATCCTCAACCGGCCATGATCTTCCGGGCCTTGGGCGTGCGCCTCTTCGAGAGGCCGGCCCCTCTTCCTGTCGCCCGGGAGGTCCCGGACCTGACGACCTTCTCCTCAAGGGAGCAGATGCTCCCCTGGGAAGCCCTGGCCGTGGCCCCGCCTGAGCGATTCTGGACCCCTTTGGCCGGCCCGGTCCCCGGGACCCTGGTGGAGGGCTCCCTGCCGCCGGAGGAGAAGGCGCGCTTCCTCCTGCGGGTGCCCAAGGACTGGAATGGAGGGCTTGTGGTCGCGGCATCCCCCGGGCTCCTTGGAGAGAAGGCCTACGACCTCTACTGGAGCGATTTCCTCCTCTCCAAGGGCTTCGCCTTCGCCTGCATGAACAAGGGCCTGGCCATGACCGCGGACGGCGACACCTTCTACGTCCCCCTGTCCCCTGAGGCGAGCATCCGCCGCTGGCTGGACCGGTTCAGAGCCTTGGTCCCCGCGGCTTCGGATTGGGCCGCGAAGGCGGGGAGCCGCAAGCCCGGGAGGGTCTACGCCGTTGGCGTCTCCAACGGAGGCTACCTCGTGCGCCGCCTCCTCGAAGCCAGCCCGGAGCTCGTAGACGGCGGGGTGGAGGTCTCGGGAGTGTACTGGCCGGAGCAGGGGGGCGGACTGCTCGAGCAGATCCCAAAGGCCCTGGCCGCCACCGCCGGCGCCCAGCCGGACCGGCCCGCGCTGCGGGCAGCGGGCTTTCCCGCGGACCCGGACTGGGACGGTGTCCTTGCCGCCTACCGCGCCGCCTTCTGGACGACCTCGCTGGCGGTCTTCGTCGGCGACCTGGATCCGGATTTCTCAGGCGACCCGGCAGCCTACGATTTCTCGAATAGGCCTCAGGCGGCCGAGGCCGTCCGCTCCATCGCCAACACCGGAAGGATCGGCAAGCCCCTGATCTCCCTGGCCGGCGGCCGGGACGTCCTCATCACAGCCGCCCGGCACGCCGAAGCCTACAGGAGCCTCGTGGCCTCTCGGGGCAGCTTAGAGCTCCACGAGCTCGTCACCGTAGCGGACGCCACGCACGCGGACGCGGACGCCTCGGTATTCCCGGCAGTGACGCCCCTGATGCCCGAGGCGCACAAGGCGTTCGAAAGGCTGGTGGAGAAGGTCGAGGCCGGCTATTCCGCGACGAGCGCGGCCGCGTAAGCGCACTTCCCCCACGCCTGGGTGGGCTGGTTCGTCACATAGACGCGGACGTCCGCGGCAGCGGCGCTGCCCACCTCGTAGACGGACAGGTCGGCCATGGACTCGCGGCTCGCCACGTAGATCGACCGGTCCGCGTTCGCGGCGCTTCCGCTGATGTAGAGGACGCAGTCCGCCATGGACGCGTGGCTCACGAAATAGACCTTCTTGTCCGCGGCCGCGGCGCTGCCAGCCACATAGACCCTCGAATCAGCCATGCTTGAATGACTGACGACCGCGACCTTCTCGGCTCCGGCCGGACCCGCGAGCGCCAAGCATGCCATCGCAGACGAAACGGCAAAAAGCTTCTTCAACGAGACCTCCCTGAGGCGTCGGGCATCCGCCCGCTCGGGTCAAGGATAGCCCGGGAGCGGGCCGCTGTCATGGTGCCTGTGTCCCCAGAGCATGGGGCCAAGGGCCTACCCGGAAAGAGGGCCCAAAGCCTGCCCAGCCCGCGGCGCGGTTTTTCTTGACAGCATGGCGGGGGCGTGCTATACTACCCATACGAACGAACGATCGTTCACTGGAGAGACGATGACCAAGACCGCCGGAAGGACCGACAACCGCGAGCGCATCCTCAAGGCCGCCTGCGCCCTCTTCCTCAAGCAGGGCTTCAACGGCACCTCGACCCGCGAGATCGCGGACAAAGCCGGGGTCTCCCTGGGCAACATCTACAACCACTTCAGCACCAAGGAGGACCTCTTCATCTCCCTGCTCAAGGAGTACGAGGCCGACTACTTCACCCACGACCAGCCTCTGGCCCGCGTCATGGCCTCCACGCGCTTTCCGGACAACCTCGAAGCCCTCGGGGACGCGAGCAAGGAGGTCGTGGAGAGGTTCTCCGACTACATCCTCCTCACCTACGTGGACGTGGTCGAATTCGACGCCAAGCACATCGGCAGGCTCTTCGAGAACATGCGGGAGCGCTACTCCGCGGTGCTCAAGGCCAAGGGCACGGGCCCCCTGGCCCCGGGCGTGGACCCGGCCGGGGCCCTCATGATGGTCGTCTGGGGCTACTACAACTACTTCATCATGGAGAAGCTCTTCAAGGTCAGGAACCACTACGGGATGAAGGATTCGGAAGTCATCAAGCTTTTCGCCCGCGTCTACCGGCGCGGACTCGAACCATAATATAAGGAGGCAGCATGAACGTGAAGGACAAGGTCGTGATGATCACCGGGTCGGCGCGGGGCATCGGCAAGACCGCGGCGAGGATGTTCCTGGCCAACGGCGCCCGGGTGGCGGTCTGCGACGTCAACGAGGCCCAACTCGCGGAATGCGCGAAGGACTTGAACCCCTCCGGGACGCTGCCCCTCATGACGCTGGCCGTGGACGTCTCCAAGCGCGACTCGGTGGACACGGCCGTGGCCGCCGTCACGGCGAAGTGGGGCCGGGTCGACGTGCTCGTCAACAACGCAGGCATCACGCGCGACGCCATGCTCGCCAAGATGGCGGAGAGCGACTTCGACAAGGTCATCGACGTCAACCTGAAGGGGGTCTTCAACTGCACCCAGGCGGTCCTGCCGGCCATGACGGCCCAAGGGCGGGGCAGCATCATCAACACCAGCTCCATCGTGGGCGTCTACGGCAACGTGGGCCAGACCAACTACGCCGCGGCCAAGGCCGGCATGATCGGCATGACCAAGACCTGGGCCAAGGAGCTCGGCCGCAAGGGCATCACGGTCAACGCCGTGGCCCCGGGGTTCACCATGACCGAGATGCTCGCCACGGTCCCGGAAAAGATCCTCGACTCCATCAAGGAGAAGACCCCCATGAAGCGCCTCGGCGCACCCGAGGACATCGGCAACGCCTACCTCTTCCTCGCCTCGGACGCGGCCACCTTCGTCACCGGCCAGGTCCTCGGCGTGGACGGCGGGCTGGTCCTCTAAAGGAGAACGTCATGCCCCAGATCCTGTCCACCGGGATGCACCTGCCGGAGAAGCTCGTCTCCAACGAGGAGATGTTCCGCAAGTTCGGCCGCGACCCGCTCGCCAAGGTCTTCGAGCGCATCGGCCACGGAGCGCGCTATCACTCCGCGCAGAGCGAGTCCTCCGGCGACCACGCGGTCAAGGCAGGCCGCCAGGCCCTGGAGTCCGCGGGGGTCGCGCCCGAGGAGGTCGGCCTGCTCATCATCGCGACCGACACCCCGGCCTTCCTCTCCCCGGCGACCGCGGCCTTCGTCCAACACAGCCTGGGCCTCAAGAACAGCGCGTGCTTCGACGTCAACTGCGCCTGCGCCGGGTTCGTGACCGCCATGGACATCGCGTCCAAGTACGCCCACTCCGACCCGCGCTACGGCACGGCCCTTGTGATCGGCACCTACGCCATGTCCAAGTTCCTCGACCCCAACGACGGCGCGGCCTTCCCCCTCTTCGGGGACGGCGCCGGCGCCGTGCTCCTTCGGGCCGTGGGAGGCAAGAGGCATACGCTGGCCTCCACCCTGACCGCGGACGGCTCCTACTGGGACTACATGGGCATCTACGCCGGCGGCTCGGCCGAGCCGGCGAGCGCCGAGGCCGTGGCCGCCGGACGCCACAACGTGCGCCTGCTCAAGAAGTTCCCCGCATCCCTCAACAAAGACCTGTGGCCCGGCCTCGTCAGGACGACCCTGGCCAAGGCGGGCTTGAAGCCCGCGGACGTGGGGACGTTCATCTTCACCCAGATCCGCAAGGTCACCATCGAGGAGGTCATGGCCGAGTTCAGCCTGCCCATGAGCCGCACCCACACCATCATGGAGAAGTGGGGCTATACCGGCTCGGCCTGCATCCCCATGGCCCTGCACGACGCCGTCGGCCTGGGCAAGGTCAGGCGCGGAGAGCCCCTCGTGCTCTGCGCCTCGGGCGGCGGCTACTCCATGGCCTGCCTGGCGCTCGAGTATTGAGGCGACCCCATGACACCCACTGCGGCCTTGGAGAGAGAACGGCTGCTGCCTGGGCCGGCGTTCCGCCGGCCATGGCAGGAGATCTACGACAGCAGGCGCGCGACCGCCGACGACGCGGTCGCGCGCATCAGGTCCGGCTTCGACGTGGTGGTGGCCCAGTGCGCCTCCGAGCCCCAGGGCTGCATGTCCCGGTTCCATGCCGTGGCGGACCGGGTGGAGGGCGTCCGGGTCTTCTCGGTCCTGACCTTGAAGCCCTACGCGTTCTTCACGAAGCCTGAGATGAAAGGCCGCTTCGAGCTCGCCTCGTGGTTCCACGCCCCGGGCGCCCGCGCAGCGCTCTCCGCCGGAGCCGGGACCGTCACCTACGTGCCGAACATGCTGCACCGGGCGGCCCTGGACCGCATCCACGCGAGGAAGCCTGACATCTTCTTCGGCACCTGCACCCCTCCGGACCGGCATGGGTTCGTGTCGCTCTCCCTGGGCATCACCTACGAGAAGGACATCATCGAAGCCGCCTCGACCGTGGTCCTCGAGGTCAACAGGAACCTCCCCAGGACCTTCGGCGACACCCACCTGCACGTGCGCGACGTGGACCTCTTCGTGGAGCGCGATGGAGAGGTCCCGACCTTGCCCTCGCCACAGCCCTCGGAGACAGACATGGCCATTGGACGGCACATCGCGGAGCTCGTGCCGGACGGGGCAACCATCCAGCTCGGCATCGGGAGCATCCCCAATGCCGCGGCCCTGGCCCTGCGGGACAAGCGCGACCTCGGCGTGCACACGGAGATGATGGTGGATTCCATGATGGAGCTCTACGAGGCCGGCGTGGTCACCAACAGGCGCAAGACGCTGTGCAAGGACAAGTTCGTCACCACATTCGCCATGGGCTCGCGCAAGCTCTACGACTGGCTCCACGAGAACCCGGCCGTCGAGTTCCGCCGGGGCTCCTGGGTCAACGACCCGGCGGTCCTGCGGCAGAACTGCCGGATGACATCCATCAACACAGCCCTCATGGTCGACCTCACCGGCCAGGTCGCGAGCGAATCCATCGGCCCCGCCCAATACTCGGGCACCGGAGGCCAGACGGACACCGCCGTGGGCGCCAAGGAGTGCTACGACGGACTGGGCAAATCCGTCATCGCTGTCGCCTCCACAGCCAAGAACGGGACCCTGAGCACCATCCTCCCGGTCCTGCCCCAGGGCTCGGCCGTGACCCTGCACCGCGCCAACTGCGACCACGTGGTCACTGAGTTCGGGGTGGCCTACATGCGCGGCCGCACCGTGCGCGAACGCGCGAACAACCTCATCGCCATATCCCACCCGGACCACCGGGCGGAGCTCAGGACCCAAGCCGCCAAGCTGGGCTACCTATAAACCAACGATGGTGCCGGGGATTAAGTTATTTAAGTTGCTTCGCAACTTAAATAACTTAATCCCCGGCACCGACAGGAGAGAACGACAAATATGAAGACTTCCTACATCATCGCAGGATCCCGCACCGCCATCGGCAGCTTCGGCGGGACGCTGGCGGACCACACCGCCGTGGACCTCGGCACGGTCGCGGCGGTGGAGACCTTGAAGCGCGCCTCCGCCGAGCCGGCGGACGTCGACGAGGTCCTCTTCGGCAGCATCTACCAGGCGGGCCTCGGCCAGAACGCGGCCCGGCAGATCGCCATGCGCTCCGGCGTGCCCCAGGAGCGCACGGCCATGACCGTGAATATGCTCTGCGGCTCGGGCCTGCGCACCGTGGCCCTGGCGGCCCAGGCCGTGTCCTGCGGCGACGCTGACACCGTGCTGGCCGGCGGCGCAGAGAGCATGACCAACCCTCCCTACCTGCTCAAGAAGGCGCGCTCCGGATACCGGATCGGCCACGGGGAGCTCCTCGACTCCATGATCCACGACGGGCTCTGGTGCTGCTTCAACGACTACCACATGGGCGTCACAGCCGAGAACCTGGCCCAGCGCTACAACCTCACTAGAGAGGAGCAGGACCGCTTCGCCGCGGGCTCGCAGAACAAGGCCGAGGCCGCGCAGAAGGCCGGCCGCTTCGACGCGGAGATCGCGCCCGTCTCCATCCCGCAGCGCAAGGGCGACCCGATCGTCTTCGCCAAGGACGAGTATCCCAAGCACGGCACGACGACGGAGAAGCTCGCGGGATTGAAGCCCGCGTTCAAGAAGGACGGGACCGTGACCGCCGCCAACTCCTCGGGCATCAACGACGGCGCGGCCTGCGTGTTCGTCGCCTCCGAGGAGAAGACCAAGGCCCGCGGGTGGGATCCGATGGCCCGGATCGTCTCCTATGCCTGGGCTGGCACAGACCCTGCGGTCATGGGCATCGGCCCGGTCGAGGCCGTGACCAAGGCCCTGGCCAAGGCGGGCTGGACCCTCCCGGAGATCGACCTCATCGAGGCCAACGAGGCCTTCGCGGCCCAGGCCCTGGCGGTCGGCCGCGAGCTCAAGTGGGACCCGGACAAGGTCAACGTCAACGGCGGCGCGATCGCCCTGGGCCACCCCGTGGGCGCCAGCGGCAGCCGGGTGCTCGTCACCCTGCTCCACGAGATGGAGCGGCGCAAGGCCCGAAAGGGCCTGGCCACCCTCTGTGTGGGCGGCGGCATGGGCATCGCCATGTGCGTCGAGAACCTGCGGAACTGAGGCCAGGACCCATGCGCTCCACCATCGCTGTCATCGCTGTCCTGTTCCTTGCCTGGCCCGGCGCCTCTTCAGCCGCCCAGAAGCTAGACTTCGACCGCGGAGCCCCCTCCCTGAGAGAGACCCTCCAGGAGCTGCGGGAGGCCGCCTCGGCCGCGGCCAAGCCCAAGGCCGTCGTTGTCTCCGAGACCGGGCGTGCCAAGACCTCAGAGCCGGAGCGGGCCGCGTCGTTCCTGCTCGGCATCTACCATCTCGACCACCCCGTGGTGGAATGGTGCCCCCCCGTACTCGAGGTCGTAGCCGAGAAGTTCGGCAACTCGGGGGTCGGGGACCGGCAGGAGAGCTACGGGTTCTACGGGCACCCGCGGGGCACGGGCCTGCTCATCTCCCAGATCCTCGACGTCAACGCCGGGGTGCAGAAGGATCGTGACGAGAACCCCATGTCCTTCAAGCCCTGGCCTGACGTGAGCTACAGGCTCAGGGAGGCCGCGGTCTCAGGGGACACCCTGACGTTCCGTCAGGGCCATCTGAGCCGGTGGAGCCCTGACCTCGACAGCGGAACGCTCTTCGAGGCCTCCCTCCGGGGCAGGACCCTGACCGTACGCTCGGGCCTGTTCTTCAAGCGGAACGGGCCGATCGGAGAGCTCCGGCTCCACTGCGTGTACACGAAGGCAGCAGAGTAATCTGCTAAGATGGCGGCCGTGAGCCGCCTGCGCCAGGACGCCGCGTTCGGACTCTGCGGCGTCCTGCTTTTCCTGCCGTTCATCGCTTCGCCGGACTTCTACTCCGCCTACGCCTCCTTCAACAAGGCTCACCCCTTCCTGATGAGCTTCCTCAAGTTCAGCGTGCTCGCCACGGCAGGAGAGGCCCTCGGTCTGCGCGTCCGGACCGGCTCCTATTCCCAGCCCGGATTCGGCCTCCTGCCCCGCGCCGCCTGCTGGGGACTCTTCGGCCTGGCCATCCAGGCCGCGTTCATCGTGTTCTCAGCCGGGACGCCGCAGGTCTTGGCCAGGCTGGGATGGGCCGGGGCGCCAGAGGCCCTCGCCTCCCCGGGCCTCTCTGGGATGAAGGTCCTCGCCTCGCTCTCCGTCTCGACCGCGATGAACCTCGTGTTCGCGCCCATCCTCATGGTGACCCACAAGGTCACGGACACCCACATCACCGGCAACGGAGGCTCGTGCCTCTGCCTCATCAAGCCCATCCCGGCGGGGCGCATCCTCCGGGAGCTCGACTGGGACGTGATGTGGGGCTTCGTCCTCAAGAAGACGATCCCCCTGTTCTGGATCCCGGCCCACACAATCACCTTCCTGCTGGCCCCGGAATGGCGGGCCCTGTTCGCGGCCCTCCTCGGGATCGTCCTCGGCGTGCTGCTGGCCGTGGCCTCATCCATGGCCCGAGAAAAAGCTGGTTAGAATTTGCGGCCGACACGCATGGACGGGGCGAGGAACACGTCCGGCGAATTATTGTCGCGCATGATACGGTAATACCGCAGGTCCATGCCGAAGAGGTACTTCCCGTCGATGCTGTGCAGGAGCAGGCCCGCCCCGAGGCTCAGGCCGAGGTCCTCCCGCCGGACCCGCTCGATGCGGATGGTCTTGCTGAAAGGGTCTCCGTTCGAGTACGCGCCCTTGAACGAGACCGACCCCGTGAGCTCGTTGTGGTACATCCCGGCGCCCAGGGAGAAATAATACCTGGTTACGGAGCGGAACCCCTCCACGGACTTGCCGAACTTCAGGTTCGGCGCGAAATAGAAGCCCTTGCGCGAGAGACTTCCCCCGATATCGTCCGAGATGGTGTAGGTCAGGTTGGATTTGTCGAGCTGGTAGCGCAGGTCGCGCAGGACGCGCTCCCAATCCAGCATGGGGTCCGGCCTGAAGATGGCCTTGGGCGTGGCCGGGACCTTGTGCCCCATGACCTGCTGGAGCTCCATGCCGATGGCGAGGTAGTCGAAGATCCACCAATCCGCGCTCAGGCCCACGGTGAAGGATTTCCTGATGGTGCCCTGACTTTCGAGAAATGGGTAGAGGGCTCCGATGTTGAGGCTGACGTCCGACTCGGAATCCACGGCCGCCCGAGCGCTCGAGGGCATGAGCAGGCTCCCCCAAAGCAGGCAGACGGCCAACCAAGGCATCCTGGAGGCCACAACAAAGCATGGCAGAAATTGATTAAATTTCTGAGAACAGGCGGGGGCTACTTAATGAGCCTGCGGGCTTCCACGATGTCCTGGCGCACCTTGGGATCCACGACCGGGCCTTTGATGGACAACGCCGTGTCGTAGATCTTGAGCGCTTCCCGGGTCCTTCCCTGGCGCATGTAGATCGCGCCCAGAGAGGCGTAAGGTGCGAGACGGCCGAGGCAGAGCTCAACGGCTTTCTTGAGATGGCGCTCGGCATCGGATGGCGCTCCTGACAGGAACTCATTGACCCCGAGGTCGCTGTAGTAGAGACCCTCCTCCGGTCGAAGACGGACGAGGTCCCTGAGGATGGAGACCGCGCCCTTGTAATCGCCCAGACGCTGACGCAGAAGAGCCAGGCGGTGCCTCTCCGCAGCGGGAAGGGCCGCGGAATCGGCCTTCTTCGCGGCTTCTGCCGCGAACAAAGGGTCGCTCGAAGCCGCGTCTTCGATGAGTCCCAGACAGCGCCGGTCAGCCGCGGGGGCAATCGCAGCGAGCTCCCGGCAGAAGGCGTAAGCCTGCTTGGGCCTCAAGCCCGCCATGGCGTCCATAGCCGCGGAGCCGAACCTCTCGTCCCTTGCCACGAGCATCTCCTGCAGGATCTTCTCGCGGCCGGCCGGGGAGCCGTGGACCCATACCGTGGCTTCGAAGATCTTCCTGGCCCTGACAAGCTCCTCCCGGCCGGCTTTGCGGTCGCCCCTGGCCAGCAGGCCGTGGCCCCGATAGAGGCGGTACGCCATCTTGACGCGGTAGTCCACGACCCAATCGGACAGCGTCCACCATAGGGGAAAAGCCTCGCGGTTCTTGAGGGACTTGGCCCAGGCAAGGAGCAAGGCGCAATCCATGGTCGGACGCGAGGCAAGGGCTTTCTCGAGGTCCGCGACAGCGGCTTCCGGATCGCCTGAGGCCAGATGCCGGCGGCCGTGTCCCACGAGAAGCCAGGGGTCGTCCGGAGCCTTGGCCAGAGCCCTGCTCCAGGCGTCCCCGCCCCTGGCCGAGGCGGCCGCCAGATCCACGGCCTTGGCCGAGGTGTAGACCGCTCCGACCAGGAGAAGGGCTAGGCCGGAGAGCAGGATTGCGGCGCCCAAGCCCGCGACCCATGAAGCCACTCGCGTCCGAGCCGACGCTCCCGGCCCCAGGAGAGGCCCGGTCCTGGCCGGCGGTTCGGCCAGGCACCCGGCCAGACAAGCCAGCAGGGGCCAGACCGGGGTGAGGTACCTCAAGTCCACGGCCATGGCACAGTGAATGAGCACGAAATACGCTGCGAGCAGTCCCAGGACGCGGCATGCCGCGTCACGCCTGAACCACCACAAGGCCAGGAACGCCAGGAACCAGAGCACCGGGAACTGGCTCAGACCCAGGTGGACCCGCCGGACAAAGGATTCGACGTAGCGCAGAGGGTGTCTTCGGACCTCCTTGACGGCCCAGGACAGCACTGCGCCAGGGTCGCTGGCATCCACCGCGGGGTCCACGAGCATGGTCCAGTCTCCCTCGACCGTCTGGGTCAGGCCCAAGGCACCGGCCACGATGTTGGTCGAGGCCTGCCCCCCTTCGAGGACGACGATCTGGTGCCTCATGACCCAGTTCATCCATACCCACGGCAGGAGGAATAGATACGGCACCACGCAAAGGATGAGGCCGTGCTTCCAGAAGGACTTCAGCCTGCTCTCCGGCCTCAGCCTGCCCCAAGCCCATTCGCCGACCGCGAGCAGGGGCGGAAAGAACGCTAGCGGGGAACGGAACAGCAGCCCCGCTCCCACTGCCAGGCTGAAAGCCAGGGTCCGGCCGGGCGAGGGAGCGCGGCTGCGCCAGACCAGAAGCCCGGCAGCGAGCAGCACCAGGCATGCGTATTCGAGCTGCGGGTAGATGATGAAATCCGGGGACAGGCACAAGGCCAGGAGCGCAGCCGCGGCCGCAGGAGGCCAGGGCGACGGGGAGAGCGCCACGCAGATCGACGCCAGCAGGATGAGCATGCCTGTCAGGACCAGGATCTTGTACGACCACTGGGACGCGTCCCATCGGTGGACCACGAGGCTGGCCCAGACCGTGGCCATGGGCAGGTTCATGGCCAGGTCAGGCGCGTCAGGGATGCCGTGGATGAACGCGCTCCCGCGTTCCGCATAGTCCACCGCGACCTGCGGGGTCTGGTCCTGGTCCGTGCCGGGCAGGACCGCCGAGCCCCTGTTCAGGAAGAAATATGCGGCAGCCATGCAGGCGACAATACCAAGAACCTGGAGGTCGCGGCGGGGGAAGCCCGCGAGCCACTCTCTTAGCATACGCTGATGCTCATGGGCTCTCATTATACAAAGCCGCGCCCGACTGGGGTCAGACCCTGACATTGGCAAAACCTGACATACGCTGGCGTCAGACTACCCCAATGTCAGGTTTTGCCAATGTCAGGGTCTGACCCCAGAATGATAAAATGCCTGAGATGCTGAAGTGGATCGAGATCGACCTGGACGCGGTCCGGCACAACCTGGCCTGGACCCTTTCCAGGCTCTCCAAGGGCGCAGCACTCATGGCCGTGGTCAAGGCGGACGGCTACGGCCACGGGGCGGCCAAGGTCGCCAACGCGGCCCTGGAGGCCGGAGCTCAAAGTCTGGGCGTGCTCGCCGTGGAGGAGGCCGAGGCCCTGCGGAGCGCCGGCATCCGCGGCCCCATCCACCTCCTGGCCCCGGTCCTGCCCGAGCAGGCGGCCGAAGCCCTGGCCCTAGGGCTCATCCCGACCATCGACACCATGGGGCAGGCCCGGGCCTTCGACGCCGCCGCTGGACGGGTCAAGGGCCGCAAGGCCGCCTTCCCGGTCCATCTCGACCTCGATTTCGGCCTGGGCCGCTGGGGACTGCCCCCTCGCGAGCTCCAGGGCTTCCTGGCGGCCTTCGAGCGCCTCAAGAGGCTCACGCTCGCCGGGCTTTCCGCCCACATCGACTACGTCGCAGGCAAGAACTCCGTGGAGGCGGAGGAGAAGCTGCGCTCCTTCGGCCGCATCGCCGCGGGCTTGAAGGGGCGCCACCCGCATATCGTGTGCCACGCGGCCAACAGCTCGGTGCTCATGGACTTCCCCCACTGGCAGTTCGACATGGTGCGCGCCGGCAACCTTCTCTACGGCATCAACCCCTCGGTCTGGCACCGGGCCCGCTTGAAGTGCCCCTGGCGCTTCCTCGCACGGATCATGGCCCTGCGCAGGGTCCCGAAGGGCTCCTCCCTTGGCTACGCCAGCGAGTACATCGCCCCGCGGAGGATGCTCGTGGCCACGGTGCAGGCCGGCTATGCCGACGGCCTCACGCTCGAGCCTGCGGAGCGGGGCATCACCCTCGGCCCGGGCTTCCAATACTGGGGCATGCTCCGCGGCCGCAAGGCGCCCTTCATCGGCCGCTGCGCCATCAGCCACACCCTGCTCGACGTCACGGGCTGCCCGGGCGCGCGGGTCGGCGACCCCGTGGCCCTGCCCATCCGGCGCACCGCCGCCAGCCACCACATCGCGAGGGTCTATGTCTGAGCCGTCCCGCGGCTGGGCAGACGCGCCCTCCCGGTCCCAAGTCTCGGAGGCGGTTGCACGGCTTTCCAGCAAGGGGCTCTCGGCCCTGGGCTACCCCGAGGCCGAGCTCGAGCGGCTGGCGTCCCTGGTCGTCCGGATCGAGCGCCTCAAGGCCGAGAAGAACGCGGTCATCCCGGTCCACGTCTACCAGCGGCCCGAGGTCATCCACGGCATCGCGGACTTCGTCGGCGACTCCTACACGCTCGCCAAGCTCTGCTCCGGGACCGGAGCCGGAACCATCGTGTTCTGCGGGGTGAGCTTCATGGCCGAGACGGCCAAGATCCTGAGCCCAGGCAAGACCGTGCTCCTGCCCGCGCCCGAGGCAGGGTGCTCTCTTTCCGAGAGCATCACGGCCGCTGACATCCGGCGGCTCAAGGCGCGCCACCCCGGAGCGCCCGTGGCGACCTACATCAACACCACCGCGGCGGCCAAGGCCGAGTCGGACGTCATCGTCACCTCCGCCAACGCGGGCCGCATCCTCGAAAAGCTCTATCGGACCCACAAGAAGGTGATCTTCCTGCCTGACATGCTCATGGGCCAGAACCTCGCCAAACAGCTCGGCAAGACCCCTGGCAAGGACATCATCCTCTGGAAGGGCACCTGCATCGTCCACGACAACTTCGACGTTTCCTCCGTGGCCCTCTATCGGTCCATGTATCCCGGGGTGCGCATCCTCGCCCACTCCGAGTGCTCTCCGAGCCTGGTCTCCGTGGTGGACTTCGTGGGCGGGACCGGGGACATGATGCGCTATCTCGAGTCCTCGAACGCCCCCTGCTTCATGCTCGTGACCGAGTGCGGGCTGGGCGAGCTCGCGCGCACGCGCTTCCCGGCCAAGAGGTTCGTGCCCATGTGCCGGCTCTGCCCGTACATGAAGGCGGTCACCCTCGAGCGCGTCCTTTCGGTCCTGGAAGCGCCGTCTCCGGCCGACATCGTGGAGGTCGACCCCAAGGCCGCGGCTGGGGCGCGCAGGTCGCTGGAGAAGATGTTCGAATTGGCGGAGGAAGGCGCGTGAAAGCGATCCGCCTCGGTGCGGCCGCCCTCAACCAGACCCCCTTCGACTGGACGGGCAACCTCGCCCGCATCCGCGGCGCGATCGACGCGGCCAAGGCCGAGGGCGTCGCCATCCTATGCCTTCCCGAGATGTGCCTGACCGGGTACGGGTGCGAGGACGCCTTCCACGCCGAGTTCGTGCATGATGCGGCCTGGGAGAAGCTCCTGGAGCTTGCGCCGGCCACCAAGGGCATCGCCGTGGGCGTTGGCCTGCCGGTCTTCCACAACGGCGCGCTCTACAACGCGGCCGCGCTGCTCTGCGACGGCATCCTCATGGGACTCTCCGCCAAGAAGCACCTCGCAGGCGACGGCATCCACTACGAGCCCCGCTGGTTCAAGCCCTGGGAGAAGGGCGCCGTGGACGCGCTCTCCCGCGGCAGGATCCGCGTCCCATTCGGCGACCTGGTCTTCAAGTGCGGCGAGGTCGGGGTGGGGTTCGAGATCTGCGAGGAGGCCTGGGTCCCGGACCGGCCCGGCGCCTCCCTGGCCGCTCGGGGCGCGGACGTCATCCTCAACCCCAGCGCGAGCCACTTCGCTTTCGGCAAAGAGGAGACCCGCCGCCGCTTCGTGGCCGAGGGCTCCCGGGCCTTCGGAGCCGCCTACTGCTACGCGAACCTCCTCGGCAACGAGTCCGGCCGCGTGGTCTACGACGGCACCTGCCTCGTGGCCTCCGAAAGCCGCGTGCTGGCCTACGGCCGGCGCTTCGGCTTCAAGGACGTCAGCCTGGTCTGGGCCGACGCGGACCTCACCAAGAACCGGATGGCCCGCGCGCGGTCCGCGAGCTTCAAGCCCCTGGCCTCGCCCGACCCCGGCCTCGTCAGCAGGGACTTCTCCTTCCCTGAGCCCAAGGCTCCGGCCCCAGCCTTTCCGCTCGCGGGATGGGAATCCGGCTCCTCCGTCAAGGAGGAGGAGTTCACGCGCGCCGTGTCCCTGGGCCTCTTCGACTACCTGCGCAAATCCGGCTCCCAGGGCTTCGTCGTATCCCTGAGCGGCGGAGCTGACTCGACCGCCGTGACGGTCCTCGCCGCCATGTCCCTGCGCCTGGCCTGGGCCGACCTCGGCCGCGAGGGCCTCGCCTCCAAGCTCTCCGCCATCCCGGCCGTCAAGCAGGCCTCCGACGCCCAAAATCTCATCAAGTCCCTCCTGACCTGCGTCTACCAAGCCACGGACAACAGCTCCGGATACAGCCGAGAAGCGGCCCGAAAAGTGGCTGAAGCGGCTGGAGCGGCCTTCCTCGAGTGGGAGGTCGGTCCCATCGTGAAGGCCTACACGGACCTCGCCTCAAAGGCATCGGGCAGGCCTTTGACCTGGGAGACCGACGACATCAGCCTCCAGAACATCCAGGCCCGCGTGCGCGGCCCTGGCGCGTGGCTCCTCTCCAACCTGCGCGGGAGCCTCCTTTTAGCCACGAGCGACCGCTCCGAGGCCTCGGTCGGCTACGCCACCATGGACGGCGACACCTGCGGAGGCTTGGCGCCGGTCGGAGGCGTGGACAAGACCTTCCTGCTCTCCTGGCTCAAGTGGCTGGAGACGACCGGGCCAGAGGGCCTCGGCCCCATGCCCGCGCTCTCCGTCGTGACCTGCCAGAGGCCCACACCCGAACTGCGCCCCGCGACCGCGTCCCAGGCGGCCGAGAAGGACCTCATGCCCTACGATGTGCTCGACTCCATCCAGCGGGCCTTCATCCGCGACAAGCGCTCGCCCTCCGAGGCGCTCAAAGAGGTCCGGGAGAAGTTCCCGCACCACTCCCTCGAGGACCTCAAGTCCTGGGTGGCCCGGTTCTTCAGCCTGTGGTGCCGCAACCAGTGGAAGCGCGAGCGCTACGCGCCTTCCTTCCACCTCGACGACCAGAACGTGGACCCCCGCTCCTGGTGCCGCTTCCCCATCCTCTCGAGCGGCCTGGCCGAAGAGATTAAGAAGCTCAGTCCCTGACCGGCATCCATTCGCCGCCGTCCTCCTTTGCCTGCGGGAGCAGTGGATCGTGGCGGGAAAACCGGGCTTTGCAGGCGGATCAAGCGGCCGGCTCTTCGTCAGCCTTGCGAAGCCAGGAGCGCCTTGGCCTTGGCAGCGGCCTCCTCAGCCTCGGCCTTGGTCGCCAAGTCCCGGTAGAGGAACACGCAGGAGCCGTTGTTCTTGTGCACGTCGAGCTGCCAGATGCTCTCCGTGGCCTTCACGTTGCCCATGGGTCCGCCAGTGCGCACGGTCTTCGTGTAGCGGTACTCGCTGATGGTGAAGTCCGTGATGCAGTTCGCGTTGCCGATCCAGGAAACGACCTTGTCCGAGCCGCGCTTGGCCCAGATGGCGTTGGCCTTCCAATCGAAGCCCACCCGGAAGTCCGTCTTGCCGTGGCGGGCCCAGACGCCTTTCAGCCAGAAACAGCCTCCGGCCGCCAGCGCCACCACGAAGCCGGGCCCGGGATTGCCTGTCCCGAACAAGACCAAGGCCATGAAGCCGATGAAGAGACCCAGGACCAGGATGCCGAGGGGGAGCCCCTTGGCGTTCACGGATTTCCACACGGTCATGGAGAACTGCGGGCACCCCGGCCCAGTGTCGATGGTATCGACCCCCACCACCTCCCGGTCCGTGGGAGGGATGTCGGTCTTGCGCAGTGGGGAAAGCCCCTTGCAGTCGGGGTTGTCGCTCCCCCAGACCAAGGGCTCGGTGCCGTCTGCGTCCGGCTGCGGCTTGGGAGCGGGCTTCTTCGCCGGGGCCGGGCGGACGTTTCCGGGCCTGGCCTCGGGCCGGGCGCCGGAGCCGCCGCGCTGGCCCGTCACAAAGGACACGGCGTCGAAGATCCCGAACCGGCCTCCTGACTCCGAATCCACGAGCTGCCCGTCCTCGACATGGAACGAGTGCACCCGTCCCCCGCAATCCAGGACCATGCTCGGCGGACAGAGGTCCTGGCTGCCGTCCCCTTGCAGGGCCTGGAGCGTGACGACCTTTTGGAGGACGCCCAAGAGCCCGTCCGGCGTCATCTCCCCCAGCTCGACCGGGTCGTAGCTGCCGGTGGCTTGCGACAGGTCCTGGCTGATCCCCTGCAACGAGACCTTCACATTCTTGCTCACGCGCGTCCTCCTTTTCCTTGAGAGCCGCCTACCGCACCATCTCCCTGGGCAGCCGGCCTGGCCATGCCCTATAATATCATGAGTGCCATAGCTCACGGCAGGGGGAGGCCGTTGGAGCCAAGGCGCAATCGCGGGACCTCGATGGGCCGCAGGACCTTGACGGGCCCGCCTTCTCCGTCCGCGAACAAGGTGCCGCAATCGTCGGCAAGGTGCGGCACGCCCTTGTCCCAGACCACAAGCCAGTAGGGGCTGTCGTCGTCGCCAAAACCCGTGCCGTCGGAAAGGGTCCTGCAGGAGAAGCGCTCGGCAAAGAGCCGGGCGAGCTCGATGCCAATGGGCACGGCGCTGGGGTGCTCGCCGGGGAAGCGGTTGAACTCGACGATCTGGGGAAACTCGCTCTCGTTGCCGTAGAGCTCAAAGACGATGTCCGCCTCCCACGCTGCGGGATCCTCGGAGCGGGGGACCGGCTCCTCCCACACGCAAGACAACGTCGCGCGAGGGAACAGGGCCTCCAGCGCGTCTTCGACCTCCTTGCGGGAGAGCCGGCGCTCAAGGCCGACGCAGAAGAAGCGGACAGGCAGCCGTCAGACCCCGACGAGATCTTCGCGCTCGGCGTCCTGGGTGTCCAGGTCTTCGTCGCGATCCCATCGCAGCTTCTCGCGAGCGTTGCGCCACCAGCCCCCGATCTGCTCGCGGGTCTCGCGGCCAGACTTCGGGGCCAGCAGGACGGCCGCGGTGACGCCGACGGCGACGCCGGCCAGAAGCCAGAAGAACGAGTGGTTGGTGTTCGAGGTCTCGCAGGTATCTTTCGTGTCCGCCATGTTCAGCCTCCTCGGCTAGGTGCCAGGCTTTGTGTTATTTGACTTTATTGAAGATGGCAAGTCAAACGGCACAAAGCCTGGCGCCTACTCGATGATGATCGGCTCCTCGGCCTCCGGCTGGGGCTCGAGCTCCTCATCGCTGGGCAGGGGCAGCAGCCCCTCCTCGCCCTCGAGGGCCTGGACCGTGGCGCCGGACGGCAGGGCCGCGGGGCCGCCTGGCGCGCCTGGGGCCGTCAGGGCCAGGGGCCGGGAGTGGTCGGCCTCGCAGTACTGGCTGGGCTGAGAGCCTTCGACGAAGTATTCCTTGATCTTGTGGGGACAGCTCGGCAGGGCGAGGAGGCCCGTGTCGCCGCAGAGAGTCTGGCTGTCGCTGATGCCCGGCGGGATGGGGAAGTCCTTCTTCGGGTAGTCCTTGAGGACGACCTCCATGATGGCGGTCCACCAGGGGACCACGGTCGAGCCGCCGGTCCAGTCCTTCTTTCCCAGGGAGCCGAAATCGTCATAGCCCATCCAGGCGCCCGCCACGAGGTCCGGGGTGTAGCCGATGAACCACAGGTCCCGGTTGTCGTTGGAGGTCCCGGTCTTGCCGGCCAGCGGGTGCTGGGCGGCCAGGAAACGCGCGCCGCGGCCGGTGCCGCCGGTCACCACGGTCTTGAGGAGGTTCGTCATCAGGAAGGCGACCTGCGGCGACATGGCCTCCCGCTCCGACGGGACGTAGCGCTCGAGTTCCTTGCCCTGGTTGTCCTCGACCCGCTCGACCGTATAGGGCTGGACGTGGATGCCGCTGTTGGCGAAGGTGCCGAAGGCGCTCGTCATCTCCAGGGGGCTGACCACGGAGGACCCGAGCCCCAGGGAAGGGACTGGCTCGAGCTCGGAGCGGATGCCGGCCCGGTGCGCGATGTCCACCACGAGGGGCGGGCCGATCTGGTTGATGAGGTTGATGGAGGCGATGTTGCGCGACAGGGCCAGCCCCTTGCGCAAGGTGATGACGCCCATGAACTTGCCGTCGAAGTTGTTGGGCACCCAGATCTTGAAGTCCGGCGACTCGGCGAAGGGAGCCGTCGCCAGGTCGATGGAGTACTGGTCGGTCGCTCCCTCGAGCAGGCGCCAGTCCCGGCCGTCGAAGTAGAAGGCCAGGGGATTGTCCTCGATGAGCGAGGCGCCGGTCATGCCGGCGTTCAAGGCCGCGGCCCAGACGAAGGGCTTGAAGGTGGAGCCAGGCTGGCGGTAGGCCTGGGTGGCCCGGTTGAACTTGGAGTCGCGGCCGCCGATCATGGCGCGGACCGCGCCGGTCTTGACGTCCATGACGATGAAGGCGCCCTGGATCTTGGGCGGAGCCGTGGCGACGTCGACGCCTTCCTCGGCCTCCGCCGCCGCCTCCTTGAGCTTCGCCTCCCAGTCCTTGGCCGCCTTCGCGTCGAACTCGGAGAGGCCCTTCTCCATGATCTCCTCGGCGACCTTCTGCATCTTGAGATCGAGGGTCGTATGGACCTTCAGCCCCCCCCGCCAGAGCGCGCTCACGCCGTATTTGCGCTCGAGACGCGAGCGCACATGCTCGACGAAGTAGGGGGCCTGGATCGTCGTGTCCAGGGGCCGGGCGAGGGGGACGTCGGTCTTGAGCGCCTCCTTCTTCTCATCCTCGCTGATGAACCGCTCGGACTTCATCCGCTCGAGGACCATGGCGCGCCGCCGGCGGGCCCGGTCCGGATGGTTGAAGGGGCTGTAGCCGCGCGGAGCCCGGATGAGGCCCGCGAGCAGCGCGCTCTCGTGGAGCTTGAGGTCCGCGAGCTCCTTGCCGAAGTAGATGCGCGCCGCGGCCTGCACCCCGTAGGCTCCCTCCCCGAAATAGATCTGGTTGAGGTAGAGCTGGAGGATCTCCTGCTTGGAGAACTCGCGCTCGATCTGGATGGCCAGCAGGATCTCCCGGATCTTGCGGGCCACGGTCCTCTCGCGCGTGAGGAAGATCTGCTTGGAGAGCTGCTGGGTGATGGTCGACCCTCCCTGGACGAAGCGGCCCGCCAGGAAGTTCGCCGCGGCCGAGCGCAGGATGCCGCGCGGCGAGACCCCCCAGTGCTTGAAGAACCGGTCGTCCTCGATGGCGAGGACCGCGTTCTGGAGGTCCACGGGGATCTTGGCCAGGGGCAGGAGCGCCCGCTTCTCGATGGAGAGCTCGGCCACGAGTTCCTCGGACGCGTCGAAGATCCGGGTCGTCAGGGACGGAGTGTACTCCTCGAGCCCGTGCGTGGCGGGCAGGCCGGCCAGGAGGGTCCTGAGGGCCGCCCCCGCCGCCAGGATGCATGCCAGGACCAGGACCGCGAAGAGGAAGAACCTCCTCCGTGACATTCGCGCATTATATCTTTTTGATACGATACCCCTTATGGTGAACCCTCCAGGGAGCGGCCGCTGGGACGTGATCGTCATCGGCGGCGGCATCACCGGCGCCGGCGTCGCCCGGGACTGCGCGATGCGGGGCTTGAAGACCCTCCTCCTCGAGGCCGCAGACCCCGGGTGCCGGACCACTGCGGCCTCCACGCACCTCATCCACGGCGGCCTGCGCTACCTGCTCTATGACCGTCTCACCACGCACGTCACCGCCTGGGACTCCGGCCGCATCGTGGCCGCGGCCGGGGACATGCTCACGCGCCTGCCCATCCTGTGGCCCGTGTACCGCTGGCACCGGCACGGCCTCGAGACCGTGGAGACCCTGCTCGAGGAATACGACTTCTTCCAGAGGATGAAGGGCGGCCGGCCCCACCTGCGCCTGAGCCCCGAGGAGACCTTGAAGACCGTCCCCGGCCTGGCGCGGGACGGGCTCCAGGGCGCGGTCGCCTTCGACGAGTGGTGGGTCGACGCCGTCGGCCTGGTGGAGGCGAACCTCGGGTCCGCCCGCCGCCACGGCGCCGAGGTCCGCTCCGGGACCCCGGTCACGGGCCTGCTCCTGGACCGGGGACGCGTCGCCGGAGTGCGCACAGCGGACGGCGAGTTCGCCGCTTCCATGGTGGTCAACGCCTCGGGCCCCTGGATCGCTCGGACCGCCTCCTGGGCCGGAGCCAGGATCGGGCTGACGCTGCGCAAGGGGTCCCACCTGGTCTACGACCGCCGGCTCCTGCCGACCGCCCTCATCCTCCAGGCCCTTGGCCGCGACCGCTATGTCTTCATCGCCCCCGCGGACACGAAGACCCTCGTGGGCCCGACGGACCTCCCCGGTCCGGCGGACCCCGACGCGACCGCGTCGGCTCCGGAAGAGGCGGCCTGGATTTTGGCGTCGGTCCGGCCGTATTTCCAGGCGTTCCCGGAGGACTACAGCCGGGTCTCGGTGGGAAGCCGGCCCATCCTCGACGTCACGGGCGACGAGAAGCTCCTCTCCCGCGGCTTCGAGGTCTTCGACCACGAGACGCGCGACGGCGTGGGAGGCTTCGTGACCGTGGGCGGAGGCAAGATGTCGGATTTCCGGCTCATGGCCGAATCCGCCGCGGACCTCGTCTGCGAGAAGTTGGGGCTCCACGCCCCCTGCCGGACCCACCTGGAAACCCTCGCCGGCCGTCCCGCGTCCGCCCCTGCCGGCTTCTCCCCGCCGCCCAAGGGGCTCCAGGACTTCCTGAAGAAGCGGCCCCGGCTCCGCGAGCTCTTCGCCCTCTCCCACCTCGGAGCCTCCCTCATCCGGCATTGGGCTCGCCGCCTCAGCCGCGGGCAAGAGCTCTCCAGCGCCGAAGCCCTGGCCGCGCACTTCCGCTGAGCCGCATTTTGTTAGAATGTCCGCATGGCGCCCAACCAGAACCCGCATCGTCTCTTGAAGCTGCTCCTTATCGCCGTCGGGGCCGGGCTAGCGGGCCTTGCGGCCGCGACCGTGGCCCTCAAGCTGCTCCTGCCCCCGGAGAAGATCAAGACCCGGATCGCCGGCGAGGCGGGCCGGGTCCTCGGCCGCCAGATCAGGATCAAGGACGTCTCGGTCGGGCTCATCCAGGGCCTCCGGGTCGAGGGCGTGGAGGTCTCGGAGAAGCCTGATTTCAAGGCCGGGACCTTCGCGAGCGTGGGCTCCTTTGACTTCAAGGTCCAGCTCATGCCCCTCCTGTCCAAGCGCGTCGTCATCGACCGGGTGGTCGTGGCCGAGCCCTCCGCGAGGATCGTCAAGAACAAGGACGGCAGCTTCAATTTCTCGGATTTGGTCGCGCCCGAAGCCGCGAACTCCAAGCCCGCGAACGCCAAGGCCAAAGACGCGGGCAAGGCGGCTCCCTTGGCCCTGCCCTTCCTGCTCGACGTCAAAAAAGCCCGGGTCAGCGGGGGCAGGATCGTCTACGCCGACCCGGCGGCGGCACAGGAGTTCACGGTCTCCGGGTTGGACCTCTCGGCGGACGGCTTCAGCCTGGAGCGCCCGTTCAGGGCCTGCTTCTCCCTGGCCCTCGACGGCAGGTCCGGGAGCATGCGCCTGGGCGGCAAGGCCGCGGGCGAAGCGAGCTTCGACCTTTCCCGCATGCTGAAAGCCGCTCCCGGCAGCCTCCCCATCGGGATCAGCGGCCTCACGTCAGACGTTTCCCTGAGCGTCCAGGACCCCTCCTCGGGGCTCGACGCCCGGCTCACGGACCTGTCCGCCTCCATCGACGAGGCCAGGCTCGACGCCCCCTTCGACGCGGCCGCGTCCCTCGGATTCGACGCCAAGACCGCGGCCCGCCGCGTGCAGGGCAAGGCCTCCCTCAAGGCCCGATTCGACGTCTCGCGCGCCGCCGAGGGCATCGCCTCGGCGGACGTCAAGAGCGCGGTCCTTGAGGCCGCGGGGATCAAGGCGGACCTCGCCATGCGCTTCAGCCTCGACCCCAAGCAGGTCTCGCTGACCGGCATCAGCGGGAACCTTCTTGGAGGCAGGCTCACGGGCCTGCTCAAGGCCAGGAACTACGCGGCCTCCCCGGACGTGAGGTTCGAGGCGGAACTGACGGCCCTCGAGCTCGAGCCGCTCCTGGCGGCCAACGAAGCCACCTCTCTCGAGCCTCCCGGCAAGGCGGTCAAGAAGACCCCCCCCAAGACCGCTGACAAGGCCGCTGACAAAACCGCTGAAGGGAGGACGAAAGGGAACCCCTCCGCCTCGGCCGCAGCCTCCTCGTCTCCTCCCATGAGCACGAGCGGCTTCATCAAGGTCGGCGAGGTCCGTCACCCGTTCGCCTCGGCCAAGGACATCAGCCTCGACTGGGACCTCAAGGGCATCACCCCGACGCTCGAGTCCCTGGCGGGCTCGGCCGCCATGAAGGTCGCCGGCGGACACTTCAGCGCCCTCGACTCCCTGGCAAGCCGCTCCAAGGCGCTCAAGGTGCTGACCTTGCCGTTCGTCGTGATCCAAAAGATCGGGCGCCTGCCCATCATCAACAAGGTCCTGCCCGACTTCAGCACCGTGAACTTCTCCGAGATCGTCGGCGACTACGCGTTCGAGAAAGGGGTCATGACCCTGCGCCGCTGCAGCCTGAGGAGCTCGGTGGCCAACGTGGACGCCACTGGCACGGCGGACCTGCCCAAGGAGACCCTGGCCGTGAAGATCCTCTCCCAGGTCGGCAAGCTGGCCCCCATCGGCATCGATGTGACCGGGACGTTCAACGACCCCAAGACCAGGCTCCAAGCATCGACCCTCCTGACCCAGCCCGTGGGCAGGGCGGTCGAGCCCGCCAGGAAGCTCATCGAAGGATTGTTCAAGAGGAAGAAATGAAGAGAATCCCTCTCGCCCTGCCCCTCATCCTCGCCTTCGGCCTGGCGCACGGGCGTCCGGCCTCCGCCGCGCCACCGCCATCGCCGGTGGACGCGGTCTGGAACCTGCTCAAGGAAGACCAGCTCGAGCGCGCCATCAAGCCCCTAAGGCTTGAGCTCAAGAAGACCCCGCGCCACGCCCTCCTGCGCTACGCCCTCGGCGTCTGCCTGGCCCACACGGGCTCGGACCTCGATGCGGCCCGGGAGCTCAAGCTCGCGGCCCGCATCGACCCGTCCTTCCCCCAGACCTGGTACTATCTCCGCACGATCACCCGGCCCGACGATCCTGATGGGCTGGATTTCTTCCGGAAGGCCGCGGCGCGCAACAGGAAGGGCAACCCCCACATCCACCTCAACTACGGGCTCCTCCTCCTCCAGCGCGGCCGGCTCGCAGCGGCGCTCAAGGAGTTCCAGTCCGCCGCCGGGCTCGGAGCCGCCTACGCCGAGGCCCACTTCGAGATCGGCGCGGTCCGCTACGACCAAGGCCGCTTCGACGACGCCGCCGCCAGCCTCCGGACTGCCCTGGACCTCGACCCCGGCTACGCGGAAGCCAAGCGCCTGCTGGCCCTGGCCCTGGCGGCCGGGGGCAAGGCCTCCGAGGAGGTCGAGACCTACCGCAGGCAGGCCCTGGACCTCAAGCCGGAGCTCGCGGAGACCGAAGACGCGCTCCTCATCCTCAGCGACAAGGAGAGGAAGAAGGACTGGGAGAGCAGCCTCGAGAAAGTGGGCAAGCTCTACCTCGCCCCCTTGAAGCCCGTGGGACTCATCCTCGCCCCTCTGGTGCCGCTCTTCGAGCGCGAGCCCGTGGGGCGGACCATGAACAGGATATCGGCCTCCAGCGGCACGGCCTCCGGCGCCGAGGCCGCTGGTTCGGCCCGGACGGATCGCAAAAGAGTCTCGAAGCTGGCCATCAAGTGGACCTCCTCCAAGCACCTCGAGCCCCTGCCGGTGGAGACCCTGACGGACCCGGACAACTTCTCCTTCCCCGTCCGGGTCGGAGGCCGCAAGCTCCTCTGGGCCTTCTTCACCACCCCGAACTACCGGCTCAGCGCCGCGGCCGAGGGGCCGGGAAAGGCCGCCATCGAGCTCAGGCGGATCCCTCCTGTCCAGATCCGCTTCGACCCCAACGGGACCCTGGTCCGCAAGGGGGTCTACGCCGTGGGAGGAGAGTTCGCGATCGACGAGACCTGGACCGCCCGCGTCGACGAAGTGGGCAGCGACACGGTCCGCCTCAGCATCAGAAAATAAACAGGGTGTCACACCTCAACTTATGGAACTTGTTTTTCAAACAAGTTCCATAAGTTGAGGTGTGACACCCGTTTTATGGGGTCAGCTTGAGGTTGGACCGCCGGCGGCCGCGCTCGAGCGCCAGGGCGATGAGGCGGTCGAGCAGGCGCTCGACGGTCCATCCCGCGGCCTTGAACAGGGCTGGGTAGAGGCTCTGGGCCGTGAACCCCGGGATCGTGTTGATCTCCCCGAAGTAGGCCCTCCGCGAACGCCGGTCCATGAAGAAGTCCACGCGGGCCATGCCGCTCGCGTCGAAGGCCTCGAAGACCCGCCCTGCCAGCCCGCGGATGACGCGCGACTCGCGCTCGGAGAGCCGGGCCGGGATGAGCAGGTCGTGGCCGGCCTCGTCCGTGTACTTCGAGGCGTAATCGAAGAATTCGTGCTTCCCGGTCACCACGACCTCGCCGCAGACCGAGGTCTCGAGGCCGCCGGGCTTGCCCAGCACGGCGCAGCAGATCTCCTGGCCTTCGACACCCTGCTCCACCATCACCTTGGTGTCGAACCGGAACGCGTGGCGGACCGCGGAGGGAACGTCCTCCCACCGCCGGACCTTGCGGATCCCCACTGAGGAACCCAGGCACACGGGCTTGACGAAGACCGGCAGCTTCAGGGACCGCAGGCCCTTCTTCCAGGTCTTCAGCTCCGCCGGGGACCGGAGCAGGACGTGTGGCAGAACCGGGACGCCCGCCTGGAGAGCCAGCCTCTTGGCCACGTCCTTGTCCATGCCGACCGCGGAGGCCAGGACGCCGCACCCGACATAGGGGAGCTTCGCGAGCTCCAGGAACCCCTGCACCGTGCCGTCCTCGCCCATGGGGCCGTGCAGGACCGGAAAGACGACGTCCACGCCGGAGTCTGGCCCACAGGCGGACCGGCGGACCGGCGGCCGGGACGGGGAAGTCTGGACCTTCTTCTTGCGGGAGAAATCGAGCATCCCGAAGGCCTGGCGGCCCCCCTCCAGCAGCCACTGGCCCTTGCGGTCGATGCGGACCGGAAGGACCTCGTAGCGGGCCGGATCGAGGGAGCCCATGATGGTCTTCGCGGAGGCCAGCGAGACCTCATGCTCGGCCGATTGGCCCCCAAAGAGGACGGCGACGCGGAGCTTGCGCCTCCCCCGCGGAGGGACGCATCCGTCCGTAGAGCGGGAGCCCTTCATCAGTAGATCCCCCGGACCTGGAACCAGGGGACCCCCTTGCTGTTGCGGTGGGTGCAGTCGACGAACACGATGACCTGCTTCTCGTTGTAAGCGTAGCCCCACTTCCCGGAATCCTTGAGCCGCGAGCCGTCGATCTGTCCGTCACGGATGATGTCGGCGGGGTAATACTGCACGGCGCTCGTGTCCTTGTGCCGGGCGCCCACGAGCTCCACGGTCGGGATGTCGGCCAGGTACTTCGGGACGAGGTCCGTGAGCTTCCTGGGGACCTTGCCCTCGGTCTTGTAGAAGTCCGCGATAGCCGTCTCCAGCTTGGCGAGGATCGAGAGCGTGCGGCTCTCCTTGACCACGAAATCGACCTCCGTGGCCTCCTGGTCAAGCTCCACCGCCGGGCGCTCCTCGCCCAAGGTCTGGCAGCCGCAGAGCAGCGCGAACGCCGCGACGCATGCCATCGTTCTCACAAGGCCTCCTTCGGAGAGCGGCTCGGCCGCGGCGACGGCGCCCGGTCCCGAGCCTGACACCGGTCCATTCTAGGAATTTCCCTGGAGAAACGGAAGGGCCTGCGCCCCGTCACTGGCCGAAGCCGAAGCCCTTGAAGAGGTCTTCCTCGCCGCCCTCGGCGGGCTTCTCGGCCGCCGCGGGAGACTCCACCGCCGGCCGTCCCGCCGCGCCCGGAGCCGCCGCCGACTTGGGACCGCCCGCGCTGGTGACCGGCGCCACCACGGTCTTGCGGATGCCCTCCGTGAAGGTCAGGCGCGAGCGCTTGAGCTCGTAATAAACGCGGAACTGGCTCTGCTTCATCTGGGGCTCGTAAGCCTTGCCCAGGTTGTCGCGCTCCTGCTCCCAGCCGGGGCTATAGAGGACGCGCCCCCGGACGTCCACGAGCCCGTCGATGATGGGCAGGCTGAAGCGGATGCGGTAGAAGCCGTTGGTGTCGCTCACCCCGGGATCGAAGGAGCTGCCGGCGAAGCCCGAGCGGCGCTCCCCGGTCTCCTCCTTCTGCGCCCCCTCGCCCACGGCCACGGCCCGCACCACCACGCCTTGCACGGGGTTGTCGAGGTAGTCGGTGATGACGCCCTGGATATAGCCCTCGAGAAAGAGGGTCTTGCGCGGCATGGACATGAAAAGCATCTCGCGGTTGCCGGTGATCCGCTCGTTGATCGAGACGTCCACGACGCGGCCCTCGCCGAAGTCCTCGGTCACGACCTTCTTGCCTCCCCGTCCCATCCTCATGCCGGCGCAGCCCGAGGTCCCGGCGGCGAGCACGGCCGCGGCCGCGGCGCAGGCAAGCAGGCCCTGGATCTTCATGGCGTGGTCTCCTCCCGAGGCGCGGCCTCGGCGGCGGGAGGGGACTCAGCCGCGGCGGGCACAGCCGCCGCAGGGGCGGACTCGGCCGGAGGCCCCGCTGCCGACGGCGCCCCTTCTCCCATCACGGCAACCGGGGCCGGCGCCTTCGCCGAAACGGCCGGGCCCTCGGCAGACCCCTCTCCCTTGAACGGCGCGTTCTTGACGAAGAAGACGACCCTCCGGTTCTTCTGCCTGCCCTCGGAGGAATCGTTCGGAACAGCGGGCCGGAACTCGCCGTAGCCGATGGCCGCGACGCTGGAGGGAGGGAAGCGGTGCCGGTCGATGAGGGTGCGCAGGACGTTTGTGGCCCGGGCGGTGGAAAGCTCCCAGTTGGAGTCGAAATAGTCGTTGGAGATGCGCTGGTTGTCCGTGTGCCCCTCCACGATGATCTCCTGCTTCTCGGTCAGCGGCCGGAGGACGGGCGCGATGACCTTGGCGAGGATCTCCTCCATGCGCGGGGTCAGATCCGCGGAGCCGCTCGCGAAGAAGGCCCTCTGGTCGTGCTCCTGGATGGAGATCTTCAAGCCGTCCTTGTCCACGGTGACCTGACCCTCGACCTTCTCCTCCTTCATCTTCTCCTTGGCATCCTGGGCCGCCTGCTGGACGTCCTTGTTGAGGGCCGCGGAGAGGGCATAAAGGATGACGAAGAAGCACACGAGCTCGGTCATGAGGTCGGCATAGTTGACCAGCCAAGGAGGGGAGGGATGGCCGATCTGGCAGACCTTGGGGTCGGTCTCGTCGATGAAGCCCTTGGGAGCTCTTAGCGGCATGGGGTCTCAGGCTCCGCCCGCCCCCTTGACCGACATCCTCTTGGCGGGCTCGAGGTACGCCTTGAGGTTGGCTTCCACGACGCTCGGGGTAGCGTTGCTTTGCAGGAGCAGGACCCCGCGGATGACGATCTCCTTGACGAGAAGCTCCTCCTCGGAGCGGCGGCGGAGCTTGCCGCCCATGGGCAGGAAGAGGAGGTAGCCCGAGCCCAGGCCGAAGAAGGCCGCGGCTAGGGCCAGGGCCATGCGCCGGGGCACCGCGGAGACGTCCGAGATGTTGGCGAGCATCATGATCATGCCCAGCACCGTGCCGATGATGCCGAAGGCCGGGGCGTAGGTCCCCATGGCGTTGAAGATCTCCTGCCCCACCTTGTGCCGCTCGCGGATGAAGCCGATCTCGGTCTCGAGCATGGACCGGATGAACTCCTGGTCCGCGCCATCGATGACGAGCTGGATGCCGCGCCTCATGAAGTCGTCCTTGAGGCCATTGACGTCGTTCTGGAGCGCGAGGAAGCCCTCCTTCTTGGCCTTCTGGGAGAGAGAGACGAAGATCTCGACGATGTTGGCCGTTTCCTCTCCAGTGGAGAGCATGACCTTGCGCAGGACCTTGCCGAGGCCCACCACCTGGCTCAGGGGATAGTTGACGAGAGTGGCGCAGAAGGTTCCCCCCATGACGATGAGGAGCGCCTCGAGATTCATGAACGGCTTGAAACCGCTGACCCCCTCGCCATGGTAGATCGTCAAAATAGTCATGGCAAAGAAGACGATGATGCCCATCACTGTCGCTATATCCATGCTATCTCCCGGGTGTCACACCTCAACTTATGAAACTTGTTTTCAAACAAGTTTCATAAGTTGAGGTGTGACACCCTATGTATTCTCCCTCTTGAAACCTTGAATCGGGTTGACGACCTTGGCTTCGGCGTTCACTTTCTTGCGGTATTCTATCACCTTTTGGGTGATCTCCTCTGCCCCTTCCTGGACCATGAGCTTGTTGCCGGTCGCCAGGCACAGCAGACTCTGGCCCTGGCCGGGCTCGACCGCCTCGATGAGCTCGGCATTGACCACGATCTCGGACCCGTTGAGTTTGTGGAGCCTCACCATTCAGGCGTCCCCCTTCGGAGGAGCAGGGGGCACCCCCTCTCCGCGCTCAAGTTCCTTGATGCGCTTCTCGAGTCGTTCCTTATCCTCCACGAAGGCCTTCGCCATCTGCGCGTCCCGAGCGAGTTGGCCGCGCAGGCTGAAGAAGGCATCCTCCATGT
Source organism: Elusimicrobiota bacterium (assembly GCA_041662295.1). Taxonomy (GTDB): domain Bacteria; phylum Elusimicrobiota; class Elusimicrobia; order UBA1565; family UBA9628; genus JACQWX01. Next base: position 5,064 of record JBAZSR010000015.1, on the reverse strand, counting down.
TCTTGACCTGAGCGGCCTGGGCCATGGAGAGCCGCTGAAGTTCAGCCTTCTCGAGCGCCAGGTCGGTCCTCTCCTTATCGGAGGCCTCCAGCTTGTCTTTGAGCTCGGCAAGCGCGGCCTTGAGCGCGCCGGCCTCCTCCTGAACGCCCCGCAGGCCCGACTCGAGCCGTTGGGCGTCGTCCCGGCCGGACTTCCTGGCCTCTTCGAGAGCAGATTCGGCGCGGGCCCTCTCCTGCGCAAGCGCGGCCTCGGCCTTCGCCTTCCCCTCCTCGAGGGCGGCCAAGGCGGCCTTGGCCGCCGCGTCCCCGGCATCCTTCCCGGCGGCCATCTTATCGAGCTTGGCCGTCAGGGCCGCGACCTGGTTCTCCTTTTCGAGCAGGGATTCCCGGTTCCGGGACTCGAGCCGCTCCGCGAGGTCCGCGATGTCCTTCTTGCGGCGCTCCTCGGCCTCCATGCGGGCCTTGTCCATCTCCGCGGAGAAGACCCTCTGCATGTGGCTCTCGACCTCAGAGCGGATCTCCCGCTCCCGGTCCGCCCACCTCCGCTGGAGGACCACGAACTCCGCTTTGTAGTGCTCCTGCGTCTTCTCCCACTCCGCCGCGGACTTGCGCAGGGCCATGACCTGACTGCGGCTCATGGCGGCCTGCCGCTCGAGCGCCGAAAGGATGGCCTTGAGCTTGACCACGTCGTTGGCCGACCTCTCGGCCTTCTCCTTGAATTGGGACGCCTCGGCGTCCGCCGCGTCCTTGACGCGCTTGAGCTCGGCCTCGGCCTCGAGCCGCATCCTGCTGCCGAGCCCGGAGAGCTCCCGCTGGAGCCGGTCCACCTCGTAGGCCAGCCGGTCCTCCCGCTCCCGGGCGGACTGGCGCAGGGACTGAAGGTCGCGCTCGAGCCGCTCGGAGACGGAGGAGAGCTGCTGCCGGGCCAGGGTCAACTCGGCGCGGAGCTGGAACGCCTCCTTCTCGGCTTCGGCGTTCTTCCCCAGCTTGACGATGTTCTCCGCCTTCTCCCTCGTCAGGTCCGCGTTCCTCTCCTCGAGGAGCTTCTTCTCGTTGAGGACCTTCTGCCACTCGACCTCCACGCCCTTGAGCTTTTCCGCGAGTATCCTCAGGGCACGGAGCTCGTCGTCCTTGGCGCCGATCGTCTTCTGCCAGACCGCCTTCTCCTCGAGCCAGCGGCGCTCCATCTCCTGGAGGCGCGACGCGAACTGCGAGTCAAAGTCCTTGTCCTGGGCCTCCTTCTGGACCATCTGGTTCTTCAAGGTCACGAGCCAGGTCTCGCGCTCCTGCGCCAGGCGCGACTCGAGCTCCGCCACCCGGCCGTCGAGCTTGTGATTGAGCTCCTCATGCTCCTGGTCGCGGCGGTCCCGCCGGATCTTGTCCTGGAGCTCCTTGATGGCCACCTCGACCTTGGCGGACGTGGCCGCCTCCTGTTGGCTCTTGAGGTCGGCCATCAGGACCTTCTCGCGCTCCTCCTGGAGGCGCTTTTCCATGGCCGCGAGCTTCCTCTCGTACTCATCCTTGACCGAAGCCGGGTCCGGCAGCCTCTGGGCCGGAGGCGCGGGAGGCTGCGGCGTCCCGCCGAACGGGGGAGCCGGGGCGACCGGAGCCCCGCCCATGGGGAGCATCGGGCCGGCCGGCGGCCTCGGGGCGCCGGCGGACGGCGGGAATGGGACCGGAGCCGGGCCTCCCGGCAAGGCAGGAGGCAGCTTCGGCGCTCCTGGCCCTCCCGCGGAAGGAGCGCCGAACCCGGCCGGCAGGCCGGGGAGCTTGGGCAAAGGGCTCCCGGGGAGCTTGGGGGCTCCGCCGAACGGAGGCATGGGATTGACCGGCAAGGAGGGCGGCACCGAGGCCCCGCCGGGAAGAGGCAGGGGCGGAGGGCCCCCGGGACGCCCGGCGAAGGGAGGCAGAGGCGGCGGCACCGGCCTGTCAGGGTCAGGTTGTCGTTCGTCGGCCATGGTCATTTACCCACCTGGGACTTGAAGCTCTCCACCCAGGCAGCCAGCTGCGGGTCGGGGTTGAGCTCCAAGAGTCTCTCGTAGTGCGTCAACGCCTCGGCGGTGCGGCCCAGCTGATGGTAGATGCTGCCCAGATACTGGTGGGCCTGCCAGAGTGTGGCGTCCAGGGTCAGCGCGTATTCGAGGTACTGGGCGGCGGGCTCGAGCTGGCCCGCGTCATGATAGGAGACGCCCGCCTGAAGATAGCCCTGCGCCTGCGCGGGATCCGCAGCCGGCGCCGGGGCGGCCTCCGGGGCGGGGGAGGCGGAGGGCTTGAGACCGCCTCCGCCGGTGCGCTCGCGCCTGTCCCGGGAGGAGAGGTCCTCCTGAAGGGCCTCGAACCCCATGCTCTCGTCGACCTTGGCGCGGACGGAGATCTTGCCCTCCTTGTCGAGCTTCTTGACCTCCTCGATGATCTTGGAGCGTTCCTCCTCGATCTTGTCCGGCGTCAGGCCCGTGGTGTACTCCATGGCCTCCCGCAGGAGGTTCCCGGCGCCCGCAGACATGTTGGAGAAGAACTTGTTGACGAGCTCGGGCGGGGCGTTCTGGAGGGCCTTGGCCATGCTTTCGGGCTTGAGCTCGCGTACGAGAGCCTGCACGTCGCGGTCGGAGAAGCCGACGATGTCGTCGAAGATGAGGATGAACTTCCGGACCTTCTCGAAGAGCCCCGGCTTGTCGTTCTTAAGGTAGTTGAGGATGTTGTTGCGGGTCCCGGAATCCGCCTCGTCGAGCATGGAGACCAGCCTCTCGATGCCGCCCACCACGAAGTCCACGTTCTCTTTGACGTCCGCGTCGATGGCCGTGACCTGCTCGCGCGTGACCTGGCGCACGGTCAGGGCCTCCAGGGCGACCTTGGCCTGGAGCTCCACGGGGAGCGCGGTCAGAAGGGCCCGGGCGAACTCCGGGCGCAGGTAGCTCGTCACCACAGCGATGATCCAGGGCTCGGTCTTGTTCAGCATGAACATGTAGACCAGCCGCTTGATGTTCTCCTCGTTGATGTAGGAGAAGGGCTCGAACTTCTTCATGGCGTCATCCTCCTCCGGAGGCGGCTCGGGGGGCTTGCGCTGGAGCGTGATGTCCAGCGCGCCCTCGTTCAAGCCCTCATCCTCTTCCTTTCCCTTGTCGTCCGGAGCTTCCATCTTCGACTCGACGTTGACCTCGGCCGCGGGCTTCTCTTTGAGCGCCGCGACGTACTGCTTGAAGAACTTGGCCAGGGGGCCGAACAAGAACATCAGCAGGAGCAGGAGCAGGAGCGCGTAGAGGAGCGGCAGCCATACCCAGGGATTGAGCAGGTCCTTCTTGAACTTCTCGACAGCGTTGGCCACGGCCTCCTTGTTGTAGCGCATGGGCCTGAAGAAGACGCGGTCCTCGGTGAGCTCGTACTGGGTCATGGCGTCGACGATCTGATTGCGGATGACCTTCTTGTCCTGGTCGCTCTTGAGCACCGTGTCGTCGTGGAAGACCTTCACCTCCATCTTCTTGAACACGGGCTTCTGTGCGTAGCGCACCTCCTCGATGCCCTTGGTCTGCTCGGATTGGCGGGCCAGGAGGGACTCCGGCTTGTCGGAGTTGACCCCCTGGGAGATGGTCTTGGGCTTGGGCACGCCCGGCAGGACGTAGAGGGTGTCGGCCTGCGCGGCCTTGTTGGCACCCATCTTTTCCTTATAGCGCTCGGCCAGGCCCAGGCCCTTGCGCTGGGCCTCCTCGCGCTCGACCTTGATCTCCATCTCCACGTCCACGAAGACCGTGGCCTTGTCCTTGCCGAGGAAGGTGTCGAGGATGTCGCGCTGGATCTTGTCCTGGGATTCGAGCTTGATGCGGTTCTGCTCCTGAAGGAGCCCCAGGTCCGGGGCCTGGACGCCCGCGGCCAGGACGCCGACCGCGGCGGCGGCCGTCAGCGCGAAAGCCCATAGGAGCGGCGTTCTCTTCTTCACTCTAGCAGGATGCGCCATGGCTTTTGCCATGTGGATGAAAGTGTAGGACATCGTTGTTAAATATAGATTGCCGGTCAACGGAGAGGGTTCAGGGGCCTCCCGGCGAGTCCCGGGGGAGGAGTTCCCCGGCTACTTCAGCCTCTGGATGAATTCCTTGACCGCCTGGTTGTTCGGGTCGAGCTCCAGGACCCGCCGCCAGACGGCGAGCGCCTTCTCCTTCTGCTCCATCATGAAGAAGCCGCTGCCCATGATCTCCAAAGCGGTGATGTTGTTGGGCTCGAGGTCGAGGACGTCCTGGCTGCGCCGGACCGCCATGTCGTACTTGCCGTCGTAGACGGACTGCCGGGCGTCGAAGATCTTCTGGTCCACCCAGGTGAACTGCTCCGGGCCGTCCACGCGCCGGGTGATCTCCGGCACCCCGGCCTCCTTCTCCACCATGTTCAGCAGGCCCAGGACCTTCTCGTCCTTGACGTTCTTGTTGAAGGCGTGGCGCAGGGCGTTGACCGACTGGCGCATGTCCCGGCCGTCCACGTAGGAGATGACGCCTTTGCGGATGTTGCTCTGGACTTCCTCTCCGCCCATGGCCTGCGGCACGAAGCCGGTGGCGGACATGAGGCGCGCCAGCATGGCCTCGACCTGCTTGTTGCCGGGCTGGGCGTCGAGGGCCTGGTTGAGCTTCTGGGCCGCGAGCGCGAAGTTGCCCTCGTTGAAGGCCTCCTGGCCCTGGCCCACGAACTCGCGGACCTGCACGCTCGCCCGGTCCTCCTTGGACTGGCCGAACCGGAAGGACACGCCCATCCTGGTGCTGGCGGACGCCCCGAGGTCGTGGATGCCCTGGGCGATGTCGAGGCTGAAGCTGTTGAACTTAAGGCCGAACCCGAAGTCGGTCTCCTGGATGTCCGGGATGCCCATGAGGCCGAACCGGAAGGCGAACCAGCGCACGACCCAGTACTCGCCGCCGAAGCGGAGGTCGACGTCGCCGGTCATGGGCTTGGTGCCGTCGAGCGCGAGGGTGAGCCGGTCCTTGAAGAACCGGAAGGAGTTGCCGACGCGGATGACCACAGGGAGCTTGTCGTCGGTCTCGCCCTTCTTGAGCGCGAACACGTTCTGGATGCCGAAGCCGACGCGGTAGTA
>JBAZSR010000014.1:882-34326 GCA_041662295.1 Elusimicrobiota bacterium | reverse complement strand
CAGACGGTTCGCCGTCTCTTTCGAGCTCAAGGGCAGCCAGCCCAACCGCTCCTACACCGTGGGCGCGCATTTCTTCGAGCCCAAAGGCAGGACCGTCCAGCCCGTCAGCCGCTTCGCAGGCTGGAAAGTCGGCGACGCCAGGAGCGAGCTCTCCCGCGAGGGCGTCGCCGCGACCTGCGTGGGCGGCTGGGATTTCGCCCGCCTCGACACGGACCAGCGCGGCGACGGCACGGCTGACTTCGAGGCCCTCATCCCCCCGGGAGAATACTTCATCCAGTTCACGGTGCGCGCCGGCCGGTGCCGCCCCTCCCAAGGCGTCACGGAGGGCTGCGCCGCGGTCTACAGGACAGGCGGCAAGCTCGGCAAGTCCTTCGAGGTCGTCTCCGCGGACGGCGGGAGCGCCGTGGAGCGGCACGAGACCGCCCTCACGCCCGGGTGGGACGTGTTCGACGCGCCATTGCGCCAGGGCCGGGTCCGGTGGACCCTCGGCGAAGCCGGTCAGGGGCGCAAGCGCTTCACGGCCGCCTTCGAGCTCAAGGGCGCCCAACCGAGGCACTCCTACACCGTGGGCGCGCATTTCTTCGAGCCCAAGGGCACGACCGTCAAGCCGGTCACCTCCTTCGGCGGCTGGAAGGTCGGCGACGACAAGGGCGAGCTCACGCGCGACGGCATCACGGCCATGCTGGCGGGCGGATGGGACTTCGGGACCTTGACCACGGACGAGAAGGGCGACGGCGCCTTCGAGTTCGACTCCCTCATCCCGGCCGAGGACTTCTATCTTCAGTACACGATCCGGACCGGCCGCTGCCGGCCTTCCGAAGGCGTCACGGACGGGTGCGCCGCGGTCTACCGGTCTGGCGGCAAGCTCGGGGCGAAGCTCGAGAAGCTCTCCGGGAGGTCACCGGCCGCGGACTAAGGAGTCGCGATTCATGCACACGCCTCTCATCCTGCTCCAACTCATCCTCCTGCTCCCGGCCCACGCCGCCCTGGTCCGCATCGGCGCGGCCGGGGCCGTGCGCGGCAAGGTGGAAGCCCTGGCCCCGGGCCAGAAAGTGGGCCGCGTCATGGGCAGCGGCAAGGAGGTCTACCTCCGCGACGCCGTGACCACGGGCGCCAACGGCCGCATGCAGATCCTCCTGCTCGACGAGACCGTCTTCACCATCGGGCCCAACAGCTCGCTCGTCCTCGACGAGTTCGTCTACGACCCCAAGGTCGGCGAGGGCAGGATGACCGCGCGCGTGACCAAGGGTGTCTTCCGCTTCGTCACGGGCAAGATCGCTCGCGAGAACCCGGCCAACATGCGGGTCAAGCTCCCCATCGGGGTCATCGGCATCCGCGGCACCATGGTGGCGGCGAAGATCTTCTCCGCGACCAAGGTCACGACCCTACTCGAGGGCCCGGGGCCCAGGAACAACGCAGGGGAGCGTCCCGGCGCCATGGTTGTCTCGGCCGGCGGCCGCGACTCCATGGCCACCCGTCCCAACACGGCCATCGACGTGACTCCTTTGGGTCCCTCCGCGCCCTATGTCGCGCCGCCGAGCCTGGTCGCCGAGGTCTCGGGAGACCTTGCGCCCAAATCGGCCGAGCCAGCCAATCCAGGCACGGGGAGCGGAGCAGCAGCCGCCTCGGGAGGCTCGACCACGGAAGAGTCCGGCCAGGCTTCCGCGGACTCGCTTAGAGACCTCTCCCAGACCGAATCCCTTTCGGAGACCGGGCAAGACAGCTCCTCGCTCTCCGACACCGCCTCGCAGGACATCGCGGACCAGACGGTCTTCGAGCAGAACTCGAGCGGCGACTGGTCAGCTTCCACGTGGGAAGCCTTGAAGGCCTCCTCCCTGCCCAACGGCCATTATCACACGCTCGGCGTGGCCCAGTGCACGAACGGCTCATGCGGCGCTCTCGGCGAGGCCCACTTCGAGACCTATGTCGACATCAGCTTCCAGGCCGCGAAGATCACCGCTGTCAGCTTCAGCGTCACTTGGCCCAGCGAAGAGACGATCACAAGCAGCCTGAGCTCCGCGATCGACTTCAGTGCATGGACCGGTGAGGCCAAGCTCTCCAGCATGGCGGGGCATCTGACCAATTCGGACTTCGATGGGACCCACATCCAGTTCTACACCACCGACGGCCAAGCCGGAAAATCCGCGAACATCGGGCTCCACGCCACGGATTCCGACTCTTTTGAGCAGATCACGGGCCAGTGCACCGCGGGCCGGAGCAGCGAATTGATCGTGCCCTGAGCCCTGGTCCAGCGGCCGGTCTCAGGCCCGGACCTCTTCCTTGATCAGGCGGTTGACCAGGCCGGGGTTGGCCTTGCCTTTGGAAAGCTTCATGACAGCGCCTACGAGCGCGCCGATGGCGCGCTCGTTGCCGCCTTTAAGGTCCGCCGCGGCCTTGGGGTTGGCCTCCAGCGCGGACTTGACCCACTCCCGGATCTGCCCCTCGTCCGACACCTGGGCGAGTCCCAACTCCGAGACCAGGGCCTCGGGCGGTCTGCCCGTCTCCCAGGCCTTGGCGAAGACCTCCTTGGCGAGCTTGGAGGAGAGCGTGCCCTTGTGCATGAGGCCTGCGAGGCTCCCGAGGGATGACGCCGGCAGGGGGCAGGCTCCGATGGACTTCCCATCCGCGTTCAAGCGGCCCAGGAGCTCCGTGGTGACGAGGTTCACGCAGGTCTTGACCGCCTCCGGAGGAAGCCCTTTGGCGGCCGCCTCGAAGTAGTCGCCCAGGGCCTTCTCCGAGGTCAGGACCTCGGCGTCATAGTCCGAGATGCCGAAGGCCTGGGCGTAGCGGACCCGCCTGGCAGCCGGCAGTTCCGGCAGGGACGCTTTCACCGCGTCCACCCAGCGGGGCTCGGCCACAAGCGGGACGAGGTCAGGGTCTGGGAAATACCTGTAGTCGTGGGCGTCTTCCTTGGACCTCATGGGCTCGGTGCGCCGCTTCTCCCAGTCCCAGAGCCGGGTCTCCTGCCCGACCTTCCCACCGGCTTCGAGCACGCCGACCTGGCGGCTCGCCTCGTATTCCAGGGCCTCCTTCACCGCCTTGAACGAGTTGAGGTTCTTGATCTCGACCTTGATGCCGAGCGCGGCCTCGCCCTTCTTGCGCACGGAGATGTTGGCGTCGCAGCGCAGCTCCCCTTTCTCCATGTCGCAGTGCGAGACGCCGGCGTAGAGGAGGATCTCTTTCAAGGCGGTCAGGAAGGCGTGAGCCTCCTCGCCGGATGCGATGTCCGGCTCGGAGACGATCTCGATGAGGGGCGAGCCGCACCGGTTGAAATCCACCAGGGTGCAGTCGAGCTCGCGGGAGCCGATCGCGTGCAGGAGCTTGCCCGCGTCCTCCTCGATGTGGATGCGGTGCAGGCGGCAGCTCTTCGCGCCGGCCGCGGTCTTGAAGCCGACCCTCCCGCCAAGGGCGAAGGGCTCCTCGTACTGCGAGATCTGGTAGGCCTTGGGCAGGTCCGGATAGAAGTAGTTCTTCCGCGCGAAGATGGACCGGCCCGCGAGCCGGCACTCGAGCGCCAAGGCCGCGCGGAAGGCGAGCTCCACCGCGGCCTTGTTGAGGACCGGCAGGGCGCCAGGCTGGCCGGTGCAGACCGGACAGACCGCGGTGTTGGCCTCGCTGCCCGCGGCCCCGTTGGCGCAGAAGCAGAAGAGCTTGGTCTTCGTCGAGAGCTGGCAGTGCACCTCGAGGCCGGCCACGAGCTCGTAGTCCGCGTGCGGGTACCCCTGCTTGGTCACGGCTTCCGCTCCGGAAAAAGCTTCTCGCGCTCCAGGGCCGCGCCGGCCCGGAAGAGCAGGTCCTCGCGGAAGGCGTCGGCCAGGAACTGGAGGCCCACGGGCAGGCCGGCCCTGGTCAGACCGGCTGGGACCGAGATCGCCGGGATACCGGCGAGGTTGGCCGTGATGGTGAAGATGTCGGAGAGGTACATGGCCATGGGCTCGGCTTTCTCGCCGAAGCGGAAGGCCGGGCCGGGCGAGGTCGGGGTCGCGATCACGTCGACCCTGCCGAAGACGTCCTCGAAATCCCGCCGGATAAGGGTGCGCGCTTTCTGGGCCTGGCCGTAGTAGGCGTCGTGGTAGCCCTCGCTCAGGGCGAAGGTGCCGAGCATGATCCGGCGCTTGACCTCGGCACCGAAGCCCTCGCCCCGGGCCGCTGCGCAGACCTCCTCGAACGATCCTCCGGCCTCCGTCCCCTTCCCGTAGCGCGTGCCGTCGTAGCGGGCGAGGTTGGAGCTCGCCTCGCAGGGCGCGATGACGTAGTAGGCGCTGATGGCGTGCTTCGTGTGCGGCAGGGACACTTCCGCGACCGAGGCCCCGCGCCGCTCGAGGGCAGCGACGGCCTCGCGCACGAGCGCCAGGGTCTCGGGGTCGGCGCCCGCCACGAAATACTCCTTGGGCAGGCCGATCTTCAGGCCCTTGATGTCCCCGGAAAGGGCTTCGGCGTAGTCCGGAAGGGGGCGCGGCGAGGAGGTCGAATCCTTCGGGTCATGGCCGCCGATCACGGAGAGCAGGAGCGCGGCGTCCGCGACCGTCGCCGTCAGGGGGCCGATCTGGTCGAGTGAGGAAGCGTAGGCCACCAGGCCCCTTCGCGAGACCAGGCCGTAGGTGGGCTTGAACCCGACGCAGCCGCAGAACCCGGCCGGCTGGCGCACCGAGCCGCCCGTGTCCGAGCCGAGCGCGGCCGGGACCATGCCGCTGGCGACCGCCGCGGCCGAGCCGCCGCTCGACCCGCCCGGGACGCGGGAGGGATCCCAGGGGTTGGCGGTCGGAAAGAAGGCCGAGTTCTCCGTGGAGGAGCCCATCGCGAACTCATCGAGGTTGGTCTTGCCGACCAGGACCGCGTCCTCGGCCCTGAGCCGCTCGACTGCGGCGGCGTCGAAGGGCGCCTTGAACCCCTGGAGGATCCTGGAGCCGCAGGTCGTCTCCCAGCCTCTCGCGTTGATGTTATCCTTCACAGCGACCGGCACGCCGGCCAACCGGCCCAGCTTCTCCCCAGCGGCCCGGCGCTGGTCGATGTCGGCCGCTCTCAGGCGGGCCTCGTCCTCGTGCACCTTCAGGAAGGCCCGGACCTCAGGGTCCCGCTCGCGAATCCTGCCGAGACTCTCCTCGAGGACGGCGGCGGCCGAACGCCTGCCGGCCCGGACCTCCGCGGCGATCCCGGAGGCGGACCGCTCAGGGGACAAAGAACGCCTCCTCCTGCCCGCCATCCTCCGAGGATGACGGGGTTGAAGGCTTGCCCGCCTTGCCGGCCTCGGGATCGGGTGCGACCTCGTCCGCGTCCTCGTCCGCCGGGACAGCGACCACGGCCGGTTCGTCCTCCGACTTGAGAACGCGCCGGGCAGGGGCCGGCTTGGACGAGGATGCCTCCACCTGCTCGAGCACGGCCGCGATCTTCCCGCGGCGGCTCGGGTCCATCTCCATGGCCTTGCGCAGGTCCGCCGCCGCGCCCTCATTATCGCCGGTCCGGAAGCGCGCCAGGCCCCGGTTGGAGTACGCCAGAGCGCGCTTAGGGTCGAGCTCGATGACGCGGTCGAGGTCCGCCACCGCGCCCTCGAAGTCGCCGGTCAGCGCCCGGACGTTGCTGCGCAGATAGACGCCTTCGACGAAGTCGGGCGCGGCCTCGAGGAACTCATCGAGATCCATGAGGGACTTGTGGTATTCCTTGAGGTCCCGGAGGCTCTTCGCCCGCCAGTAGAGGACCGTCATGAACCGCGGGGTGATCTCGAGCACGCGGTTGTAGTCCTTGACCGCGCCGGCGAAGTCCTTGTGCCGGTCCTTGACGTTGCCCCTCAGCAGCAGGGCCACGGCGTAGTTCGACTTGATGCGGACCGCGTTGTCGAGGTGCTCGAGGGCGGCCGCCAGGTCGCCGCGCATGCTCTGCACCGTCCCGAGGGCGTAATGGGCCTCCGGCAGGTCGGGCTCGAGCTCGATGGCGTCCTCGAAGTCCTCCTGCGCGCCGTCGAGGTCCTTCCTGATGAGCCGCGCCATCCCCCGCCCCACGAAGGACTGGCCGGTGTTCGGCCGGAGCCTCAGGGCCCCCTCGGCGTCCTCGGCCGCGCCGGTCTTGTCCCCCATCGCCCAGCGGCACATGGCGCGGTAGGAGATGGCCGTCTTCCAATCCGGATAGAGGGCGATGGCCCGGTTGAAGCGCTCCATCGCGCCGTCGAAGTCGGCCCGATGGTAGGACTCGACTGCCTGGGCGAGGCTCTTCTGAGCAGCAGGGCTTGGGACCTTCTTCTTGGCCTGGGCCGGAGCGGCCGCGAAGAGGACCGCGGCCAGGATGACCGGGACATGGGACAGGGAGAGCCTCATGGGAGCACCTTCCTCACCTTGAAATACGATCCTTCGCGCTCGGGGGCGTTGCCGAGGAGATCCTCGCGCCCGCAGAAAGGCTCGACGTCGTCCTCGCGCAGGACATTGGAAAGGCCGGGCGCCACGCAGGTCCCGGCGACCCCGGCCGTGTCCAGGGCCGCGAGGTCCGCCATGTGGCCGAGGACAGCGCCGAGCTGGGAGCGATAGAGGGTGAGCTCGTCGTCGGAGAGCTTCACCCGGGCCAGCCGCGCCACCCTGCGGACGACGTCGGCGTCGATGCCGCTCACGCGGGCTCCAGCGGGGCGTAGCGGACCAGGAGCTTGGTGACCCGGCCGTCGTCGAAACGCACCGTCACCCGCGCGTCCTTGCCGGACCCCGAAGAATCGGTCACCTTGCCGAATCCGAACGAAGGATGCCGCACACGCTGGCCGACCCGCATCGCGGCCAGCGAGCGCACCGGCGGGGCGTCCGGAGGCCGGACCGGAGCGCCCTGGCCCCCTCCGGGGACATGGCGCCCTTGCGCCAGGCCCAGCTGGGCCTCGAAGATGAAGCGGGACGGGAGGTTGGCGAAGACGTGGCCGAAGAGCCTCCGCGTGCCGGCGTGGGTCAGGTAGAGCTTCTCTCGCGCGCGGGTCATGCCCACGTAGCAGAGCCGGCGCTCCTCCTCGAGGTCCGCCGGCGTGGCGTTGGAGCCGATGGGAAAGAGTCCTTCCTCGAGGCCCGTGAGGAAGACCACGGGGAACTCGAGCCCCTTGGCCAGGTGCACGGTCATGAGGGTGACCGCCGGGACGCTCTCGTCGTAGGTGTCCGCCCCGCTCTGCAGGGCGACCTCCTCCATGTAGCGGCCGAGGTCCGCGGTCTCCCCGGCCGCGGAGAGCCTCAGCTCGTAGTCCTTGGCCGCGTTGACCAGCTCGGCGATGTTCTCCAGCCGACCCGCAGCTTCCGGATCGGTCTTGGTCTCGGTCTCGAGCCACTCGCGCAGGCCCGAGGCCTCGATGACGGACTCGAGCGCCGCCGACGGGGGCCGCGACGCCGCGTCGGCCCTCAGATGCTCCATCAGCTCGACGAAGCGCTGGATCGCCCGCTTGGAAGCGGGGCCGACGGTGGAGAGCCCGGGCGCGACCGTGAGGGCCTCCCACAGCGACATCCCGGACTCCCGGGCGTCCTGCGAGAGCTTGTCCAGGCTCGCCTTGCCGATCCCGCGGGGCGGGACGTTGACGATCCTCGAGAGCGCCGCGGAGTCCTCGGAGTTGACGATGGCGCGGCCGTAGGCGAGGAGGTCCTTGACCTCCTTGCGCTCGTAGAACCGCATGGCCCCCACGATGCGGTAGGCGATCCTCGCCGCCCGCAGGGATTCCTCGAAGCCGCGGCTCTGGGCGTTGGTGCGGTAGAAGATCGCGACGCCCCGCAGGTCCCGGCCTCCCTCCGCGAGCTCGGCCACGCGCCGGACGACCCAGCGGGCCTCGTCGGTCTCGTTGGGGAGCTCCATCGTCTCGATGGGCTCGCCGGCGGCATTGTCGGTCCTCAGCCTCTTGGGCTTGCGGTTCCGGTTGTAGTGGATGACGGCGACAGCCGCCTCCAGGATCTGGGGCGTGGACCGGTAGTTCTGCTCCAGGGTCACGACGCGCGTGTCGGCGAAATCGCGCTCGAACTCCAGGATGTTCCGGATGTTGGCCCCGCGCCAGGAGTAGATGCCCTGGTCGTCGTCTCCGACCACGCAGAGGTTCCGGTGCAGTCCCGCGAGGGCCCGCGTGAGGACGTACTGCGCGTGGTTGGTGTCCTGGAACTCGTCGACCAGGACGTGGAGGAAGCACTTCTGGTAATAGTCCCGCACATCCGCATGGTTGCGCAGGAGCTCGCAGGTCTTCATCAGGAGGTCGCCGAAGTCGAGCGCGCCCGCGGTCCGCATGAGGCGCTCGTAGACGGCGTAGATGCGCGCCGCGGTCTGCCGGGCCGGGTCCGGCGAGGTCATGGCGTGGATCTCGTAGGAGCCGGCGTCGAGGAGGTCGTCCTTGGCGCGGGAGATGATGTGGACGTACATCCCGGCCTTGTTCTTCTCCTTCTCCAGGCCCAGGGTCTTCATCGCCTCCACGATCGTGCGCTTCTGGTCGTCCTCGTCGTAGATGGTGAAGGTGCGGCTGAGCTTGAGCTTCTCATGATGGATGCGCAGGAGCCGGCAGCAGAAGGAGTGGAAGGTGTGCACCCAGACGGACGAGCCCGCGCCTGGGGCGAGGTCCGAGATCCTCTTCTTCATCTCGCCGGCCGCCTTGTTGGTGAAGGTGACGGCCAGGATGCGGTCCGGCGCGGAGCCGCCTTCGATGAGGCGGGCCACCCGATAGGTGATGACCCGGGTCTTGCCGGTCCCGGCGCCGGCCAGCACCAAGAGCGGACCCCCTTCATGGAGGACCGCCTCGCGCTGAGGCTCGTTGAGGTCGTCTAGTTTCAGGGCCACGGAAGGAACGTCCTATTCTATAAAATCCGGGCGGGCTCCTGCCCGTGAGGGTCCCGCTCCGCGGCTCAGCGCCGCTTCTTGAACGCCTTGCGGACCTCTGCCAGGAGCGCGGGCTTGGACAACAGGTCCAGGCCTGTCAGAGCCAGGGCCTTGACGCCCGTCATGAGGCCCGCGTGCGCCAGCGGGGTCAGGGACAAGCGGCCGAACTCCCGGGTGTGCAGGTCCGCCCCTTTGGGCGCGGTGGCGGCGTAGACGTAGAGCGCGGGCGCGGCATGGCTCACGCTCCCGAAATCCGAGGACCCGGGGACCTCGTCGCGAGGCTCGAGCTCGCGGACGCCGAGGGATCTGAGGTTCTCCTCGACCAGCTCGGCCAGCACGGGATTGTTGACGATGTCGTCCAAGGGCTTCTCGAATTCCCGGACCCCGAGGCTGCAGCCTGTGGCCAGGGCCGCGGCCTTCGCGCAGGCCTTCACCTTACGGGAGACCTCGTCGAGATGGTCCCGTCTGGCGCAGCGCACGTAGAAGCGAGCCTCGGTGTGGTCCGGGATGATGTTCGGGAAGGTGCCGCCCTTGGTGATGATGCCGTGGATGCGCGCGTCGCTCCGGAGCTGCTGGCGCAGAGCTCCGATGCCGTTGAAGAGCAGGACCATGGCGTCGAGGGCATTGACGCCCTCGTAGGGCGTGGAGGAGGCGTGAGAAGCCCTGCCGCGGAACTCGAACTCGAGCGCGTCGAGGGCCAAGCCCGCGGTGTTGACCATCCACATGCTCTCCGGGTGGATCATGACCACGGCGTCCACCCCGTCGAAGAGCCCGTCCTTGACCATGTCGACCTTGGCGCTCCCGTTCTCCTCGGCCGGGGTGCCGAAGAGGACCACGGAGCCCCCGAGCTCCTCGGCGAAGGGCGCCAAGGCCAGGGCCGCCCCGAAACCCGAGGCCGCGATGAGGTTGTGTCCGCACCCGTGGCCGATTTCGGGCAGGGCGTCGTACTCGGAGATGAAGCCGACACAGGGGCGTCCGCGGCCCCTGCGGGCCGTGAAGGCCGTGGGAAGCCTTTTCATCGGTCTCACCACCTTGAAGCCCTGGCGCGCCAGCCCTCCTGCCAGGAAGCGGGAACAGAGCCGCTCCTTGAAGCCTTCCTCAGGATGCTGGTGCACGAACCGGCTCACGCCGAGGATCTCGGCCTCCAGCGACGCGGTCCGCTCCAGCAGCCTCTCTCTGAGCTCCTTCATGTCCCCATTCTACCAATAGCTGACGTCAGCGCGGCTCGGAAAGGGAGCGGCGGGCCGACTCGATCCCGGAGCGCAGGCCCGACCAGCGGGCCGGCGAGGGGCGCGACAGGGCGGCGTCGTAGAGGCGGCGGGCCTCGCCGGACCGGCCTTCCGACGCGAGCATCGAGCCTCGCGTCGAGACCGCGGGCAGGAACCCCGGGTCGAGCCTGAGGGCTTCGTCGAGCTGGCTGGCTGCCTCGCTCCGGGAGCCTCCCAGCCAGAGGCAGACGCCGAAATCGCTGCGCAGCCCGGGGTCCCGGGGACGGACGCGGACCAGCCCTTTGAGGATCCGGCCGCAGGAGCCGTATTCGCCGAGCGCCTGGTAAACCGCGGCGGCGCGCCTCAGGTCCTCTCCGCTCCCAGGAGTCCTCGCGGCCTCGCCCACGGCGGCCAGCGCGGCGCGCCGCTCCCCGGCGGCGGCCGCCGCCTCGGCGTAGCTGAGCCGCCACGCCGGGAGACTCGACGGCCGTCCGGCCAATCCCCCGAGGAGCCTCATGGCCCGGCCATGGTCGCCCAGGGCCCGGAAGACCGCGGCCGCGGCCGCGATGTCCTCGTCCGAGCGCCGCAGGCCGAGGACGCGGTCCAGGTCCCGCATCGCCCTGACCCTGTCGCCGGTGGAGACGGCCGCCATGGCGTCTTCCAGCCACAAGCCGGGCTGGCCCGGATGCGCCTTCAAGCTTGCGCCGCAGAGGCGAAGGGCGCGTCGATCCTCGCCGAGCAGGCGGTACAGCGAAGCGGCCCGCCGAGCCGCGTCCGGGCCTGGAGACAAGGCCTCGACCTGGGCCAGGGCTTCGAGGGCCCGGGGCGTCCTGCCCGACGCGGCAGCGGCCTGGGCGTACTCGACCCACGCATCCGCGGTCCCGCCCCCCCTCTTCACCTCCGCCTCGAGCAGCGCCAGCGCCCGCTCCGCTTCGCCGAGCCCGCGGTAAACCGCGGCGGCGCGCCGGCTGTCCTCCTCGCCCCGGCACCGGCTCCGGGCCTTCGCGAGGAGGTCCAGAGCCTTGGGCTTGAGGCCCGCCTCGGCCGCCAGCTCCGATCCCTGAAGGAGGTACCCGCAATGGCTGGGTCGGAGTTCGGACAGGGTCTCGACCAGGGACAGACGCTCGCCGGCCGGGACCCCCCCCAGGTTCGCCTGGATGCGGTGGAGAAGGCCCCGAGCCCCCTCCTGGAGCCTCTCCAGGACCCCGCTGGGGAGGGCCTTGCCAGGAACGGTGGCCATGGCGCCGTCGCTGTCCTGGAGCCTGAGCGCCTCGTCGAGACGCTCCCTCATCAGCCCCGGCCGTCCGCGCCTCAAGGCCGCGTGCGCCTTGAGCAGCTGCTCGTCGAGCCTTGCCTCAAGGCCGGCCTCCCCTGCGTCGAGCGTCATGGCATCAAGGTCCCCATCATCGCCTGAGAGCGCTTTCAGCCAGGCCCGGCGCAGGGCCCAATGCCGCTGGCCGGGCCTGAGACTCGACGCTCTCGCGAAGGCCGAGGACGCGCCCGCGACGTCCCCCGCTGCAAGCCTGGCCTCTCCGGCCTTCGCCCAGAGCCACGGATCCCCGGTCCCCTCCTCCAGCGCGGCCGAAACGACTTCAACCTCGGAGAGAGCGCCGGATCTCACCCCGTGCCGGATGAGGAGCGCCCCGCTCCAACCCGAAGCCGCGACAGCAACGACCAGCGCGGCCAGGGCCGGCCAGGCCCAGGAGGATGAGGGACCGCGGCTTGGGACCCGGCCAAGACCTGCGAGGCCGGCCGAAGCCAAGCCTGCGAGCAAGGGCCAGAGGGGACGGAAATAGTCCTCCTTCACGGCCAGGGCGACGTGCACGACCATGAGATAGGCTGCCAGCAGGCCCAGCGCCGCGACCTCCGGCCTCCGACGTCCCAGCCAGAGCCCGACGCCGGCCAGGACGAATAGCCACGGATGCAGGCCGAGAACGTACACGGAACGGACCGCGGCAGCCCTGACGGTCCGGAGAGGGTGGCGGATCATCTCAGAGCCCCCCCACAACCAGACATCATCCTGCCAATCGCGTCCCGGCCCGGGAGAGGGCAGGAGCGACCTCCAGTCCCCCTCGATGCAGAACGGCATCCCTAGGCTCGCGGCCGCGAAGTTGGACTGCGCCTGCCTCCATTCGAACAGGGAGATCCCCCGGCCCGCGTCGCGCTGGACCCAGACCCACGGCAGCAGGAACAGGGCGGGGGCCACTGCCAGGACAGCCAGGCGGCCTCGGCCCAAGGTCCGGCCCGCACGCGTGGCCGCCATGACCAGCCCGAAGGCCGCGGGGAAGAACGCCATGGCGGAGCGGTACAGGAGGCAGGCCCCCAAACCCAGCGCTAGGAGGAGCGCTGTCCCCCACGAAGGCCGGCGACGGAACAGCACGAGCAGGCACGCGGCCATCAGGACCAAGATGCTGAAACCGGTCTGGGGATGGCTGAAGCCGGCCCACGCGGGAGCGGCGGCCAGCATGACGACCGAGGCCGCGGCCGCGCCCGCAAGCCCGGCCAGCAGGCCTCCGAGCGATGCCGTCAGCACCGCCACGCACGCCACCGCGGCCGCCCTGGCCGCCCGCGGGCCGCGAGCCTCGCCGGGCTCGAAGAGGTCCGCGGCCAGGATCGACAGGGGCAGGTGGTTGAGATCGGCGGGAATCCCGAAGCGCAAGGCGCGCCCCTCATCCCCATAGGAGGTGTCCTCGGCGTTGCCGGTCCCGAAGCAGGCGCGCTGGCGCCATGCGAGACCCGCGAGGAGGAGCAGGACCAGGCCGGAGAAAACGGCGCGCCTCAGCATGGGGGAAAAAAAGGATTGCGCTTGACAGGAATCGAACCTGTATACCCGGCTTCGCAGGCCGGTACACTATCCATTGTGTTACAAGCGCGGAAACTGCGGCGCATGATTATAGCTTATTCAGGTTCGGCGGCGAAGAAGCACAGCCGTTTCCACATGGGGCGTGTGCGGGAAGAGGTCGAAAGCCTCGGCCTCGGCGACCTCGAAGGCGGCGCCCAGGTCCTTGAGGTTGCGGCCCAGGGCCTCCGGATTGCAGGAGACATATATAAGGAACGGGGCCGGGTTCGAGAGCACGGCGGTCATGAGCCGCGGGTGCAAGCCGGGCCGGGGCGGGTCCACGATGAGGACATCGGGCGGGGGGAGCGCGGGCATGACGTCCTCCGAAAGCCCCTGGACGAAGCGGCTGTTGGCAATGCCGTTCAATTCCGCGTTGACCTTGGCGTCGGCGACGCCGAGGGGGTTGAGCTCCACGCCCGTCACCTCACGGCACGCGTGGGCCACGGAGAGCCCGATGCCCCCTCCCCCGCAGTACAGGTCCTGCACTCTCTCCGGAGAGAGCGCCTCCACCCAAGCGGCCACCCTGGCGTAGAGCAGCTCGGCCGCAAGGGTGTTGGTCTGAAAGAAGGACTGGGGAGAGATACGGAACCTGAGGGACCGTCCGGGCAGATTGAGCGCCTCGGTGATGAAGCCCGGGCCGGAAAGGACCTCGCGCGACGAGCAGTCCGCCGTATCCGCCACCCCTGCGTTGACGCCCCAGAGCGCGGAGGTCGTCTTGTCTCCGACCGCGCGGAGGAAGGACTCCCGGGGGACTTCGCCGGCCCTGGTCACGAGCAGGACCAGCCGCTCCGCCGTGTTCTTGGCCTCGCGCAGGACAAGGTAGCGCAGGAAGCCGACCTTCTTGACGCTGTTGTAGGGCTCCAAGCGCTCCTCAGCCGCCCAAGCGCGCACCCGCCCCAGGATGGCCGACGCCTCCTCCGAGGCCAACAAGCACGAGCCAACGTCCACGGTCTTGCTCCAGCGCTTGCGGGCCTTGAAGCCCAGCCTCAGCCACGGCCCGCCCTCCTCAGGCGGATAGACGTCCCCGAAGGCGAACTCCATCTTGTTGCGGTAGCGCCACACCGCGGGCGAGGGCCTCACCGGAAGGGTCAGGTCCAGGCCGGCGCCGGCGAACGCCTCGGCCACGCGGCCAGCCTTGGCCTTGAGCTGATCCTCGTACGGGACGTCCTGGCTGGAGCAGCCCCCGCACTCCCCGAAGTGCCCGCACACCGGCGCGAGAGAAGGGGGCATCGCCTCGTTCATGGACCCGGATTCTATCAATTCACTCCGGTGCCGGGGATTAAGAAACTTAAGTTATTGACGATAACTTAAGTTTCTTAATCCCCGGCACCAAAAATCGGCACCAAAAATGGGTCCGGAACATGGGACCCCGGAGGACTCTTGGGCCCAGACAGGCATGGGCCGTTTATTTCCGCGTTCGCTCCCTTCTGGACCCAAGGGCTCCGCTGGGGGCTTTCGGTACAATTTCTCCATGAAGACCAAGATCCCCTCAGTCGTCCTGTCTCTCGCCGTCCTCCTGTCCCCGACAGGAGCCTCGGCCCAGACGCTCCAGATGCGCGCCGCGGCCCCCTCCGCAGTCCAGACCGCGGTCCCGATGATCTCGGTGAACCCCTCTCTCGGAAGCCCGGCGGGCGCCAGCCTCCAGTCCGGCATGGACCTCAAGGGCTCCGTGTCCGGCCTCGGCATCCCCGTTCTCCAGGCCGCCCCGGCCCTCCAGGCCGGAGACTCCGCGGTCTCCGCTCTCCCCTCGGCATCCGTCGCCTTCCCGTCGCTCGAGCTGGCCGCGGCCCAAGCCGCGGCTCCCGCGGTCCCGGTGACGGCCGCTCCCGAAGCCATCCGCGCCGCGGCGCCGTCCGAGGCCGCCGCCCCCGCCTCCGCCATCGATGCAGCGGCGGACCAAGCCCGGCAGAGCGGGTCCGTGGTCGGCAAGAACTCCTCCAAGCTCAAGAAGCTCGTCAGCGCCTTCATCAGCAGGATCGGCTTCAACCAGTCCGCCTCCGAGACATCCCTATCCGCCACCGCCCTGACCGGCAAGGTCAAGCCCGTCACCCTGCCGAGCGGCGCCCTCCCCGACGCCCCTCCGGACGTCCCCGAAGGCGCGGCCAGCGGGGCAAGGGACCTCAACACCATCCACGGCGTCGAGGTCCTCGACGCGTCCGCGGTCCCGGGCATCTTCGACGCGGGTCCGATCGTCCTCCAGGCCGACGGCCGCGACGAGGCCGCGGTCGAATCCGCCCTGCGCTCCCTCGTGGACGCCGAGACCGCGAAGTACGGCATCACGAGCGCCGAGCTCGAGACCATCCACGTCAAGCGGGTGGCGGGCGTCGCGCACCAGGCCGACACCATCTACGCCTACTTCCGGCAGTCCAAGGATGGCTACGTCGTGCGCGGCACCTACCTCAGCTTCACCGTGAAGGTCGTCAAGGGCCAGCCCGTGGTGCTCGCCTCCACGGCCAAGCTCTTCCCAAGGATGGCCGTGGACACCACCCCGAACTTCTCCGAGCCCGAGATGAGGGACGCGGCCATCAGCCTCCTCGGCGTCAACCCGCAGACCATGGGCCTCCAGATGCAAGACTACGGCTCTCAGATCATCCACATCAAGAACGTCTGGCGCGCCGTCCAGCTCTACACGGTCGAGACCCTGCCCTTCATGATCGCGGTCGACGTGGTCACGGGACAGGCCTTCGCCTGGGACGCCCGGGCCAACGCCGGCGGGCTCGCGGCTTCCTCCGCCAAGATCGAGGGCCGCGGCGTGGCCGAGGGGCCGACCAAGACCGAAACCGTTCCGGACGTCCT
Organism: Elusimicrobiota bacterium; assembly: GCA_041662295.1. GTDB lineage: Bacteria > Elusimicrobiota > Elusimicrobia > UBA1565 > UBA9628 > JACQWX01. The sequence continues at coordinate 18,684 of JBAZSR010000014.1, read as the reverse complement.
GCCCATGGCGGACATGGACGTCGCCCTGTCGAACGGCCAGAAAGTCCAGACCGACAGCCAGGGCCGCTTCACCACGGACGCGACGAAGAAGTCCGAGGAAGGCGCGACCGACGCCACGGCCAAGGGCGACGTCACCTTCACGGCGACGCTCTCGGGAAAGTACGCCCAGGTCAAGAACCAGTCCGGCAAGACCCTCACGATCTCCGGCACGCTCAAGCCCGGGGAGGAGGCCTCGGTCGTCTACAACCCGACCGGATCCAGCGAGGAGGACATCGCCCAAGTCAACGCGTACTACCACTTCACCCAGCTCATCGAGTATGCCAAGGCCCACGGCATCAACGACAAGCGGCTCGAGCGCGCCATCCAGATCAAGACCAACATCGACGACGAGTGCAACGCGTACTACACCCCGGGCTGGCCGAGCCTCAACTTCTTCAAGTCCAGCTCGAACTGCGCCAACACGGCCTTCGCCTCGGTCATCCGACACGAGGGCGGGCACTTCATCGACGACATGATCGGCGGCATCGTCAACGGCGGCTTGAGCGAGGGATGGGGCGACATCTTCTCCATGTTCATGTCGAACAACCCGATCGTGGGCGAAGGCTTCCTCAAGAACCAGGAGCCCAACTACGTCCGGCACGGTGAGAACACCCACCAGTACAAGGAGTACGACGAGGTCCACGACCAGGGCCAGGTGTACATGGGCTTCGCGTGGAAGCTCCGCAAGGCCCTCATGGCCAAGCTGGGCGACGAGGCGGGCGCCGCGGTCGCCGAGGCGATCGTCCTGCCGACCCTGTTCGCCAAAGCCTCGGACATCCCCACGGCCATCGCCCAGGTCCTCCTCAACGACATGGACGCCAACGGGAACATCCCGCACGAGGCGGAGATCCGGGCCGCGGCCAAGACCCACGGCGTGACCATCCCCAAGAGCCCCGGGCCCGCCGGGCTCTTCACCTACGCCAGCCATGTGATCACGGATATCGCGCCCATGACGGTCCCCGAGGCCGGCGCTGAGGCCGCGGTGAAGGCGAAGATGACCTTCACGTCCGGAGCCATGCTGCGCGGCCAGGTCCGCAGGGAGCTCGAGAAGTTCCTCGACCGGGAGGACGGCGTCACCTACCAGCTCAAGGAGTACAAAGGGTGGCTCTCCTCCGACTTCCTCCTTGTCATCGAAGGCCCGGAGTCGCAGGTCCGCCAACTCACGGAAGCCATCCAGAACTGGTTCCGCTCCCTGGAGTCCAACTCCTAGGCAGGGATCGCCGCAGCCAGGCTCGGACGCCCCGGCCGGAAGGCCGGGGCGCTCATTTCCGGCGGGCGGGAGGCGTCTTCTTCCGCGCAGGCGGCGGCGCGGCCGGGGGAACCGGCGCGGCCAGGCCGGGAGTAGGCCGGGGCCTGAGCTTCACCGCTTCAGACTGAAAATCTGGCCAGTCATCGCCCCCGCCGCCGAAGCGGAACGTCATGCCCGCGCGGTGGCTCCACCCGAGCTTGCCGTAGGGAGCCACCGCGTAGTCGAACGACATCCCCTTCCTCTTGAGGCCGAATCCCCACGTGATGCCCGGGCCGCCGTCGTTGCGGCTGTTGTAGCCCAAGCGGAAGGCCAGCATCTTGAACACCACGCCCTCGATCCCGGACCCCACGTTGGTCCGGTCCTCGCGCTGGCGCATCCCGTCCACCGAGGCCGTGAACGCCACCCCGCTCCAGTCGAACCCGTAGGCCGCGCCCCAGCGGAAGTTGAGCGGCAGGTTCTCTGTGGCGGCATGGTAGCGCAGTGGCGGACCGAGGTTCTGGACGGCGAAGCCCAAGGCGAGCCTGGGCCTGGGGACCAGCAGGATCCCCACATCCACGGCGTGGCTGTTGGCGGCGATGTCGTCAATCTGTTCGTGGATGTACTTATAGCCGATGCCGAGGCTCAGGTTGGGCAGGACCTCCTTGCCGTAGCCCGCGCCGATGGCGAGGCTCGAGATGCCGTAGTGCCCGAGCCCCATCCCCCAGGGATTGTCCACCGTGGTCTTGGGGATGCGGGTGAAAGCGCGGTAGTTGCCCGCCAGCCCGAAGCCCTGCTTTAGGCAGATGCCGACCTGGTCCTGGTGAGAGTTGGTGATGAACTCGTCGTGCATCACGGTCGCCTCGTAGCGCTTCGCCAGGCCCAGTCCCGCCGGGTTGTAGAACAGGGCGGTGGAGTCGAAGGCCAGCGCCGTGTACGCGCCGCCCAAGGCGGAGGCCCGGGCCCCTGCGTCGTGCAGCATGAACTGCAGCGGGTCTGCGCTCGACGGCCCCGCCGCGGCCCAGCAGGGCCACAGCGCCATAGCCGTCCACCAAGGGAAGCGCTTCATCTGATGATCGCCAGTTTCCAGACCACGATCTTGCGGCCCGGGCTCTCGATGACCGCGAAATACCCGCCCGTGGCCGCGTCCGCGCCGTTCTTGTTCCTGCCGTCCCAGCGCACGACTCCGCCGGAATTGAAGGTCCGCATCGAGTCGATCTCGGTCCCATTGAGGTCGTAGATCGTGATCGACACGTCCACCGGCAGATTGTCGAACGTGATGCCCTGCCCCGCGGCGCAGGAGTTCTGGCCGCAGGGCCGGCCCTCGTTGGGGTTGGCGCCGCCCGGCTTGAAGGGGTTGGGGTAGACCCGCATATCATCGAACCCGTTGGACGAGCCCGCGCCGCCGATCGCGTACAGGCTGAAGTGCCGCACGCCGATGGAAGCCGTCCTGGCCAGGGTGTCGACGACGGGCCGGCCGACCAGCGCCCAGCGGCTCTTGGACTCGTCGAGCGTGTAGACCTCCATGTTCGCGGCCTCGAGCGCCGGGCTGGTGCCGTCGACGACGCCATCGTTGTCGGAGTCCGGATAAGGCAGGGAGATCGTGACGTCCCCCGAGAACGTCCCGCCCACGGCGCTGCCGGCCGGGTCGTAGAACACGAACTCGCGGATGCTCTCCAGCACAAGGTTCTGTCCCGGCCCGAGGCTCGTGTTGGCGGAAGCCAGGCTCGTGGCGCTGGCCGCCAGCGCGGCGGTCAGCGGAGCGGTGGAGACCGCGATCCCGCCCGAGGTCAGCCCGCCGGGATACACGGTCCCGGCCGGGATCTCCACCGTGGTCACGCCGTCGCCCGCGGTCACGGTCTGGACGACGTCGTTCGTCACGGGCTGGGTGGAGACCCCGCCGACCGCCAGGGTGTAGGTCGAGGCGCTCGGCGAGTACCCGGCGCTGGGCTGGCCTTGGGCGTTCCACGAAAGGACCCTGAAGTAATAGGTGGCGCCCGCCCGCAGGTTGACCAGCCCCTTGCTCCGCGTCGTCAGGTTCTCGGAGAGCGGCGCGATCGTGCTGATGACGCCCGCGAAATCCGCGGACGACGACATCTGGATGGTATACGGGGTGCCGGCGGGGTTGTTGTTGGCGTCCCACGAAAGGGTCAGCGAGCTCTGGGTGACGCCCGAGAACTCCAGGCTCGTGGGCACGGCCGCAAGCGTGGTGACCGAGGTCGATGCGGACACCGCACTGCCCAGTTCGCTCACGGACCGGACCTTGCGGGCGACCAGGGAGTTGGGCGACAACCCAGTCTCGGAAAAGGTCCACGCCGCGGTGGAGAGCACTCCGGAGACGTCGGCGTCGGCGGCCGTGAGGACGGAGTAGCCCTCGCTGTTTGGCATCTGGGTCCAGGTCCAGACCACCGTGGTCGAGCTCGCCGCGGTCCCCGTGAACGAGGAGGCCGCCGCGGGCGCCGAGGAATGGAGATAGAAGCGGGCGTAGCGGGGGTTCTTGCCAGCGCCGGCCTGGGTGAAGTCTCCCCCAGCGTGGAGCCGGAAGTCGCGCAGGGCGAGGCAGCGCACCGTGGCGTCCACGTCCGGGCTCCACCCTCCAGCGGACCCCGAGCCGGCGTCCAAGGCCGCGAGCCGGTTGCGGAACTGGCCGCCGATGATGGTGAAATCCCCCCCGACGAAGACCTGGGACCCTTCCACGGCCAGCGCATGGACCGCGCCGTTGGCGCCCTGGATCCAGGACACGACGTTGCCGGCGTGGTCCACGGCCGCGACATAGGGGCCCGCCCCTGCGACGCTCGCGAAGTCTCCGCCGACGTAGACCGCGGCCGTGCTCACGGCCAGAGCCCGAACGACGCCGTCCGCCCCCGGATTCCAGGAGGAGGCCACTCCGGACGCCAGCACGAGGGCGGCCAGGCGGTTGCGCGGCTGGCCGCCGACGCCGATCGAGGTAAAGTCCCCGCCGACGTAGATCACGGCGCCGTTCAAGGCCAATGCCCGCACCACGCCGTTGGCGTCCGGGATCCAGGCGGAAGCCGTCCCGAGCGTCGCGTCCAAGCCGGCAAGGCGGCTGCGCGGCTGGCCGCCGATGCCGATGGTGGTGAAGTCTCCCCCGGCGTAGACGACGGAGCCGTTCACGGCCAAGGCGCGGACCGCGGCGTTCGCGTCGGGGTTCCAGGCCGTGGCCGCTCCGGTGTTCGTGTCCACGGCTGCGATATAGTTGCGGCCCTGGCCCGCCACGGTCGTGAATTCGCCGCCGACATAAAGGCCGCCCGGACCCAAGACCAGGGCCCGGACCGGACCGTCCGCATCCGGGCCCCACGGCAGGACCTTGCCGGTCAGGGTCTCCACCGCGGCGAGGTCGGCATGAGCGTCCATCCCGCCGACGTTGGAGAACGCTCCGCCAGCGTAGACCAGAGCCCCGTTGGACGCCGCCGCCTTCACCACCCCGTTGGCATTGGGGTTCCAGGCGGTCGCGCTGCTGATGACAAGGTCCACGCCGGCAAGGCGGTTGCGGGCCTGCGCGCCGATGGAGGTGAAATTCCCTCCCACGATGAGGGTCGAACCGACGACCGTGAGGGCCGAGACCGCGGCGTCGGGGTCCGGGCTCCAGAACTGCTCCGCGGCCGAGACCGGGTGCACCGCGGCCAGGCGGGTGCGGCCCGTTCCGCCGTTGACCGAGGTGAAGTCTCCGCCCGCGAACACCTTGCCCCCGCCGTAAGCCAGGGCGCGCACCGCCCCGTTGAACTGGGGGTCCCAGGCCGCGACGATCCCGCCCGAGTCCACGGCCACGGCGTAGCCGCGGGCCGCCCCGTCGACGGAGGTGAAGTCCCCGCCGGCAGCGACCGAGGTCCCCACCACGGCCAGGGCGTACACGGGGCCGTCGATCCCGAGGGTCCCCCCAGGGTTCCAGGAGGGCGCCGGCACGCCGGAGGGCACGTCGATAGCGGCGAGTTTGCTCCTGCCCAGGGCGTAGACCGAGGTAAAGTCCCCGCCGACGTAGAGCACGGCGCCGGAGAGGGCCAGGGCCCGCACCACGCCGTTGGGGCCAGGGTCCCACCCGGAGCAGGCCGAGGCAGTGGTCCCATCCAGGCAGGCCAGTCGGCCCCGGGAGGCGTTGCCGATGGTGGTGAAGTCTCCGCCCGCGTAGACCTTGCCCGAGCCCACGGCCAGGGCCCGGACCACGCCGTTGGCGTTGGGGTTCCAGTTCGAGTCCACGAGCCCCGTGAACAGGATGTGGGCCGCGTAGTTCCGAACGACACCCCCGACCCGGGTGAAGCTCCCTCCGATGTACCAGCCCCCGGAGCCGTCCGGCGCCACGGCCAGGACCTCGCCGTTGACCATCGGATAGACCGCCGCTGCTTTGCCGTCCGTGAGCAGGATCGGCACCCCTCGGCCGGTATAGGTCCCGACCCGGGTGAAATCGCCTCCGATGTAGGTGACGGCCGAGGACGCCGCCACCGCGTAGACCGGCCCGTCCGTGACCCAGCTGGACTCAGCCGAATCCTGCTGTGCCTGGACAACCTCGACCAGGCAGAGGACTAGGGCGATGAGGCGGAACAAAGGAGCGGCCCGCATGGATTCAAAGTATAGGGGGCCCCTGTTAAACCTTCATTGCGAACCTATTATGGATATATGACAGGGTCCAGGTGCCGGGCTAGACGTCGTAGCGTCGGATGAGGTACGCGGCAAGCCCGCCGAACACGATGTTCGCGGTCCACGCAGCCAGAGGAGGGGGCAGCCTGCCGCTGATCCCGAGCGCCCGTCCCATCTCCATGAACCACAGGAAGAGGAACGAAAGCCCGAGGGCCACGGAGAAGCTGACGATCTTGACGGCGCGGCGCAGGCGGAGGGCCACGGGGATCCCGAGCGCGCAGATCACCACGTTGGTGAAGGGGAAGGACACCTTGGAGTGCGCCGCCACCAGGTACTCCCTGGGGGACACCCCCAGGTGCTTGACCTTGGGAGCGTAGCGGATCAGCTCGAAGAGGCTCATCTCCTCGGGGCTCCTTGTCCTCGGGACAAGATCCTTGGGCAGGGTCGTCAGGTCCGAGACCTGCCTCTTGAAGCGCCGCTCGGCGACCTTGCCGCTCTGGAAGGTCCGGTACACCCCGTCGTAGAGGACCCAGCACATCAGGGAGGGCTCGAAGACCGCTCTCTCCGCGTCGATCTGCCGTTCGATGCCCTCGGCGCCGACGCGCTCCAGGATCACCTTCTCCAGGATTCCCTGCTTGAGGCGGAAGGCCTTGGCCTGGACGAACTGCCCGGGCCGGGTGATCATGGCCAGGTTGAGGTACAGGTCGGCCTCCCACGCCGGACGGATGTCCTCCACCCAGAGGCGCTGGGACCGCCGGTAGCAGGCGGGCAGGAGCGTCTCCTGCGCCGCGAAGCTCAGCACCGCCACGCCGAGGGAGCACCACAGGATCGGCTTCCAGAAATCCCGGATCCGAAAGCCCGCGGCCTGGGCCGCCAGGGCCTCGCCGCTCTGCACGAACCCGGTCATGGCCACCAGAGTGGCCAACAGGGTCGCCATGGGGATGGTCCGGATCGCCCAGTACGGGACCTCCAACCAGAGGTACTCGAGGATCACGCCGATGGAAGCCGGGCTCTTGACCAGGGCGCTCATGCGGTCGAAGACCGTGCCGAGGAACAGGAGGATCGCGAAGAGCCCCAGGCCGAAGCCGAAAGGCCTGAAGAAGCGCTTCGCCATGTAGACGGAGAAGATCCTCATCGCTCCGCCGCCTTGCGGGTCAGCCAGGCGCCGATCGCCAGGCCGACGACGTCAGCCAGCCAGGGCGCCGCGAAGGAGAGGCTCCCGTAGCGCCGGCCGAGGCCGATCCCGAACGCGAGCAGCCCGTAGAACATGAAGAGGATGCCGAGGCTCACGACGAACCCCTTGCCCTTGCCGAAGCGGTGGAAGCCGAGCCCCAGCGGGGCACCGATCCAGAAGAAGACAAAGGGCGAGATGGCTCCCGCGCTGCGCACGGCGACCTCCACCAGGTACTCGTTGCGGCGCTCCTGAGGCATGCCCGCCGCGCGCGCCATCTCCCAGAGGTGCAGGGACTTGAACTCCTGGGTCTCGGTCGCGCGGGTGACCGCGACCGGGGCGGTCAAGGGGACGAAGAGGCGGTAGCGGCCGAAGACCGCGGAGGTGAACTTGTCCGCGGTCTTGCCGGGCAGCTGGAGGGACCCGTCCTCGAGCTCCAGCACGAAGCCCTGGCCCTTCTTGAGCCTCAAAGTCCCGCGGGGAGCGCTCACCCGGAGCCCCCGCTCCTCCCCGGCCTTGACCAGATACACGTCCTTGATGACCCCAGTGGAGCGGTCCGCGTCCTTGGCGTAGAGCCTCCACGGGCCGAGGTTGATGAAGGAGTCGGGCTCCAGGTCGATGCGGGCCAGCTGCTGGGTCGCCGGGACTGCCGCTTGCGGAAGGAATGCAGCCCCTCGGGGCTCACCTTGTGGTTGACCCAGAGCAGGAGCCCGGACAGGATCACCGAGAGGGCCAAGAGCGGCCATGTCATCTCCCGGAAGGAGAAGCCCGAGGAGCGCAGGGCCATGACCTCCCCGCGCTCCGAGAGTTGGCCGAGGGCCATGAGCATGGCCACGAGGAACGCCATGGGCACCGTCAGACTCATGAAATAGGGCAAGAGGCGGGCGAAACAGTCGAGGATCCAGACCAGGGAGATGCCCTTGGTGACCGCGAGGCTGAAGAGCTTCAAGAAGCTGTTCATCAGGAGCACCGCGGTGAACAGGACCAGGCAGAGGACGAAGAGGGGGACGAAGGTCCTCAGCAGGTACCGGGGAAGGATGGTCAAGGCCTCATGATTCTATAAATTTGCCAGCCCCTATTTTTATATAGTGAAGCCATGACCATCCACATCCAGCGCGCCATGGACTACGTCCTGTCCAACCAGGAGAGGTTCCTGGCGGACCTCAAGGAGCTCGTGGCCATCCCCAGCGTCAGCCTCAAGGGCTTCGACCCGCGCCACGTGGACCACTCCGCCGTGGCCGTGGCCTCGCTCCTCAAGCTGCGCGGGTTCGAGAATGTGGACGTGCTCAGGATACCGGGCGCCCACCCCTACGCCTACGGCGACTGGCTGCACGCCCCCGGCGCTCCGACCCTCCTCCTCTACGCCCATCACGACGTCCAGCCCCCGGGCCGGCCCGAGCTCTGGAAATCCCCCGCCTTCGAGCCGACCCAGCGGGCCGGGAGGCTCTACGGCCGCGGGACCGCGGACAACAAGGCCGCCGTCACGGTCTACACCAGCGCGGTCGCGGCGCACCTCAAGGTCGCGGGCGACCTCCCCGTCAACGTGAAGGTCCTCATCGAGGGCGAGGAGGAGATCGGCTCCGCGTCGCTCGCGAGCTTCGTCAAGAAGCACAGCCGCAAGCTCGCGGCGGACGCCATCGTCATCCACGACACCGGCAATTACGACACGGGAGCGCCCTCCATCACGACCTCCCTGCGGGGACTCGTGGCCATGGACGTCACGGTACGCACCGCCGAGAAGCCCGTCCACTCCGGGGTCTGGGGCGGCCCCATGCCTGACCCGGTCCAGGCGCTCTCCAAGATGCTCGCATCGCTCACCGGGCCCGACGGCCGCATGGCCATCCCCGGCATCTACGACCGCGTCCGAGTCCCGTCCCAGGCCGAGCAGAAGTCCCTCGAGTCCCTGCGCTACGACGAGAAGACCTTCCGGCTCCAGAGCGGCCTGCTCCCCAAGAGCCGGCTCCTCGGCAACGGCAAGCACATCTTCGGCAAGATCTGGTTCGAGCCCGCACTCTCCGTCAACGCCGTCGAAGCCTCCTCGCGCAAGGGCTGGGCCAACATCATCAATGACTCCGCCTGGTGCCACCTGGGCATCCGCACCGTACCCGACATGGATCCAGCCGACACGGCCAGACGGCTCAAAGCCCACCTCCTGGCCAACGCGCCCTGGGGCGTCAAGGTCGAGTTCTCCAACCTCAACCTCAACACCGCCTGGCGCACGGACCCGGACCTCCCGCTCTTCGCTGCCGCGGCCCGTTCCCTCGAGGCCGGCTACGGCCGCAAGCCCGTGTTCATGGGCTGCGGCGGCTCCATCGGCTTCGTGGAGCCCTTCGCCAAGGCGCTCGGCGGAGTGCCGGTCATCCTCATGGGCCTGGGCGACCCCTTCGCCAACCACCATGGCGAGAACGAGAGCATGCACCTCGGGGACTACTTCAAGGCCATCGCGAGCATGGCGCACTTCCTGCGGGAAGCCGCGGCTCCGGGGCTCTGGGCGACGAAGAAGAAGCGCTAGTCCCCGCCCCGCGTGAGGGTCTCGTGGAAGCGCAGGATGCGCTTGGTCACCCGCTGGCTGAACGCCCGGTAGCGCTCCCTGCCTTCGGGGGTCCCCAGGATGCCCAGGTCGCGGTCGACCCAGAAGAGCTCCGCCCCCTGGTCGCGCAGCCGGCGCATCACGGGCTCGACCTGGTCGAGGTCGTAGTTCCTCACGGCGGCCTCCGAGAGGCCGCTCGCCTTCATGTCGTCGTAGACCGCAGAGCGCTTGGCCAGGAGGCGCTCCAGCCGGGCCTTGCCCTTCAGGATCTTCTCTCTGCGGCTTTGGAGCTCCGCGACATAGTCCTTCATGCTCCGACCGTTGAGGATGCCGATGTTCTTGTCGTAGCTCTCCGCCAGCCACTCCACGGCACCGGGAGGGCCGCCCTTGAGCAGGGCCCGCTGGAACCCGGCGGAGAAAGTGGAGCGGCCGGGCTTGATGCCGAGCTCGCGGAAGACCTGCAGGGTCACGATGTGGGCCTCGAGCTCCATCTCCAGGGCGTCCACGGGCAGGCCGATGTCGCGCTGGCAGAAGTGCAGGAGCTCGTGCACCAGGATGGGCGCGGCCTGGTCGGAATCCACGCCCTTGAGGCTGGCCGCGAGCTGGAGCACGTCCCAATCATAGACGAAGCTCCCGTACTCGCCCTTCAGGGCCTCGACCTGGACCGGGATGGGCTGGCCCCTGCGGCTGGCCACGCCGGCTGTCCGGCGCAGGACCCTCCTGCCGGTCCTCGTGGACATAGCCTTCTCCAGGACCCCCGTCATCCAGGCCCGGTCAGCGGCGTCCGCGACGGACAGGAAGGGCGCAAGCCCTTTCACGCGGACGAGATGATCCTCAGCGGCCGCGGCCGGAGGAGCGGGAACGTCGGCGAAGACGACCTCCCCCGACGCAGCGGGCATCGGCGCGGCGTCGAAGACCCGGTCCGACAGCGTCTTGCCGCCGTCAGCGTCCTCTCCCGCGGCCTGAAGCGTCTCAGCCGCGGCCTCCAGCGTCTCCTTGGCGGTCGGCGCTTGAGCCGGGGCGTCTCGTACCAGCGCAGGAACCTCGACAGGAAGCGCCGCCGGCTGCAGGACCACGGATGCAGGGAGCAGGGACACTGCTGGGACCGCGAGGCTGGGGACGAAGGAAGCGGCCAAGGAGCCTCCTGCCGCTGAAGGAATGCCGGAGAACCGCGGCAGGGACACGACCGAGGCCGCTCCGACGGCGAACGCGGGGGCGATAAACCTGGGAATGGCCGTCGGAGCAAGCGACCGGGTCTGGCCGTAACCGGCAAGGGGCAGGGAAAGGATGAGGACCCAGGCTCCGGCAGCCATGTTTTAGTCTACTACCGATGATGAAAATACGTTCTGGGCCAAAGGGGATGGAAAATGACTGATATTGGGCCTACTGATTCCTGGGCCCGTCAGGGCCCTAAAAAGCCAAATCCCCTTTTCGGGGATTTGGCATGGGCGGGTATAAGCCGCCCGAGTCTCTGTTAGGGCTCCGCAGGGGACGCCCTACGAATCAGTATAACCCCGGCACCTGAATTCGTCAAGGGCCTTTGGACCCAGAAAATCACTGCCTGCAGGCGGGAGCGGATGATAAAGCTGTCAATGACGCTGGGCCAGGTCATCGGCTAGACGCTGGACCTCCTCCCTCAGCTTCCGGTGTTCAGAGCGCGTTCCACGCCGAAGAGCGGCCTTGCAGACCCTGAGAGCTTCCCTGTATTCCTCGCGGCCCGTGTGGATGGCGGCCAGACTGGCGTAGGCCGGCAGGAACGCTGGGTCGAGCTCGATGGCCCTGGTCAGGTCGCGGATGGCCGGCTCCACTGACCTGAGGCCGAAGGCGCAGACCGCCCGGTCGCTGAGATAGACCGGCGAGTCTGGATGCTTCTCGACGAGCCCGGTCAGGATCTCGACGCAACGCGTATAATCCCCGTTCGCAGAGAGGGCCAGCCCCAGACTGTGCCGGTCCGCGTCCGTGGCCGCGCCAAGCCTTTCCAAGTCGGCCAGAGACTGCTTATGATCGCCGAGCTCGCGCCGGATCCGCGCCGCCCGCCGGAGGTCCGGCCCGCTCAGGCTCAGCGCTTCGGCCTGTCCGAGACGCTCCCGCGCCTCCTCTCTTCTGCCCGCGGCCAGGGATGCGGCGGCGAGTTCGAGGAGCGCGTCCGGGTCCCTGGGCGCGAGGCCGACCAGTCTCTCCAGCGTCAGCCTGACCCGGTCCGGCTCGCCCGCTTCGTCCCACGCAGAGGCGAGACATCGCAGGGACCGGGCGTCCTTCTGGAGGCTCTCGGCGCGGGAGAGCAAGGTCTTTGCGCTCCCGCGCCGGCCCGAGCGCAGCTCGAGCCGTGCGCGCGCCACCAGGGCCCTGGGGTCGTCCGGCCGGAGGGCGGGGCCCCGCAGCAGCCCCCGGGCGAGTGAGTCCTCTCCGGCGTCAAGGGCGACGCCGGCCAGGCGGACCGCGAGTTCCGGGTCGGACGCCTTCCCTGACGCCCGGGTCGCCAACCTCAGGACGCGCCGCAGTCCTTCACGGTCCCGCAACCGGGAGAAAGATTCGGCGAGGATGGCCATTTCTCCCGGGCCCGGCCCGGCCGCGAGAGCGCGGTCCAGGAAGACGGCCGCGACGCCCTCATCTCCGAACTCGAGGCTCGACCGCGCCTCGTCGCTCCAGAACTGGGCCGTGCCCGTCAGCCCTCCGGCCGCACCCAGCGCGGGGCGGCCGGAGGGCCTGGTCTTGCCGGCGGGGTCGAGGAAAGCGCGGTAGTGGCGCACGGTCGAGAGGGAGGCCTCGGGCTCGCGGATCTTGGCCAGTTCAGCGACTGCTCTTCCGGGCTCGCCGGCCGCAGCCAGGGCCATCCCGAGGCGGGGCCAGGGGTCTCCCGGAGACAGGTCGAGGGCCGCTCCGAAGTATTTTCTCGCCAGGAGGAGGAGCCCGGCTCTCCTGTAGGATTCCCCGATGCAGGTCAGGGCCGCCGTCCACCGCCGGTCGAACTCGGCGCTCCGGGCCCGCATCCAGACGCTCGTCCTGACGCGGGCCTCGAGTCCGGCGCGGCTGGTCTCGAACAAGGCGAGTTCCTTGGGGTAGTCCTTGAGGAGGGACTCGAATCCCGCCACGGCGGCCTCCGATATTCCGGGCACCTCGAGGAGGCTCTCCCATATGGCGCGAAGCGCCCTGCTCCGGAAGTCTTCCTCCGACCGAGGAAGGCCCTCCCGCGCCATCTTCTCCCAGGCGGGGACGCCGCGTACGACCCAGTCCGGATCCATCCCCCCGGACAAGGCCGCGGGCAGCTGCCTACGGCCCTCGCGACCCAGGGCCCGAGCGATGACGGCCGAGACCAGGGGGTCGCTGGTCCTCTCCCAATGCACATCGTCGACCATCAGCCGCTCGTTCGAAGGCGCGGCCGCGGCCGTGTTGAACACGACATGAAGGTCGGCCAGGACCGCTCCCTCCTCACGCGCCACACGCCTGATGACGGGGTTCGGGTCCGAGGCGGGGTCGAGGCCCTGGCCGCTGAGATAGCTCTGTCTCGCGCCCTCGGCATCGCCGAGCCTCTCGAGAGCCCGGCCGAGAAAGACCCGCCCCATAGGGTCTCCCGGGCTGGATTCCACGTAGCGACGCAGAAGCCCTGCAGCGGCCTCGTGCCTGCCGGCTTCAAGCTCTGCCCAAGCCTCCCGGAACGTCGCATCCCAGAACGGAAGGGGGGCTTTCGGTGGCCGGCCTAGGAGGCGCGGAAGGGTGCAGGCCACGACCACGGCTCCCGCGGACCTGGCGGCCGCGATCATGGAGCGCAGCCGCGCTTCGAACGCCTTCATGGCGTCGGCCCCGGAGCGGCGCCCACCTCCCGCAGACTCCGGGGGAGACGCCTTGGGAGAGGTCTTGAGCAGCCGGGCCAGCTTGAGGCTGGCCAACCCTGTGAGTGCCGGGGGACCGGACGCGGTCATGAGCTCGTTGTTTCCGCTCAGGAGGATGATGATGTCCGGCGCGTACGCCGCAAGCTCGGTCAGAAGGAGCGACTCGCGGTAGCTGTCGTAGGCGCCCATCCCGCAGTTGACGACCTCGACCTTCCTGCCCCGGAACAGGCCGGAGAGGATCTCGGCGAGCCTGGGACGGACCGGACTTTCATCGGCATCATAGAGCGCGGCCACAGACCCCCCAACGACAAAGACCCGGATGGTCCCGCTGGACTTGTTCTTGGGGAAAGCCATGTTCCGTGCCCTCGGCCGGCTGGCGGTCACGACCTTAAACCCGTCCGGACCGTCACCTTCCGTGAAGAAAGGTTTGTAGATGTCGAAATACCAGTAGTCCTGGTCCAGGGAAAGGGCCGAGGTCTCCGCGGAGCCCGCGCTCCCGCCCGTCGCGGACGCGGGAGCGGAGAGGAACGCCAAGACGATCAGAGCCGCGGCTAGAGGGGCAGCAGTTCGGCGCACCATAAAGCGGACTATGATAACAAAGTCCCGGTCCAGCCCAGCGGCCGATGAAGATAGACACGCAGGCCGACTGATGGCCCGGGAGCGGAGACCCTAAGGAATCTGCGGCCCGACCCGCGTCAGAGGCCAGCGCTGACGGAACACGAGCTTGCGCACCTCTATGGCAGGGTAATCCAGCTGCCAGCCTTCCCAGTAAGCCTCTTCCACGCCGACAAGGGCCTCCTGCAGGTCGATGCGGACTCTTGGCAGGCTCCCCTGCGAAGCCGCGAGCAGGACCGCGGCGAGTTCCTCGGCAGCGGGGTGCGCCGGCCTGCGGTGGGCAGGGTCGAGCGGACATCGCAGGAGCCGGTCCTCAATCTTCATGGACGGGTCTGCCAGCTTCGCGTAGAGCGCGGCCCGGAAACACGCCTCGAGCGAGCCAGCGTCCCCGGTGCAAGAGGCCTGCGCCCCGGCCGCTGCTTCAGCTATTCGGCCATCCAGAGCGCTTAGCCAGGCAGCGATCCCATGAAGCTGGGGGAGGTCCCCTCCCCGCGCCTGCGCCAAACGCTGGAAAGCGCGGTTGGCCGCGGACCAATCTCGGTCGTGGATCAGCACGAGCCCGAGGTGCCATTGGCTGTCCCAATCCGCAGGATGCTCGGGAACCCAGGCCCTCAGAAAGTCACGGCCGCGGCCGCCCTGATTCCCCCCGGCCCGTCCCTCCAGCGTGAGCGCGATGGCATGCTCCCGCCCGGGATCCAAGGCTGCCAAGGAGCCTGTCCAGCTCGAGAAGACCCCCACTCCGATGACGACCGAGGCCAAGAGCGCGACAGCTCGGCGGTCCTCTGAGGCAAAGGCCTCTCGCAAGCGCAGGACCGCGCAGCCGGCTCCAAGAGCCAGGACAGGCAGCAACGGAGCGCGGTAGCGGGCTGCTGCGCCAGCGGCCGAAAGAGCCAAGACCCCGACCCCAGCGTAAGCCGAGGCTGTCCGCAAGAACCCGTCCCCGCTCCGGACCCCGAGCATGAGCCCGCAGAGCCCGAAGGAGAGGAGCAGGGCGAAATCGAGCCTTCTCAGGACCAGATGGGTCCCTTCAACAGGCCAGGGGTGCGCCTCTCCGGCCGGGATCTCGCAACGACCCAGGGTCAGACCGAGGCGCTTGAGCCAGAGCCCTGCAAAGACGACAGGGTCGGTCCTCATCCGATCCAGCACCAGCCTCAGGAAGAACGCGTCCTCCTTGGGACCCAGGGCGCCGGCAACGGCCGCCTTCTGCTTCAGGACAAGGGTCTCCAAGCCCGGATAGTCCGCTGCAAGGCCCGTGGCTCCAGGACGATTGGCGATGTAGAGGTTCATCCCGCTCCGAGTCTGGAGGAACGCAGGGATGCCGTGTGCCCTGAGGTAGGCCCCCCACCAGAGAGACAGCATCAGCATGGGGATAACAAAGGCCAGGGCCGGCTTCCAATCCCGCCGGGGCCAGGCAACAGAGAGGAACGCCCCAACGACGAAGCAGGCGGGCAGGAACTGGGGCCGGAGGGAGCACACGGCCCCAGCTGCGCAGCCTGCAGCGAGCGACCGCACAACACTCGAAGAGACCGGGCCGCTCAGCAGGAAGAAAGCCAGGGCCGCGAAGAAGATCTCGATGGTCTGGGGAAGGAGCTGTCCTGTCGGATAGATGAACGGCCACCCGAAGGCCGCGGCCAGCCCTGCGGCGCCAGCGGCCCAGCCCGAACGCCAGGCCCTCCACGCCGCGGCGCAGCAGAGAGCCGCGGTCAGGGAGCCCAAGAGCGCGTGGACGGCGTAGACAGGCCAGGGCGAGGTCCCGAAGAGCTTGTAAGCTCCGGCGAGAAAGAGCGGATAAAGAGGCGAGTGGTGCGCCCACACCGCGAGCAGGCCCTGGCCCGAGGCGATGGCCGAGGCCCAGATGTGATATTCCCGGGCATCCACGATGGGGACGGCGGCGAAGGGGCTGGCCCGCTCGAACCAGAGGAACCAGGCGCGGACCGCCAGGCCCGCGAGGAAGACGAGACCCAAGAGACGCCAGGGCGTCCTCTCCTGTTCCGGGCCCGGCAAGGGCGCGTCCGGCTGCGTCACGGCTGACTCAGTAGACGTTGACGAGCTCGACTTGGAAGGTGCGCTTGCGATCATCGCGAATGACCTTGACCGCCACCTTGTCGCCGACCTTGCAGCGGTCCAAGGCATTGTACATGTCGTCGTAGTTTGCGACCTGGTCGTCGTTGATGCCCACGATGATGTCGCCCAAAAGCATGCGCCCCGAGAAATCCCTCCGCATGCCCCTCATGCCCGCGCGGTCGGCCGGGCCGCCAGGAGTGACCTCGCGGACGACCACGCCCCTGATGGCGCCGAGGTAGTAGTACTTCTGTCCCTCGGTCAGGATGGAGACGCCCATCCCGGGCTGGATGACCTTGCCGTACTTGATGAGCTGGGGCACGATCTTCTTGACAAAGGCGACCGGCACCGCAAAGCCTATGCCCGCGCTGGAGCCTGAGCGGCTGACCATCATGGTGTTGACGCCGATGAGCCTGCCGTCCGAATCAAGGAGCGGGCCGCCCGAGTTGCCAGGGTTGATGGCCGCGTCGGTCTGGATGAGGTCGCGGATGGTGACCCCGCCGATGCCCTCCATCTGCCGGCCCAAGGCGCTGATGATGCCGGTGGTCAAGGTGTTGTCGAGCCCGAACGGGTTGCCGATGGCCACGGCCTTCTGCCCGACCTGGAGGCTCGAGGAATCCCCCAGGGGCAGGACCCGGAGCTTCTCCTGAGGGGCGTCGATCTTGAGGACCGCGATGTCCTTGCGGGGCTCGATGCCCACGAGACGGGCGCGGAGCTCCGTGTGGTCCTTGAGCTTGACGAGGAAGATGTCGCCGTTGGCCACAACGTGGTAGTTCGTCACGACATGGCCGGCCCTGTCCCAGATGAACCCCGAGCCGCTCCCCTGCGGGATGGCGAACTCGTCGAGATAGAAGGAACGCTCCACCGCGATGTTCGTGACGAACACGACCGCGGGAGAGACGTCGTTGAAGACCTTGATCGTGTTCTCCTCGTCCGGCAGGAGCCCCCACGCGAGGGACCCTGCGAAGACCGGGATGGCGGCGATGGCGGCCCAGCGTGCTCGTGTCATGGCTCGATTATCGCTGATTTCTCCTCCCCCTTCAAGGAGCGCGCCTGGGCCCAAAGGCCGCTGGAGCCCCGGTTTTCGGCCCAGCCCGGATTGGGCCAGGGGACCATGCCGCGGCCGCATTCCCCGGGCTATCCTGTCACGTGACGATGACCGCTCTGGCGATCGCGCTGGCAGCGCTCGTTTCGTCCGTTCCCGGAGCCTCGGCCTCCCCGGGACCGGAGTCCCTGGCCGCGTCCGCCGCGTCCGGCTTCGGAGCCTCCCTTTCCGCACTCTCCTCGCCCGGGTTCTCCCGAAGCATCCGCCCCTCCCTGCCGCCCGAGCCCCCCAGGCCGGCTTGGCTCAGATCGGAAGCGGAAGGTCCTGACTTCGAGGAGGGTGAAGACCGCTTCCTCGAATCCCTGACCCTGCTGGCAGGGACCAGCCTGGGCCGGTCCCTGACCGAGCCCCTCTCCTCCGGCCGCGGGGTCGTGGTCGTCCGGCGGCAGGGCATGTGGGTCACGGACAAGGACAGCGAGTTCACGGCCGGACTGGACTACCTCCTCCAGCGCGACGCCGGCATCCTCGCCCCCATCGTCGCGCACGAGCTCGAGCACCTCGTGCAGGTCAACGGCGGCATCTCCGGAGACGGTGTCCGGGGAGCGCGGGAGCTCGGAGCCTTCTTCACCCAGTGCAGGCCCTGGGTCGAGCTGGGCGCGCCGGTGGAGGACGCGGATTGGCCGCGAAACGGGA
>JBAZSR010000014.1:0-872 GCA_041662295.1 Elusimicrobiota bacterium | reverse complement strand
ACAACTCCCGCGACATGTGGGCCTGGCTCGACCACCCCTTCACAGCCGCGACTGCCCTGGCCTATCGCGGAGGATTGAAGCTGGATCCCTCGGTCCCGACGGCCGCCTCCTATTGGGAAAAGGTCCTCAAGGACGACAAGGCCTGGCGCGCCGTTTGGAGCGGGCGCTTTCCCAAGGGCAGGGACTCCAGGGAGGCCGCGCTCTTCATCCTGGAGCAGGCCGTGGGATTCTCTGCGTCCTCCCAGGGAGGCCGGGTCTCCGAAAGCCTGCCGGACGTCATCGAGGCAGCCGCGGGCCTGACCCCGGGCCAGAGCCTCTCCCTTCCTTTCGAGCCCTCGGCCAAGGACCAGGCGCTCCTTGAAGCCGCGCCGATCCGGGCGAAGCTCTATCGGCGCGACGGGGCCTGGGTGCTGGCCCGATGAAGACGGCAGACCTCCCGCCCGGCGTCACCCGGCTCCAGCAGGAAGGAGGCATCGTCAAGTTCGGCCTGCGCCTGGCCGACGGGGCAGAGGTCGAGTCCGTGGTCGTGCCCATGCGCCAGGCCGCGGCGGGCAAGGCGCGCGCGTCCCTCTGCGTCTCGACGCAGGTCGGGTGCAGGATGGGCTGCGCCTTCTGCGCCACGGCCAGGATGGGCTTCGTGCGGGACCTCAAGCCGGAGGAGATCATGGCGCAGGTCGAAGCCGCCCGGGCCCTGGGGCACCGGCCGGCCAACGTCGCCTTCATGGGCATGGGTGAGCCGCTCGACCACTTCGAGAACTGGGCCGCGTCCGTGCGCAGGCTGCTCAACGCCCCGGCCGGCTCCGCAATCGCCATGAACCGCATGACGGTCTCCACCTGCGGCCTCCTTCCCGGGCTCGAGAAGCTGGCAGGGC
>JBAZSR010000013.1:0-36571 GCA_041662295.1 Elusimicrobiota bacterium | reverse complement strand
TTCGGCGTCAAGGTGATCCCCATGGGCCTCTTCGTGGAGACGGATTCCCCGGTGATCTGGCGCGGACCCATGGTGCACAGGGCCATCGTCCAGCTCCTGGGCGAGATCGCGTGGGGCGAGCTCGACTATCTCGTGGTGGACCTGCCCCCCGGGACCGGCGACGCCCAGCTCTCCCTCTGCCAGTCCGTGCCCGTCTCGGGCGCGGTCCTCGTCACCACACCGCAGAGCATCGCCCTCTCCGACGTGCGCAAGGCCCTGGCCATGTTCACGAGCCTCAAGGTCCCGGTCCTCGGCATCGTGGAGAACATGGCCGAGTTCGCCTGCCCCCACTGCAAAACGACGAGCCGCGTCTTCTCCCAGGGCGGCGCGAAGGCCCTCGCCGAGAAGCACGGCATCCCGCTCCTGGGCTCGGTCCCCCTCGACCCTCTGGTCTGCGACGGCGGCGAAATGGGCTCGCCGGTCACGGCCTCCCAGCCCGGCTCGGCCTCGGCCAAGGTCTTCCGCGAGATCGCCCGCCTGGCTGCCGCGCGCGTCCCCGCCGCCTAGAGCGGGGCGCCGGCGCGGCCGCAATATAGTACTATCCTCCCATGACATGGTGGATGTGGCTGATCGTGGGCATGGGACTGCTCGCCGGCGAACTCGTGACGCCCGGCGGGTTCTTCGTCATCTTCTTCGCGGTCTCCGCGCTCGTCGTGATGGTGCTCTCGCTGCTGGGCATCGGCGGACCGGTCTGGGTCCAGGGCCTGGTCTTCGTGATCCTGGCCGTGGCCCTGCTCCTGGCCTTCCGCAAGCGGCTGCTGGCTCGCTTCCGGCCGAGCGACGACCTGGGAAAAAGCCTCGCCGACGTGGTCGGCGGGGTGGCCGTGCCGGCGGATGACATCCCGCCCGACGGCGTCGGCAAGGCCGAGTACCGAGGCTCGCCTTGGAGCGTGCGCAACATGAGCGACAAGCCGGTGGCCAAGGGCCAGCGCTGCCGCGTCCAGAAGGTCGAAGGGCTGATGCTCTTCGTGATCCCCGAGTAGGATAGAGAGGTCCGACATGCAGATCCTTGTTCTCATCTTCGTCGTCTTCGTCGTCTTCGTCCTCTTCAAGACCGCCATCGTGGTCCCCCAGCAGTACGCCTTCGTGGTGGAGCGCCTCGGCAAGTACTCGGGCGTCCTCGAGGCGGGATTCCACGTCCTGATCCCCTTCTTCGACGTGGTGCGCAACCGGGTCTGCCTCAAGGAGGCGGCCTACGACATCCCGGAGCAGATCTGCATCACGCGGGACAACGTGCAGGTGGGCGTCGACGGCGTCCTCTACCTCAAGGTCTTGAACCCCGAGCGGGCGACCTACGGCGTCACGGACTTCCTCTTCGCCATCTCCCAGCTCGCGCAGACGACCCTGCGCAGCGAGATCGGCAAGATCGACCTGGACAAGACCTTCGAGGCGCGCGGCCACATCAACACCCAGGTCGTCAACGAGCTCGACAAGGCCACCGACCCCTGGGGCATCAAGGTCCTGCGCTACGAGATCAAGAACATCAACCCTCCCCGCGAGATCATCCAGGCCATGGAGAAACAGATGAAGGCCGAGCGGGAGAAGCGGGCGGTCGTCCTGACCTCGGAGGGAGAGCGCGACGCCAACGTCAACACGGCCGAGGGCGCCAAACAGCAGGTCATCAAGGCCTCCGAGGCCTCCAAACAACGGCAGATCAACGAGGCCGACGGCCAAGCCGCGGCCATCCTCGCCATCGCCACCGCTACCGCGGAGGGAATCCGCAAGGTCGCGGAGACCATCCAGAAGCCCGGCGGCTACGAAGCGGTCCAGCTCCGGGTGGCGGAAAAGTACATCGTGGAGTTCGGCCAGCTCGCCAAGACCACGAACACCATGATCCTGCCTGCCAATACCGCGGACGTAGCCACGATCATCGCCACCGCGATGTCGGTGGTGAAGCGGACCTCGGCGAACTGATCAGTCCTTCTTGGCGGGCGCGGGAGACGGGGCGGCCCTCGGGGCCGCCCCGCTCTTTTTCTCGATCTTCTGGATGATCTTGTCGAAGAAGGCCGGGGGATAGGCGCCCCGCAGGGGCACGCCGTTGAGGAGAAAGCCGGGGGTGCCGCTGAAGCCGAAGGCATCGGCCTCCGCCATGTCGACCTGAACCCTGTCCTTCACCGCCTGGCTCTCGGCGTCCTTCTTGGCGCGCTTGACGTCCACGCCGAGCTCCTTGGCCGTGGCCTCGTAGAAGGCGGCCCCCAGCTGGGACTGGTTCGCGAACAGGGCGTCGTGGAACTGCCAGGCCTTTTCGTGAGACTGCAGGGAGATCGCCTCGAGGAAGAGGGCGGCCGGCATGGCCTCGGGGTGCATGTCGACCAAGGGCTTGTTCTTGAAGATGACGCGCAGGTCGTCCCCGTATTTCTTGCGGACCTCTTCCACGATCATGAACCCGCGGGAGCAGTAGGGGCACTGGAAATCGGAGTACTCCACCAGGGTGTACTTGGCCTTCTTGTTGCCGCGGATACGGGTTTTGCCGTCCACGACCGGCTGATAGGGGTTGGCGACCTTTTCGTCGATCTCCCTCTCGACCTGGAGCTCGGCCTCCTTGCGCTTGGAATCCTGCTCCTCGGCTACAACCTGATTGAGGATGTCGATGAGCTCCTTGCGCTGGGAGCGAAGGACGTCCATGATGAGATCGGGGTTGGCCTCGAGCGTCTTCTTGAGGTCCTCGCGGGAGATGGCGGGCGCGGCAGCGCCGACCGCTGCCAGAGAGAGCAGGGAAACGACGAGCAGGCTGAGCTTCTTCATGGCTGGATTATATCAGATGGTGCCGGGTGTTGACCAAATTTACTTGTCCTTCCGACAAGTAAATTTGGTCAACACCCGGCACCAGCAATGGGCACCACACCGATGCCGGCTCGCACGCCCGAGAGGTCGTAGACCCCGCCGCGGCCGATGCGGACGCCCCGGAACGGCTCCCGCCTGAACCACAGGGGAGTGTCGAGGTCGACGAAATCGAACCCGCCGAGGCCAGCGGCAAAGTGGGCGCCGCAGGTCATGGCCAGGGAGGATTCGACCATGCCGCCGATCATGAGCCGGATCCCGGCGCCGCGGCAGATCAGGGCGACGTCCCAAGCCTCGAGGAGCCCGTACTTCATCAGCTTGATGTTGACCACGCCCGCGGCGCGGGTCCGAGCCAGCCTCCAGGCGTCGGCTCGGCCCTGCACGGACTCGTCGGCCGCCACGGGCACCCCGCCGCGCCGGGAGACCTCGGCGAGTCCCTTCCAATCGTCCGCGGCCGCGGGCTGCTCGAAGAGGACGGGAACGATGCCGCGGCGCTTCAAGGCGGCCAGGAAGCGCAGCGACTCCGCGGGGCCGTAGCCGCAGTTGGCGTCGAGCATGATCCGGCATCCCCTGACCGCGCGCGCCACGGCCAGCACGCGCTCGAGGTCCTCGCCGAGATCCTTGCCGACCTTGACCTTGATGGTCCGGACCCCGAGAGCCGCGATGCGCCGGGCCGAGGCGAAGGCCCGGGCCGGGGGCTCGATGGACACCGTGACGTCCGAGCGCACGGAATCCTCAGCCCCACCGAAGAGCAGCCGCAGCGGGATCTTCCTCCGCCGGGTCCAGGCGTCCAGAACCGCCATGGAGAGGGCGGCCCGGGCCGCGCCCGAGCGGGGGAGCAGACCTTCGACCGCGTCGAGGAGGGGACGGAAGCCCTCGGCGCCGCGGCCGACCAGCTTCCGGCCGGCCCCGGAGGCGGCCTTCAGCACGGACGCCTGGGTCTCGCGCTTGTAGGAGATCGGCGCGCCCTCCCCCCACCCGACCGTGCCGTCCGAGAGCCTCACGGACGCCAGGACGTTGCGCACCTCGGTCTGGGCGCCCGTCGCGATCTCGAAAGGCTCGTTCATGGGCGCGTCCAAGGGGACGGCGGACACCGAGACGACCGTCAGGGGCCGCCGGGGCGTCACAGGGCCCCCGCCAGACAGCGGTCGGAGAAATCGAGTTCGTAGATCTCGCCGCCCGCCCGCGAGGGGACGATGAAGATCTCGTGCAGGTCGTCCGTGGGGTTGCGGATCAGGTCGTACATCCTGGGCTCGTCGACCTCCACGAAACTCTCCCCTTCCTCATCGAACCGGATGTCCCTGCCGGCGTGCTCGGGCCGGATCCAGCGCTCGTCCTGGAGGATGTGGAACCTCTGGGTCCGGGCGCCCGGCCCGAGCAGGGCCAGGACCCGCGCTCCCCGGTAGACGAAGCTGGCCTGGTAGGACCGGCCCTTGTTGTTCTTCGCCATGAGGAGCGCCTCGGGCTCGACCTTCCACTCGCCCTGGTACGCCGCCTCCCGCTCCCGGACGTTGATGAAGACGGTGTTCCGGCGCCTCATGAGGTCCTCGACCTGGACGGGGGAGCCGCGCGCCGAGCCCGCAAAGATCGCCTCGGAAGCCGTCCCGCACTCGACCATCGGAGTGTCCTCCACGGCGGGCCTGGCCCGGTCGGGCCGGTACCCGGCCGCCTCCGCGGCGGCCCGGATCTCCCCCTCGAATTCCTCGTACCTCCCCTCGCCGATCCGGTCGTAGACGATGCGGCCCTGGTGGTCCACGAGGTAGAGGGCGGGCCAGCCCTCGACCGCGTAGCCTTTCCAGAGAGACCGGTCGGCGTCGATCACGACCGGGAAGGTCACCCCGAGCCGCTTGACCCCCCGCTGCAGGAGGAGTGGGTCCTTCTGAAAATCATACTCGGGGCTCTGCACCCCGATCACCATCAGCCCCTCGAGCGCGTAGCGTTCCCACCACTCCTTGACCACGGAGAGGGTCCGCAGGGAATTGATGTTCGCCATGTTGAGGAAGGCCACGAGCGCGACCTTCCGGCCGCGCAGGAGCTTCATCGTCAATGGCCGGGCGTTGACCCAGGCGCGCCCCTCCGGGATCTCCGGGGCGGGCGGGGTCAGCGGCCGCACGGCGGCCGCGGGGACGGACGCCAGCAAGAGGACGGCGAGCAGGGCAGGACGGACGGCCTTCATGCCGGGAAGCGGATCACGTCCGCGCCCCCCGCAACACGATCTCGGCGAGGATGCCGAGCTTCTCCGCGCGGGGAGCGGCGCCGGTCTTGTGGTAGACGGCGATGAGATTGCGCATCATCCGCACGATCGTCTCCCTCGCGGAGACGGGCGCGAGGAACTCAGGTCGGAAGTCGTACCCGGTGCGGGTAAGCATCCGGCGCACGTCCTGGGAGTTCATGAGCTTGCCCCGGTGGAACGTGTCGATGAAGAAGGTCGACCCTCGAGCCTCCGTGAACCCCACAAGGAAATGCCCGGGCGTCCCGATGCCGTGGACCGGCAGGCCGAGCCGCGCGGCGACGAGCAGATAGAGCACCGAGAGCGTCACCGGTATCCCGCGCCGGGCCTCGATGACCCGGTGCAGGAAGCTGTTGTCCGGGTCGTAATAGTCCTCCTCGTTGCCGGCGAAGCCCAAGTCCTGGAAGAGCCGGATGTTGAGCTGCTGCATGGTGGAGTAGGCGTCCGGATCGGAGGGGAGCGCCTTGCGGACGTCCGCGGCCACCCGGTCGAGCCACTCCCGGTACACGAGGGGGTTGACCTGGGGATAGCCGAAGCGGCAGAGCAGGAAGGCCCCCTCCTCCAGGTCCGGGTCGGCCCCTGCTGAGAGCCCCTCGAACGCCTCCTTGAGCCTCTGGAAGCGCAGGTCGAGCTTGATGGACTCGATGAGCCCCGCCACGCCGGAGGCGCAGCTCGTCCGGTACTCGTCGAGATACGGGAGCATGGGCTCGCCGACCTTGAGGATCTCCGACCGGATGAGGCTGACGCTGGCCTGGTCATCGTCATCGAGCAGGGTGACGAGGCTGCGCATCTCGCTCTCGGTCAGGCTCTTCATGGCCCCCTTAGTTTAGCCCTTCACGCCTGGGAATTCAAGACGGGAAACGGGATTGTTCTGTATGATATAGGCGCCCCTAATGAACGGGATTCGACCGAAGGAGATCCTAGACCTCCTCCACGTCCTCGAGCAGGACGCGGGCGGCGAGGCGCGGCCAGGGGAAGGACACGACCTGGTCCTGGCGACCGCGATCTCGCTCAACGGCTCCGTCTACACCCGGGCAGGAGCCATGGGGCTCTTCGTACCCGAGTCCGCGGTCCCCGGCACCATCTCGGCCAAGAGCATGCAGGGCGGCCTCTACGAGGGCATCGAGGAGGCGGCGGCCGAGGGCCGGCCCGTGCTCCAGCGCCTGAAGATCAACGAGGACGACCCCATCCTGGGGTTCGGGTTCCTCTGTTCCGGGACGCTCGAGGTTTTCTTCGAGCCCGTTGACGACGCCCTGCGCGCGCACCTGCGCCGCGTCCGGGACGCGGTGCTCGACGCCGAAGGGATCGTCTGCGCGCTCGAGATCGAGGGGCCGGAGGCAGGCCGGCGCGTGATCTACCGGGCCGACGACCCAGCGGCGGCGGGCGCGGCTTCCAAGGCGACGGGCCACCGGCCCTCCGAGGCTGCGGCGGCCCGGGCGTGCTACAAGGAAGAGACCCCGGAGCTCGTCGAAGACGCTTCCGGCAGCAGCCTGCGCCGCGTCTTCCTCTGCCCGGTCCGGCCCGTGGGCAAGACCCTGATCTTCGGCTCGGGGCCGGACGCGGCCTTCCTCGCGGCGCGCATGCTTGAGCTCGGCTTCGCGGTCTACGTGGCCGACCCCAGGCCGGGCCGCCTACGCAACATCAACTGGGACCGCAGCAGAGCCGCGCTCCTCGAAGGAGGCTGGGACGTCGCCGCCGGGACGGTCCGGGTCGACGAAGAGACCTCGGTCGTGGTCATGGCCCACAACATCGAAGAGGACCGCGCCGCCCTGAAAGGCGCCTTCGCCAGCCCCGCGGGCTACATCGGGCTGACGGGCTCGCAGAAGCGGACCCGCGAGGTCTTCGCGGGATTGGAGATCGCCGGGGCGCGGCCGCGGCCCGGCACGATGTACTCCCCGGCCGGGCTCGACATCGGAGCCGAGACGCCCGAGGAGCTGGCCTTGAGCGTCGCCGCGGAGATCATGGCCTGGCGCTCGGGCCGCACCGGCGGCCGCCTCTCCCACAAGCCGCGCCAGCACAGCGAACACGCGGGACACCGGGTCCCGGGGCTCATCCTCGCCGCGGGCATGGGGAGGCGCTTCGGCGAGGGGCACAAGCTCTCCGCGGTGGTGCACGGCAAGCCCGTCCTGCGGCACGTGGTCGAGAACGCGCTCTCCTCCAAGCTCGACCCGGTCATCGTGGTGCTCGGCGCCGAGGCGGACGCCGCCCTGAAGGTCATCTCGGGCATCGAGGACCCGCGCCTGCGCGTGGTCTTCAACCCCAGCTGGGCCTCGGGCAAGGCTTCCTCCTTCAAGGTCGGCCTGCGGGAGGCGCCCCAAGGCGCCGCGGGCGTCGTGGCCCTGCTGGGCGACATGCCCATGATCCCGCCCTGGCTCATCGACCGGGTGCTCTCGGAGTTCGAACTCTCCGGCAAGTTGGCGTTCCCGGTCTTCCCAGGCCCGGACGGGCCCCTGCGGGGCTACCCGACGGCCTTCCCCCGCGCCCTCTTCGGCGAGATCCAGTCCCTGGACGCGGACGAGACAACCTCCGAGGCCGTGCGCCTGCATTGGTCGGAGGCCCTTCGGATCCCCCTGGAGGACGCCTCCACCCAGCTCGACATCGACAAGCCCGAGGACCTCGAATTGTTGTCCTCCTGATGGTGTGCTGGTGTCAGGCTTTGACCAAGTTGACCAGGGTCACCCTGGTCAACTTGGTCAAAGCCTGACACCATTTGTTGGTACAATAGACAAGATGCTGACCGAACATGAGAAGTCGATGCTGATGGTGGGGTTGGTCAACCGCTACATGACCCCCTTCGCGGCCCTCCTCGTGTTGAGCGCCGCTGTCCTGAGCCCGGCGCCGGGCAGGATCTCGGCCCTGGCCATCCTCCTGCTCGCCCTGGCCTTCGGCCTCAACCACGCTACGCACCGTCTCGTGGCGCGGCTCCCGGAGCGCGCGGACGCCATCCGCAACGGCCGGGTGGTGGTCAACTACGTGCTCGACCTCGCCCTCATCTGGATCTTCCTCCCCTACTGGCCCTCCATCTGGATGCTGTTCCTCCTCACGGTCATCGCGGTGGGGGCCTACGAGGACAAGAAGACCCTCGTCCAGCACGCGGCCCTGCTGACCGCCATGCTCTGCCTCGTCTCCTGGGGCCGCGGCGTCGCCGGCATGGCGGGCTGGGGCGATGTGGCCGTCCGGGCCGCGGCCCTCTGGTTCGCGGGGCTCTTCACCAACCGTCTCGTCGCGTCCCTCCAGGCCCCATGACCCTCGGCGGCAAGTCCGGCGTGCTCGAGGCGCGGCCCGTGGACGCCAAGGAGATCGAGTGGCTCCAGCAGGGGATGCGCAACGTGGGTTTCTTCTCCAAGCTCGGGCGCGCCCAGCTCACCGAAGTCCTCCCCTTCATGCTCTTGGTGCAGTACGCCGAGGGCTCCGTCATCTGCGAGGAGGGCGAGCCCGGCGACGCGATGTACCTCATCTACCGCGGCAAGGTCGTCATCTCCAAGAAAGAATGGAAGGACCCGGTCGCGGTGCTCGAGGACGGGGACTTTGTAGGAGAGATGGCGCTCCTCTTCGGCGAGCCCCGCTCCGCCACGGTCACCACCGCGTGCCTCACCGAGGTCTTCTGCCTCGCCGCCGAGGACTTCAAGCGCATCGTGGAACGCAGCCCGGACATGACGCGCACCCTCCGGCGCCTCGCCGAGGCGCGCCGCTCCCAGCTCGCCAAATCCTAGGAGAGCGACGGAAGCTCGACGATGAAGCGGCTCCCCCGCGGAGGGGAGTCCTCGACCCAGATCCGGCCGTTGAGAGCGTCGCACGCCATGCGGCAGAAGGCCAGGCCGATGCCTGACCCCGGGATGGAGCCCGCGGTCGCGCGGTGGTACTTCTTGAAGATGGCCTCCTTCTCCTCGGGAGGGATGCCGAGTCCCTGGTCGATCACCTCAACCCTCAGGCCCGTCCCGACCGAGGTCGGCCGGATCACGACGCGTCCGCCGGAAGGAGAGAACTTCAGGGCGTTGGAGAGCAGGTTGGCGAGGATGCGGAACAGGAGCGTCTGGTCGCTGACGAGCTTGAAGGGAGACGCCGGGACGGCGAACTCGAGAGCGGCCTTCCTGACCTCGAACTGCGGCCCGAACATCCTCTGAAGCCTCTGGACCAGCGCGGCGTAGTCGACCTGCTGGGCGTCCACGCGCACCGTGCCCGCGCCCAGATCGAGCAGGCCCGCGATCATCACGAGCGCGAACTCCAGCGAGTTCTCGGCGCTCTTGAGGTAGCGCACGTAGGAGGGGTCCGTGACGAGCCCCCGGGTGTTGATCATGTCGAGGGTCATCTTCACCGTGCTCAGGGGCGCGCTCAGGTCGTGGACCACCATGTCCATGATGTCCTGGCGGACGCGCTCGTGCAGCTTGGTCTTGAGGAGCTCCTGGGAGAGCGCCGTCTCGCGATCCTTGATCGCCAGGTGCGCCTGGACCCGCGCCACGAGCTCCTGGATGAGGAAGGGCTTGGTGACGTAATCCTGCGCGCCCGCGGAAAAACCCTTGAGCCGGCTCGTGACGTCGCCCCGCGAGGTCAGGAAGACGACCGGCAGGGTGGCAAACTCCGGGACCCGGCGCAGGGCCTCGCAGACCGAGTAGCCCTCCCCGTCCGGGAGGTTCACGTCGAGAAGGGCGACGTCCGGCCTGCCCTTCTGGAGCGTCGCGAGCGCCTCCTTGCAGGTCGTGCTGTGCACCAACTGCCAACCCTGCATCTCGACCGCGTCCTGGACCAGGGCCGCGATGGTGGGATCGTCCTCGAGCATGAACACGATGACCTTACGGCCAGCAGGATGTTCCATGGGCATATCATAGATAACTTGGTGCCGGACTTTGACTTTCCGTGAGAAAAGTCAAAGTCCGGCACCATATTGCCTACGACTGCGTGGGCCCATCGCCGGACCGGGATTGGGCCCTTCTTCTCTCACCCCCTTTCCCGGGCCCGCGGTATGATGTCTCCATGCGAACCACCCCTCTCTTCGCCCGCACCCTCATCCTCCTCCTGGCCGGGCTCCTGCCGGTCTCGGCATCGGGCCAGACGCTCTCCGCCACCGTGGGCCGGCACGCCGAGCCATCCGCCGCGGTCGGCAGCGTCGGAGCCATCCCGGCCTCCTTCCTGGGCTCCCTTTCCGTCCATCTTGAGCAAGCGGGCCTGCGCCTGGGCGCGGGCCTCCCCGGGACCGCGGTCCCCTCCCTGGAGGCCCAGAGCGCCGGACAGGAATCCCTGCCCGGCGCGAGCCTCCCGGACCTCGGGCCGTCCGCCGCGGAATACCTCGCGCGCGCCGCCCTCTCCGGGCCCATGGGTGCCCCGGCCACACCTGAAGCCCAGGCCGCCGCGGTCCTTGCCAAGGCCCTGGCTGACCCGGCCGCGGCGCAAGCCGTGGCGGACGCCCTGCGCCGGCAAGGCGGGGACCTCGGCGCGCGACTCGCGTCCAAGCTCGAGAACGTCGCCCAGGCGGCGGACGCCAACCCCTATCTCAAGCAGTTGGGCTCCGACCTCTCTATCCCCGATGACTCCGGACTCTCCGCCCTCTTCGACGGCGCCGCCCCGGCGGCCCCAAGCCTCACGACTCCCGAGGAGTTCGCCTCCTACGCCGCCCGGCGCTTCATGGGCGGCAGCCTCCTGCCTGGCGGCAAGGCCGCGGTGCTCTACTCGCGGCGCGAGCAGAGCTCCGTCCAGGCGGTGCCGGACGACAAGGAGATGTACGACGAGATGGACCTCTCGCCCTGGACCAATGAAGAGCGCGAGAAGATCGTGGGCGACCTCTTCCGCCAGGCCGGGGCCAAGCCCGAGGAGGTCATCCTCCAGGACACGGGCTACGGCACCCACAACGTCTACGTGGTCAAGAAGGGCCGCACAGACCGCGTGGTGGTCATCGGCGCGCACCACGACAAGGCAGACGTGGGCCGCGGCACCATCGACAACTGGACCGGCGCGACCATGGTCCCCAACCTCTACCAGGCCTTGCGCGACGTGGAGACCGAGGCGACCATGATCTTCGCGGTCTTCGCCCGCGAGGAGGAGGGGCTCATCGGCTCGACCAAGTTCGTGCGGTCTCTGACCTCCCAGCAGAGGGCCAAGGTCGACGCCATGGTCAACATGGACACCCTGGCCGTGGACGGCACCTTTCTATGGAAGAACAACTCGGACAAGTCCCTGCTCAAACGCATGGTCGAAGTGGCCAAGCGCGCGGCCCTGGCCGTGGCCGAGGTCGTGTTCTGGGGCGGCGACGCGGACTCCACATCCTTCCGACAGGCCGGCATCCCGGGGATCACGGTCTTCGGCGCCTCACCCGAGGTCGTCTTCGACATCATCCACTCCGAGAACGACACCATGAAGGCCTTCTCCCTGCCGCACTACAAGAACGCCTATCACCTCGTGCTCGAGACCCTAAAAGACCTCGACACGACCCCGATCGGCCGGATCAACAAGATCGTGGTGGAGCTGGCCAGGAAGGCGGCGGCGTTCTTATCGGGGAGCTGACGCT
This sequence comes from Elusimicrobiota bacterium, assembly GCA_041662295.1. Classification (GTDB taxonomy): domain Bacteria; phylum Elusimicrobiota; class Elusimicrobia; order UBA1565; family UBA9628; genus JACQWX01. The sequence continues at coordinate 25,022 of JBAZSR010000013.1, read as the reverse complement.
CAGGCCTTGGCGCTCTTGGTCTTGCGCTTGGCCAGGACCGGCATGTAGGGCAGGGGGTCGACCTTCTCCCCGGTCAGGTCCTCGTAATAGCCGAAGACCTTGACCACATAGCCCTTGGTCTCGGAATAGTTGGGGATGCGGCTGTTGTCGATGGCGTTCTCTCCGGCGTTGTAGGCGGCCACAACCAGCACGTAATTGCCCTCGAAGAGCCCGAGCAGATACTTGAGGTGCCGGACCCCGCCGTCGATGTTCTGCACCGGGTCGCGGGGGTTCACCTTGAGGATCTTCGCGGTGCTCGGCATGAGCTGCATGAGGCCGATGGCCCCCGCCCTCGACTCGCGCATGGCGTCGCCCCAGGGGTTCTCGGCACGCATCACGGACTCGACCAGCCAGGGATCGACACCGTACTTCTCGGCCTTGAGCCTGATCGTCTTGCGGTACTTGGACACCGCATCCCTCGGCAGGACCATGCCGGTGGGAGACAGGACCTCCTCGGCTTTCTCCCGGACCTTCTCCCCAGCCTCCTCCCTGACCCTGCGCAGGTTCGGGGAATCGGGCAGCTTCACCGGCTCGACGACAGGCTTGGGAGTCTTGCCGCGCAGGGCCCGCTCATAGGCCGCGAGGAAGTACTTGACCTCGGGATCATTTGGGATGCCCCCGCTCTTGATGACCGCCCCCGCGCCTACCTGATAGGCGGCCAGGGCCCGGTGCGTGTCCCCGCGGAACTGGTCGATGAGCTCGGCCAAGAGGCGCGCCCCCACCCTGATGTTGGCGGCGGCGTCGTTCAAGTCCGCGTTCTTCATGCCCGCATGGGCCGCGGCGGTCTTCGTGATCAGCATGACTCCGTGAGCATTGCCGCTCCTGCGGTTCTCCCGGGCCTCGTAGCCTCCCTTGGCAACGACCACGGCCTTCAGGACCTTAGGATCCAGGCCCGCCAGGCCGGCCTCCCTGGTGATGATGGCATCGTAAGGATGCCCCCCTCCGCCCGGGGGCGGGGGCTCGGTCCCCTTGGCCTGGACGATGGGCGAGAACGTGATCTCATCGGGATCCAAGCCGAAGCCGGGCTTCTTGGGCGAGAGGGATTCCGCGGGCTCGAAGTTCAGGCTGGTTCCCAGGACGCTCCCGTCGAAGAAGGTCCCGAAGCCGCCGGGCTTAAGAGCCGCGTCGGACCGAGCCGCAAAGCCCTTCATATCCGGCAGCTTGAGCCGCGCTTCAACAGCCCCGCCCTGCCCTCCGCTCCCTTCCTGGGCCTCGGAGAAGTCGATCCTCTCGGCCCACATCGTCTTGAGGGCCACGACGATCTTCACGAAGTCTTCCTTGGAGACCTGTGGATTCCAAGCAGGCGCCGAATAGAAAAGATAGTACGCGCCCGCATCGCCTGGGACGCGGTCCTTCTTGCAGCTTTCGCCCAGGATGGTCTTAAGGAGGGTCTCGGTGGCGTTGACCCTGGACTGGTCTTCGATTGGGGCCTTTTCCGCGAGACTGACAGCGACCTGCACGCCGGCGTCGGCCGGGGCAACGAGGAATACGGCAACGAACGCTAGAAGGGTCATGCGTCCCTGCCTTCCCACCAAGTATATAGGGAGAACCTGTTTTCCGCCAGACCCAAATGGGGTCACAAATGGGGTCAGGTCTGGACAAAAGGATATTCCGGTGGATATATTGGCTGCAATGTCCTTTTGTCCAGACCTGACCCCATCAACCCCCCATCAACCATCAAAGCCAGTCGCGCAAACGATCCAGGGACCGGCAGTTGAGGACGTCGTGCTTGGTCAGCCATCCTCGCCGGGCCACGATCACGGCCATCTCCATGAAGGCGAACTCGGCTGGGTTGTGGGCGTCCGTGTTCAAAGCCACGGGGATGCCGAGATCCTTGGCGCGCCGGGCCTGGACGTCCGTGATGTCCTGCCGGTCAGGCTGGCCGTTGATCTCGAGCGCGGTGCCGTGGGCCGCGGCCGCCTGCATGACGGCCTCTGGGTCGAACTTGTACCCCCCGCGGCCGCTGAGGAGCCGGCCCGAAAGGTGGGCCACGATGTGTACCCGGGGGTGGCGGACGGCCCTGCAGATGCGCTCGGTCATGACCGCCTCGTCCATCTTGAAGCCCGAGTGCACCGCGCCGATGACGATGTCAAGCTCGGAGAGGACCTCGTCGGGATAGTCCATGCGCCCGTCCTTGAGGATGTCCACCTCCATGCTGCGCATGAGCTCGATTCCCTTGACCTTCTTGCGGATGCCAGCCAGCTCCTTGAGGCTCGCCCGCAGGCGCTCCACGCTAAGACCTTGCGCGATCTTGACGGACTGCGAGTGGTCCCCGAGCCCCACCCACTCCCAGCCTTTGGCGCGCGCGGCAAGGGCCATCTCTTCAAGGCTCGCCTCGCCGTCCGAGTAGGTGGAGTGGTTGTGGAAGTCCCCGCGCACGTCCGCGAGCTCGACGAGCTTCGGGAGCTCGTTCTTCGCCGAGGCCTCGAGCTCGCCCCGGTTCTCCCTGAGTTCGGGAGGGATCCACGAGAGGCCCAGCTTCTTGTAGACCTCCTCCTCCGTCCTTCCGGCCAGGGGCTTCTTGTGGTCCTTGTCCGACGCGCGGAACACGCCGTATTCGTTGACCGAAAAGCCCAGCTTCAGTGCGTGCTCGCGCAGGGCCACGCCATGGTCCTTGGAGCCCGTGAAATAGACGAGGGCCGCGCCCCAGGACTCCGGGGCCACGACCCGCAGATCCGCTTGCAGGCCCGCTGAAAGGAGCACGCTCGCCTTGGTCGGCCCGGCCGAAAGGACCCTCTCGACCTGAGGGAGCTTCGTGAAAGCCTCGACTGCCGATCCGCCGTCCTTCGACGCGCAGAGGAGGTCGATGTCTCCCACGGTCTCCTTGCCGCGGCGCAGGGACCCGGCAGGCAGGACATCATTCAGCCCGGTCCTCTTCTGCAGCTCTTCGCAGACTTCGCGGGCCGCCTCCCGGGCCGCCCAATGGAGCATCCGCGACCCTGCCAGGGCCGCGAACCCGATGCCCTCCAGGATGTTGGCCTCGGTCTTCTCCCCGAATCCTGGGAGGCCCTTGAGCTTGCCTGCCTCGGCCGCGGCCTTGAGCTTGTCCAAAGAATCGATCTTGAGGGTGTCGAAGAGCGCCTTGGCGCGCTTGGGCCCGAGCCCTTGGACCTTGAGCATGGCGAGAAGCCCTGCTGGGAATTTCCTTCTCAGTTCTTCGAGCTCCTTGAAGGTGCCCGAAACCTCCATCTCCGCGATGTGGCCCGCGATGCCCTTGCCGATGCCAGGGATATCAACAAGCTTCTCCGGCAACACGCCGGCCAGGGGAGCGGGATGGCCGGAGACCGCCTGTCCGGCCCGCTGGTAGGCCCTGATGCGGAATGGGTTGGCCCCCTCAAGCTCGAGCAGGACCGCCATCTCGCCGAGGAGCTCTCCGAATCTGGCATTGGTCATCGTCAAGGATATGATACCAACTTGCCGGAGGGAACTTTTTGACGCCTCGCTCGTATAGAGAGTGGGGGTGAGCAATGGTAATCATGATTCCTGCTGAACGGATTGAGAAGCGAATCTTCATCATCAGAGGCGTCAAAGTCATGCTGGACCGTGACCTGGCTGGCCTATATGGCGTGCCGACCATGGCCCTGAATCAGGCCGTAAAAAGGAACCGTCACCGGTTCCCCAAGGACTTCATGTTTCGGCTCACGCAAGACGAGAGGGATGAGGTTATCACAATCTGTGATAACCTCAAGCCGATACGATTCTCGCCTTCACTGCCTCTTGCGTTCACAGGAAATGGCGTCGCCATGCTGTCCAGCATCCTTCGGAGTCCCCGGGCCATTCAGGCGAACATCCAGATCATGCGTACCTTCACACGCCTTCAGCGACTGCAGACGATCAGAGGGGAGCTAGCCAGGAAACTCGAAGACCTCGAGAGCCGGCTACAGACTCACGATACAGCCATCCGACGCATGGTCCAGACCATCCGCCGACTTGTTGATAGAGAGGAGGAGAACAAGAAACCGATCGGATTCCAGCCAGGATAGGAAGGCACGCCGGAACAACCGCCTTCAGTGGGCGGGAGCGCACTCCCAGGCCACGACAGGAGCCTTCTTGCCCTTGACCGTGACCTCACGCCGCTCAGGCGTCCCTGGCAGACCTTGGACCTGCTTGTAGACCGCGTCGGTCATCAGGAGCCTGCCCGGCGTGGCAGCGGACTCCATGCGCTGGGTGAGGTTCACCGCGTCGCCGATGAAGGTGTACTCGCGCCTGCCCTTGGAGCCCACGTTGGCGCGCACCGCCCGGCCCGCGTTGACCCCGACGCGCATGGTGAAGGGGCTGCCGCCTGCCTTGAGGTCCTGGAGGAGCCGCAGGATGCGCAGACCCGCGTCCACGGCTTCCTGCGGGCCGTGGAAGGCCGCGAAGATGCAGTCTCCGATATACTTGTCCACGTCCCCGCCGCAGGCGTAGATGACCTCCGTGGCGGGCCCGAAGATCTCGTTGAGCCTGGAGACGACCTCGGCCGGGGCGTGCTCCTCGCTGAAAGAGGTGAAGCCCTTGACGTCCATGAAGAGGAAGGCGCCGTTGAACTCCGCGTCCGGCAGCTCGTACTCGCCCTTGTCCGCGTGCCGGCCGACCTCCTTCCACACCTCGTGCGGGGTGTAGCGGTGGATGACCTCGTTCTGCTTGCGCAGCTTCTCGGCGTCCTGATAGGACTTGCGGCTCAGGCTTGAGAGGAAGCTCTCCGTCGAGTCGAGGATCTCCTCGCTCCGGGTGAGGAGCGCCCGAAGGCGCGCCACCTCCGAGGCCGCGTCAGCCGCGTCCGCCGCCTGTTTGACCGGGAAGGAGACGACGGCGGGCTTGGGCGAGCACAGGGCCATGAGCCCAAGCGTGGTCACGTGGTAGCAGGAGCCGGCCATGGGATGATCCGGGGACACGACCTCATCGTACCGGCTCAATGGGGGCGCAATCTCCCCTCCCGAGTAGAATCCGAAGACCGGCACATCCCGGCCCAGGGTCTCCTGCACGACCTCGAGCTCCCGCTCGATAACACTGTGCAGGATGGAGGCCCGCGCGCAGCAACTCACCGCGAACACGAGCTCGGGCCTGCGGCCGGCCAGAGCCTCGCGCAAGCGCAGGGAGGCCTCTTTGGCTCCGTCGAGCAGGGAACTGCGGCTGGCCTGGATGAGCCGGACGGAGCGGCCCTGCAGGTCCTCGGCCGGATAGCAGGTGATGCAGCCCTCTTGGAAGTCGCAGGCGACCGGGAGCTTGACCACGGAGTATGGGTTTCCCTCTTCTTCGAGGGCGAAAGCGTAGCGCTGGACCATGTGCTCGAAGAACGCGTCCGACTGGCCGCTCCCGAGGAACTGCCGGTAGTAATCGAAGACCGGCGTCCCGTCGACCTCGCGGACCTTGGCCCCCGAGGCCTTGGTGATCTTAACGAGCGGGCCCACCGGCTGCCAGCCGTGGGCGAACCCGAAGCAGGGCTCGACCCCATTGGGAAGCTCGAGCAAGGTCAGGGAGGCCGTCTGCTTCATGAGACCGTCCGACCTATACTGGTAGTTCGTCCAGAAATCCGGGTGGCTCAGGCCCAGGTCGTAGTCGCCGCAGGTGAGCCCCCCGAAGAACGGCATGCGTCCCAGCTTCATGGTCAGGGCCCGAAGCATCTCGTTCTCGTAGCCCGAGGCGATGGACGCGAACACCAGCCCCAGAGGCTTGCCCTCCCTGCCGGGCCGAGAGAGTCCCTTGGCAAGACAGAGGCCGGTCTCGTAGGGCTCGGGCCCGGACTCGGCGCCGGAGAAGGTCACTTTCCCGCCGTCGAACGAGAGCAGCAGGACCGCCACGGTGCCGCGGGTCACGCCGGCGTTGGTGATCTCCCGGAAGCAGGACCCCCCGACGAGCACGGTCTTACCCAACTCGCGCCGGAGCGTCCCATGGACCTCACCTTGGTCGAGGTAGATGGAGCCGAAGGCGACCGCGTGGTCCGGCTCCGGCACGGTCTTCCTGGCCTGAGAGACCGCCTCCAAGGCGGCCTTCGCCGCCCCGGGCCCGCGGCCGAGCCCGATGCCGATCCTCATTCCGGATATTCTAGCAACTTGGAAAAAGAAGCGCCGGGGGCTGACGGCTCCCCCGGCGTTCTTCGCGGTTCCAGCTAGACCGACGCGTGCTTCTTGGAGGGCTTCGCCTCGGCCTTGGCCTCGCCCTTCTCGGGCTCCAGGAACGGATACCTGTAGTCCGTCGGAGGGTCGAAGGTCTCCTTGATGGTGCGGGACGAGACCCAGCGGATGAGGTTCAGGAGCGAGCCTGCCTTGTCGTTGGTCCCGGAGGCCCGGGCGCCGCCGAAGGGCTGCTGGCCGATGACCGCGCCGGTGGGCTTGTCGTTGATGTAGAAGTTCCCGGCCGCGTGCACGAGGGCCCGGTCGGCCTCCATGATCGCCTTGCGGTCCTGCGAGAAGATGGCCCCGGTCAGCGCGTAGGTCGAGGTCTCATCGCAGAGGCGCAGGGTCTCGGCGTACTTCTTGGCCGGGTACACGAAGACGGTCAGGACAGGCCCGAAGATCTCCTTCTCCATGGTCTCGCTCTTCGGGTTGGATGTCTCGATGACGGTCGGCTCGATGAAGTACCCCTTCTTCTCGTCGCAGCGCCCGCCGCGGACGATCTTGCAGGAAGGATCGGCCTTGGCCCGGTCGATGAAGCCCTTGATATTGTCGTAGGCGCTCTTGTCGATGACCGCGCAGAAGTAGTTGGAGAAGTCCTCCGGCGGCCCCATCTTGATGGTATCCATCATCTCAACCATCCGACCTTTGACCTTGGGCCAGAGGGTGTCCGGGATGTAGGCGCGGGAGGCCGCGGAGCACTTCTGCCCCTGGTACTCGAAGGCGCCGCGCACCAGCGCGCAGGCCGCCGCGTCCGTGTCGGCGCTCTCGTGCAGGAACACGAAGTCCTTGCCGCCGGTCTCGCCCACGAGCCGCGGGTAGGTCCGGTAGATGTTCGCGTTGGCGCCCACGGTCTTCCAGATGTCGTTGAAGGTGTCCGTGCCGCCAGTGAAGTGGATGCCCGCGAAGTCCGGCGAGTTGAAGATCGCCGGGCCCATCTGCGAGCCGCGCGCGGCGACCATGTTGATGACGCCGTCGGGCAGGCCTGCCCTCTTGAAAAGCTCCATGAGGTACCAGGCCGTGTAGACGGTCGAGGACGCGGGCTTCCAGATCACGGTGTTGCCCATGATGGCGGGCGCGGTCGGGAGGTTCCCCGCGATGGAGGTGAAGTTGAAGGGCGTCAGCGCGAAGATGAAGCCCTCCATGGGCCGGTACTCGCTGCGGTTCCACATCCCGCGCGGGCTGTAGGGCTGCATGTTGTAGATCTGCTCCGCGAAGGCCACGTTGAACCGCCACATGTCGATGAGCTCGGCCGCGGAGTCGATCTCGGCCTGATGGCAGGTCTTGGACTGGCAGATCATGGTGGCGGCGTTCAAGGTCCAGCGCCAGTCGTTGGCGAGGAGGTCTGCGGCCTTGAGAAAGATGGCCGCCCTATCGTGGAACGGCATGGCGGCCCAGTCCCTGCGGGCTTCCATGGAGGCCTTGATGGCCGCGTTGATCTCGTTGGGCCCGGCCATGTGGTACTGGCCGAGCAGGTGGGAGGTCTCGTGCGGGCAGCGGCAATCCGTGAGCTTGCCCGTGCGGACTTCCTTTCCGCCGATAACCAGGGGGATGTCGATCTTCTGGCCGCGGAGTTGGCTGACGCGCGCCTTCAGGGCGGCCCGCTCGGGGCTCCCCGGGGCGTAGTTGAGGACCGGCTCGTTGACTGGCTTGGGTACTTGGAAATGGGCGTTCATGATGCTTCTATTTTGCAACATTCCGGCCTGTTTCGGGAAGCCCCCCTCGAGCGTGAAACCGGGGCGATATGGAGCCGGCCATCGTATCCGAAAGGTCATTTTCGTATAATGGGCCTATGAGCATGATCAAACGCATCTTCCTGTTCGTCGCGGTCAACCTGCTGGTCCTCTTTGTCATCAACATCGTCATCCACGTGCTGGGCGTGCGGCCCTACCTGGGGGCGCACGGCATGGACTACCAGGCCCTGCTGATTTTCTGCGCCATCTTCGGGTTCGTGGGCTCCTTCATCTCCCTGCAGATGTCGCGGTTCATGGCCAAGCACGCCCTGGGCGTGGTGCTCATCGACCCTCGGAACCCGGGCCCGGAGGGGGCCCGGCTGGTCGAGACGGTCTCGCGCATCTGCCAGCGGGCCGGCATGACGACCCTGCCGGAGATCGGCGTCTACCCGAGCCGCGAGGTCAACGCCTTCGCCACCGGGCCGAGCAGGTCGCGCTCGCTCGTGGCCGTGTCCGCGGGCCTCCTTGAGCGGATGGATTCGAAGGCCGTCGAGGGCGTGCTCGCCCACGAGGTCTCCCACATCGTCAACGGCGACATGGTCACCATGACCCTCCTGCAGGGCGTGGCCAACACCTTCGTCATGTTCGCCTCGCGCGTGGCGGTCTTTGCCATCAACAACTTCCTGCGTTCGCGCGACGACAACGGCCGCGGCCTGGGCTACTTCGCCCAATACCTGCTCATCATGGTCTTCGAGACGGTCTTCATGCTCCTGGCCATGATCGTGGTCTACTGGTTCTCCCGCCGCCGCGAGTTCGCGGCGGACCGCGGCTCGGCCGAGCTCGCGGGCAGGGAGACCATGATCCACGCCCTGGAGTCCCTGCGCGACCACAAGAACAAGGTCGACCATGAGCACGAGAGCCTGGCCACGCTCAAGATCCACGGCGGCTCCCGCGGCCTCATCGCTCTCCTCTACTCGAGCCACCCTCCGCTCGAGGAGCGCATCGCGGCGCTCGAGCGCCAGGAACCGCTCTCCCGGATGACGGTCTGAGCCCCGCGTGACGGACGTCCAGGCCGCGTTCCTCCTGACCCTGCTGGCCGGGCTCTCAACCGGCATCGGCAGCGCCATCGCACTGGTCTTCAAGAAGACCAACACGCGCCTGCTGGCTGGGTCCCTGGGCTTCTCCGCCGGGGTCATGATCTACATCTCGCTCGTGGAGCTCCTGCCCCTGTCGGTCACGGAAGCCTCGGCCTCCCTGGGCCCTGCCGCGGGCTGGGCCGCGGTCGGGTGCTTCTTCGCGGGCATCCTCCTCACCGGAGTCATCGACGCGCTCGTACCTGAGTTCGAGAACCCGCACGAGGCACGCGGGATCGAGAAGATGGACGAGGCCGCGCCCAGGCCCCCGGACGCCAAGCTCCTGCGCATGGGCCTGTTCTCCGCCGCAGCCATCGCCATCCACAACTTCCCCGAAGGCCTTGCGACCTTCGTCTCCTACCTCAGCAACCCTGTCGCGGGCATCTCCATCGCGGTCGCCATCGCCATCCACAACATCCCGGAGGGCATCAGCGTCTCCGTCCCCCTTTATTACTCCACCGGGAGCAGGAAGAAAGCGTTCTTCTACTCGTTCCTCACGGGCTTGACCGAGCCGTTGGGTGCGCTCGTGGGCTATTTCCTTCTGGCGCCCTTCCTGACCCCGACCCTCATGGGCCTGGTCACGGCCCTGGTCGCGGGAGTCATGGTCTACATCTCCTTCGACGAGCTCCTCCCGGCGGCCCACGAGTACGGAGAGCACCACGTCGCGATCTACTCCCTGGTCTGCGGCATGGCTGTCATGGCCGTAAGCCTGCTGGCCATGAAATGAACCTATTTCGTACCATCAGCATCTAACGGACAGGGCGCCGCAGCGCCCCATACAAACCCAGGGAGGCTGTCCATGGAACGCGCCAAGGCCGTCACGCTGAAAGGAAATCCCTTCACCCTCGTCGGGCCCGAGCTCAAGGCCGGCGAACCCGCGCCCGATTTCACGGTCGTGGACTGCGACCTCAAGCCGGTCTCCCTTTCGGCCTTCAAGGGGGGCAGGACGGTCATCCTCTCGGCCCCCTCGCTCGACACCCCGGTCTGCGACGCCGAGGCCCGGCGGTTCAACAAGGAGGCCTCGGGCCTCTCCGGCGTGAACGTCGCGCTGGTCAGCGTGGACCTGCCGTTCGCGCAGAAGCGCTTCTGCGCCGCCGCGGGCATCGACAAGGTGACGGTCCTCTCGGACTACAAGGACCGGTCCTTCGGCGCGGCCTATGGGGTCTTCATCAAGGAGCTTGCCCTGCTGGCCCGGGCGGTCTTCGTGGTCGGCGCGGACGGCAAGCTCACCTACGTCGAGTACGTCAAGGAGGTCGCGGACCAGCCGGACTTCGACAAGGTCCTCGGCCACCTGAAGACTGCCGCGAAGGTCTGACCCCTGCTGGTGCCGGGGATTAAGTAATTTAAGTTATTGGGACTTGGCAGTCCTCCAGAATTACCAATAACTTAAATTACTTAATCCCCGGCACCGTCATTCGGCACCGTCATTTCAGGGCAGAGAGGGCCTCGAGCAGGGTCCTCGCGTCAGGCATGCGGGCCCTGGGGTCCGGGGCGAGGGCCGTGGCCACGATCCGATCCATCTCGGGGCCCAAGCCCCGGGCGGCCTGGGTCGGAGGCACGTAGAGCCGCCGCTCCTTCTGGGCGAGGAAATCCGGCCCCTTGAACGGCAGTTCCCCGGTCAGCATCTCGTAGAGGCAGGCCCCGAGCGCGAAGATGTCCGAGGCCGGCGCGGTCTTGCCGAGGTGCTGTTCGGGCGCCATGTAGGCCGGGGTCCCGGAGCAGTCCTTGTTGCTGGACTTGGAGAGGGAATCCTTGACGATCCGCGCCAGACCGAAGTCCATGACCTTGACGAAGCCGCTGTGCTCGATCATGATGTTCCCGGGCTTGAGGTCGCGGTGGACGACCTTCTTGCCGTGCGCGAAGTCCACGGCAGGGCATACGTAGCCGAGGACCTTGCGGGCCTCGTTGAGCGTCAATCGGACCTTCTTCTTGATGAAGAGGGACAGGGGCATGCCGTCCACGAACTCCAGGACCAGGTAGATGTCCCGACCCTCCGTGACGATGTCGTGGATGGCCACGATGAAGGGGTGGTTGAGCTGGGAGATCGTCAGGGCCTCGGCCAGCAGGTAATCGCGGTCACGGGACGCGTCACGGACCTCGGGCCGGAGCCTCTTGAGGGCCACGTGGCGGTCGAGGGCCCGGTCGTAGGCCTTGAGGACGACCCCCATGCCGCCCTCGCCGATCTGCTCGAGGATCTCATACTTCTGGCCCACCACGGTCCGGGAGACGGACGGAGCGCTCGGGGCCGAGACGCCGGCGAGCTTCTCGGCCGCGCCGGGATTGCCCACGTTCCGGAACGCCTGGGCGTAGGCCTTGAGGAACTCCGGGGGACGGCCCAACGCCTTCTTCGCGATGAACTCCCCGGCCTTGTCCGCCGCGTGGTAGAGGCCGGCGACGCGGTCCGTGTCCGAAGGCCGGTTGGCCGCCTCGCGGAGGATCTCGTCGTCCACGAGGCTGATGGCCTCGGAGAAAAGATGCTGCATGGAGAGCTCCACGGCCACGCCCAACCGTGCGCTCCAGGGCCATGAGCCCTGGCCCGGGCTCTTGCCGGCGCGCTCCGCCAGGGCCTTTTTGAGCGTCCACACCAGAGACATGTCGAGCGGCTCCGGCGACTCCTTGAGCTCGAGGAGAGCCAAGGAGGTCCTGAAGTCGCCCGCGGTCAGGAAGGCCCTGCCATAGGCGCCGTAGAACTCCGGGGGCCGGCCCTGGTTCTGGAGGACGAAGTCAGCGCCCTTGCCCGCCTCGCTGTAGTAACGGGCGATCTTGACGCACTCCTCGGGGTCCCGGGCGACCAGGAGCAGGTTCTCGTGGTTGATCGGCACGAAGCCCTTCGCGGACGCGGAGGCGGGGCCGGCCGCAGGCCGCTGGAACGAAACCGGGGCCTTGCGCCGGGGCCGGAACGCCCTGACCACCATGAGCAGGGCCGCGGCCGCGGCCAGCAGGCCGCAGAGCCGGGCCAGGAGCCGCCGAGTCTCCGGGGAGAGCCCGGAGGGACCCGCAGGCGTCCCCGAGCCTGGAGGGTCGACGGCAACCGCCGGGATGAGGGCCTCGGCGCGCTTCTCCGCCTCAACAACCTTCTCCGGGGAGAGGGCGGCGGCGAGCTTGACTTTCTTCTCGACGGACGGCTGGAACCCCTGCCCGGCCGCGAGGAAGTACCACGCGTAGGCTTCGACCGGGTCCGGAGCGACCCCGTCGCCGCGCTCGGACATGACGCCCAGGTTGTGCTGTGCCTCGGCCTCTCCCTGCTCCGCGGCCCGGCGCAGCCAGCGGTGGGCTTGGCCGTAATCCCTGGCCACGCCCTGGCCGAGGGTGTACATGATGCCGAGGTTGAACTGGGCCCCTGGGTTGCCCTGCTCAGCGGCCTTGGTCAGCCACGTGACGGCCTCGGCCACATCCAGCGGCACGCCGAGCCCGAAAGTGTAGAGATTGGCCAGGTTGTTCTGCGCCTCGGCGTATCCCTGGTCCGCGGACTTCCGGTACCACGCCGCGGCGGCCGCGAAGTCCTTGGTCACGCCCTTGCCGTCCTCATACAGCACCCCGAGGTTGTACTGCGCCGCGGGGTCGCCAGCTTCGGCCGGGCCGCGAAAGAGCTCCGCGGCCTTCGCGTAGTCGCCGGCGGCGTAGGCCGCCTGGGCGTCCCCCACGGGACCGGCGCCCGCGGCGCAGGGGAGGAGGCAGAAAGCCAGGACGAGGAGCCAGTCCCTGTGGGAGCGCCGCGGGAGAGCCGCCATGGGATCCTAGCGGTTGCCGCCGAGGTAGTATGCCCGGGCGGGCCGGAACGGGCCCGCATTGCCCAGCAGGTCCACGGGAGAGATGCGGCACCAGTACTGCCCGAAGGGCAGGTTGAAGCTCTCGGGCTTCATGGGCGTGTCGAGCTCGAAGTACCGGTCCGTGATGGGGGTCTTGAAATCATCCTCGCGGGAGCACTGGACGCGGTAGCCCATCACCGCCTGCATGGCGGCCGCGGCGTTGGCGTCCTTGGCGAGGTCCGCCGCCTCCTTGACATCCTTGGCGGGCAGGGGCTTGACCGCCGCCCTCGACGGCAGGCCCGGCTTGCCCAGCCTGAGCTTCAGGGCCGCCAGCTGGGACTCGAAGCCCGCGACCCAGGACTTCAAGCCCCCGAGATCGGGGATGTCGAAGGGGACACTGGGCGCAAGGCCCGGCCGGACCTCGGTGGCCTTGCCCGCCGAGACCTGCACGGTCCTCCCGGAGGATTTGACGGCCGCCTCGCCCCGGTACACCTGGACCAGGGTGCTCTTGTCGTTGCGCACCGCCGCGGTGTAAACCGTGTCCGTGGTCGCGGGAGCGACCATGGCCGAACCCATCATCACCTTCTTGTTGCCGGCCACCACGCCGCCGCGCTTGAGCTCGACGTGGTAATCCTTGGCCGAGGGCATGATGATGGCCATGGAGTCGGAGTCGATCTGCATGATTTCCTCGTCCGCGAACCTTACCACGGCCTTGGCGCCGGGCGCGGTCTTGACCGCGTCGTTGCGGTAGAGCTCCATGCCCTCGGCCGTGGGGGTCCACGCCGAGTCATCCCTGCGCCGGAAGAACGAGAGGTTGAGACGGTAGACGAGCCGGGCCGCCTGGAGGTCGTCGCGCACAAGCTTGATCGGCAGCCTCAGCGCCGCGGCGGTCAGGGCCGCGCCGGAGTCCTCGGACCCGAGCCCGTTGGCCCTGGCGACCTCGGCCCAGAGCCCCGGGTCCTTCAGGTAGGCCTGGGACACGGACCGGAGGGTGTCTCCGGGCTTGACCGCCACGATCTGGAACCCCTGCCCTGGGTCCCCTTGGCCGGAGGCCGGAGGCGGAAAGACCGCCAGGACCGCCCCAAGCAGCGCAGCTTTGAGCACCTCGATATCATAGCATTCAGCCATTAATATCGCCGCAATAACCCCGCCACAAATCCGTGCCCTGGAGACTATATAATCATGGAGCTCCGCGATGAAACGACACGAACGACAGCAGGGAGCGGTCTCCGCATTGCCCCCCGAGGATCGCCCTCGGGAGGGGGAGACGGATTCCAGCCTGGTGGACCGGGTGGCGGCCATCGAGGCCGCTGTCGTGGACTCCTGCAGGAAGATCGAGGACCAGCACCTGGCCTCCGCCTCCTTGCGGGAAAGGCTTCGGCAGATGGACACGTCCCTCCACTCCTCCCAGGACAGGGCCGAGAGTCTGCTGAACGCCCCGCTGCGCGGCCCGGCGGGTCCAGGCACGCCCCTCGATTGGCGCAGGGCGACGCCCGATCCCGAACTGCCCGATCCCGCCCCGATTCCTGTCCAGGACCCGGCGCCGCCTGAGGTCCGGACCCGGGCGCCGGTCCCGGCCCTGTCCGTGGAGGCGCGGCCCCGCGAGGACGCCGGCCGCCTGCCGCCGGCCCTGCTCCTTTACGTGGGCCTGCTGGCAGCGGGCGCGGTCCTGCCCTGGATCGGAGGCGCATGGAGCTCGAGCCGGGCGGCCCGGGAAAGGGCGGCCGAGCTCGACGCCGCTCTCCTGCGGCCGACGCCGGCCCCGGAGCCGCGGGCGCAGGCCGGAGCGCCACTGCCGCTGCCCGACGAAGGCAAGGAACGAGCCCTGCGCCTCGTCTACGCCTATACCCTGCCGGGCCGCAAAGAGACGGTCTTTGACCTCCTTCTCCGGAGCTCCCGCCCGAACCTCGAGGAGAAGGTCGAGCGCGTGGACCGGGACTCCTACGTCGTGACCCTCGACGCGGTCCGGCTCGGCGCGGACGAGAGTCCCGCGCGCTTCGAGGCGGACCTCGCGGAGGGGACGGTCAGCGTCCTGAGGGACGCGGCGGGAGAAACGACCGCGGCGGGCGGCGGCGGGACCGCCCCGTCGGGCCGCTGATCAGCGGGCGACGAAGATCTTGTCCACGACGCTCTTGACGCCGCTGACCCCGCGGGCCGTGGACACCGCCCGCTCCTTCTCCTCCCCGGTGTCCACCACGCCCTTGAGCGTGACGACTCCCTTGCGCACCTTGATGCCGAGCTTCCGGGAGGGAACCTCCGAGGCCACCAGGTCCGCCTTGACCTTGGTGTGGATCCACTGGTCCGAGAAGGTCTGGCCCGCAGTCCGCTCATCCTGCGACGCGACATAGCCGGCTTCACCCGCGGCGCCGACCGCGAGCCAGAAGCACCCGGACAGGCTCGCGGCCAAGCCGGCCGCGACCCCAAGAGTCACCAGCTTCCTCGCGACGGACACGATCCGGTCACGATTCATGAGATGGCCTCCAAGAGAGCGTCGACCTCGCCCGGCCGGCTCGCCTCGAACTTGGGCCTGAGGTCGATGCAGCCGAAGAGCTTCGGCCAGGTCTGGGTCTTGAGCTTGTGCGGCAGGATGAAGTCCTGGTCATCCGGGTCCACGAAGGAGATGATCTTGCGGGGGAGGTAGTGGCTGTTGACCGCGGAGATCATCTCCTCGGTCGCGGCGTCGCCGATCCGGCCCACGAGCTCCAGGTCCATCCGGCCGCGGGACAGCATGTCCTGGACGCGGCTGAGCGCGGCGGAGGCGCAGGGCTCGGGCTCGACCGCGGGGATGACGCTCTTGAGAGCCGCCGCGGTCCAGCGGCCATAGTGCACGTTGCCCTTGAGATGGTTGAGCCTCCAGGCGCCCTCCAGGGCAACGGCGTTGAGCGCCCCCGGCATGACCGGGACCTTCAGGGCCGGGGCGTCGTCGTCCACGGGAGCGCGGTCGAGGAACCCCCCCCGCTCGCCCTCCCAGAACTGCTGGAAGAGGATCTTGAGGATGGCGTCCGCGAGCTCGCGGTGGGGCTTGTTGCCCCTGGAGAGGAAGGATTCAGTCAGGGCCAGGACAGCCCACGCGTTGTCTCCCAGCAGCCCGTGGATGGCGGCCCGGCCATCCCAGCGATGCGCGACCCCCTTCTCCATATCGACCATGTTGATGAGGAAGACGAGGCTCCGATCAGCCGCCTCGCGCCACTCACCGCCCTTGCCCAAGGCCGCGGCCCGGAGCATGCAGATCGCGGCCATGGCGTTGGCGTCCGCGTAGAAGACCCTCGAAGAGGTCTCCGGGACCAGCCGGAACGCGCCGCTGCGGTCATCGTAGAACCCCTTGAGCAGGGCCGCCGCCATCGAAAGCCCCGTCTCCCTCAAGGACGCCTCGCCCGTCACGGCCGAGGCGTCGAGGAAGATCCGGCAGAGGACGGCGTTCACGTCGACCCGCGCGACCTCATCGGGGCGGCAGAAGAGGCGGTCCTTCTGGTCCCACACATCGGAGCGGACCAGCCGGGCGAGCTGGAACTTAAGGGTCTCCGCGACCTCGGGACTCTTCCACTCCCGGGCCGCGTAGAGCAGCAGCTCGAGGCTCTCGGCGCAGGGGAAGGCATCCGCGCGCTCGAACTTGAGCCCGGCGAGGACCGCGGCCGGCCTGGCCGGGTCGAGCTCCGAGAGCGGCGCGGGGCGCGGGGACGCCTTCGTCGGAACCCCTGCGGGGCGGGCGCACGCGTCCGCGGCCCGGCCCAGGGCCTCCGCGAGATCCTCCGGGGAGAAGAACGACAGAGTGGAGACGGCCTCCCCCGAGTGGTCGAGGACCACCGGGGAGGCGTCCGGGGTGCCGAAGCGGCGCGCGAGGTCCGGCCGGTCCTCGGCCCGCACGCGCACGGGCACGAACCTGGAGGCGATGAGAGAGGCGACCTGGGGCCGGTCGTAGACCGCGTCCACGGTCGCGGAGAGCCGGGACGTCGAGGAGGCAAGATGCAGGAAGACGGGCTTGCGCTCCCGCTCCGCCCGCTCGAAAGCCCTCCGGTCCCACTCGTTCCAGACCATGGACGGAGATTCTAGCGGTTTTCCGCTTTCAACGGAAGGTCGGGATAGTTGCTGAAGACACCGTCGACGCCCAGGCGCTCGAGCCTGGGGAGGTCCGCGGCCCTGTTCACGGTGTAGACGAGGACCTTGAGCCCCTGGGCCTTCGCCAAGCCGATCCGCCTCGGCGTGGCCTGCCGCAGGCTGATGTTGAGGCTCTCGGCCCGGAGCGCGGCCGTCTCCTTCAGGGCCTTCTTCATCGTGGTGAGGCCCAGGAGGTAGCCCAGCCTTAATCGGGGCTCGAGGAGCCGGGCGTTGAAGAGCGCCGCGTGGTCGAAGCTGGACACCACGGCGGTCTTGAGCGCCCCGAAGTCGCGCAGGAGCGCGACCACGCGGGCCTCGACGCAGGGATAGAGGCTGGACCCTTTCTTGAGCTCCACGTGGAGCTCCGCCCTGCCCGCGGCCAGCTCGAGCACGTCCGCAAGCCGCGGGATGCGCTCCCCGCGGAACCGGGGCCCGAACCACGAGCCCACGTCCGCGGCCGCGAGCGCGGCGAAGGACATCTCGCCCACCCGGGCGCGGTGCAGGCGGCGCCATTTCCGGGCCGGATGACCCGGCGGCAGGCCGCGGGCCGTGCGCTTGAGGTCCCAATCGTGCAGGACCGCGAGCTCTCCGTCCGTCGTCTGGTGGACGTCGAGCTCGATGGCGGAGGCCCCCATCTCCAGGGCGCGGCGGAACGACGCCAGTGTGTTCTCCGGGGCGTAGCCGCTGGCCCCGCGGTGCGCGATCAGCCGCATCGGGACAGCCTCTCGAGGAAACGATCCAGAACCGCGTCCGGCACCTGGACCCCGAGCCCGTTGTTCCGGGAGGTCCCCGGGCCGTGGAAGTCCGAGCCTCCGGTGAGGAGGAGTCCGTGGTCCGCCGCGAGCCCTGCGAAGCGCTTCACCGCCGCAGGGGAGTAGGTCGGGTAGAACGCCTCGACCCCATCGAGACCCGCCCGGACCCAGCCGCCGAGGACGGAGAGGTCGTCGACCGTGTCGGGATGGGCCAGCACCGCGAAGCCTCCGGCATCCCGGATGATGCCGATGGCCTCCACGGGAGAGGGGCCCAGCGAAGGGACATAGGCGGGACGCCCCTCGGCGAGCCAACGGCCGAAGGCCTCCCCCCGGTTGCCCGCGATCCCCTTGCGGCAGAGGGCGTCGGCGATGTGGGGCCGCCCGAGGACGCCGGAGGAGGCCGCCAGGACGTCTTCCATCGAGACCGCGAGCTTGATCCCCTGGAGCTTCTCGACCATGCGGCCGACGCGCTCGCGCCGCCGCCGGTGCAGCTCCGCGATCCAGGAGACGAAGCCGGGGCGGGCAGGGTCCATCCCGTAGCCGAGGATGTGCACCTCGCCGACGTTGGAGCTGATCTCGATGCCGCAGAGGACGCGGAACCCGGTCCCGGCCGCCTGGGCCGCCTCGGGAAAACCCGCCACCCCGTCGTGGTCCGTGAGGGCCAGGGCCTCGAGGCCCGCCTCCCGCCCGAGACGCACGAGCTCTCCAGGGGAGAGGGTGCCGTCCGAGCAGCGGGAATGGACGTGCAGGTCGACGCGCTTCAGGCCGCCCGAACCTCTTTCACGGCGGGGACAGCCTCCCTGATCTTGCGCTCGATGACGTTCTTGAGGGTCATCTGCGCGCCCGGGCAGCAGCCGCAGGCGCCGCGCAGCGCCACGGTCACGATGCCGGTCTTCTCGTCGACCGACACGAGCTCCACGTCGCCGCCGTCGGCCTGGATGTGCGGCCGGATCCCGTCCAAGACCTTCTGCACTTTCTCTTTCATGTCACCAATCCTCGTCGGACCTGGACTTCTTCCGTTCCTTCCGGTCGTCCCGGTCCCTGTCTTTGTCCTTCTCCTTCGCCTTCCGCTCCTTGCGGGACTCGACCCCGGGCGGGGGAAGGGCGATGTTCAGGAGCGAGCGCTCCTCCATCCAGGAATCCACCGAGGCCTGCGCCAGACGTTCGCGCTCGGCCTCCTGGGCGATGCCGAACTCCCGGAGGCGGGACTCCCGCTGCTGGATGAAATCCTTGATCTTCGTGGCCTGGCTCTCCTCGAAGGCCTTCATCTTGTTCGACTGCATCGTCTCGAAATCGAGCAGACTCTGCCCGTGGTCCTTGGGGTCGAGCGACTTCAGGGAGTCCACGAAGGCGGTGCGCTCGGCCGTCAGCCGCTGCTCGAACTTGCCGCGCTCGTTGCGGACAGCGGTCCAGAACTCGTCCCAGCTGGCGGACTCGCTCTTGCCGAACGCGATCTGAGACCGCCAGACCTTGGCGATCTCGGCCACGCGGATCTGGAAGGGGTCTCCGGCCGCGGCCCTGGCCTTGCGGCCGGCCTTCTTCTTGGCGGGCGCGGGCTCGGCCGGAGCCTCCTCCGCGGCCTCTTCGACGGCGGGCTCGGCCTGCGCCCAGACCTGGGCGGGAGCGGCCGCCAGCCACGAGAGCAACGCGATTTCGATGAGCATTTCCCCTCTCCTCACTGAAAACAATGACCCCGGATGGGCCAACTGAGTTTAACAGAACGGACGCATATTGGCAATGCCTGGCGCCGGCCACGCCGTTAATTGGTATCATAGCGATCCCGCATGAGGCTCCTTCCGCTGTTCCTCCTCTTGTCGCTGCCCTGGCCGGCCCGAGCCCAGCACAACACGGGAGAGCCCCCTGCCGAGGCGCAGCCCCAGGGAAAAATGGCCGAGCCCGGCCGCCGCCACGCCGCCCCAGGAGCGCGGCCGCCGCGCGCCAAGGCCGTTGAGATCGACGACGAGCGCCAGCCGGACGTTGCGGCCGTCTTCCAGCCGGACCCGGTCCGCGGGGTCCATGTGACCGGGTGGGCCGCGGGGTCTTCGAAGTTCCGCAGCCGCATGGTCCGGGAGATCAAGGAAGCGGGCTTGAACGCCGTGGTCATCGCCCTCAAGGAGTACGACGGCAAGGTCTTCGTCCGGGACGTCCCCCTGACCCGGGAGATCGGGTCCTATGTCAACGCCATCCCGGACCTCCGCGCCTGCGTCGAGGATTTCCGCTCCGCCGGGATCCGGACCATCGGGCGCATCGTGCTCTTCAAGGACGACATCCTGGCGGCCAAGAGGCCAGGATGGGCGGTCAAGACCCCCGACGGCGACGTCTGGCGCAACAAGAAGGGCGTGGCCTGGGTCGACCCGTACCGCCGCGAGGTCTGGGAGTACAACCTCGCCATCGCCTCACGGGCGGCCGCGGCCGGCTTCGATGAGATCCAATTCGACTACGTGCGCTTCCCCTCGGACGGCAAAGTCAGCCTGTGCCGCTACTCGCGGCCGGACCACAACGCGGCCACCGCGGCGGAGAACATCCGCCAGTTCCTCGTGACCGCGCGCGAGGCCCTCAAGCCCTTCAGGGTGGGCATGTCCATCTGCCTCTTCGGCATGACCACCAGCGCCGGGACCGACATGGGCATCGGCCAGCGGATCACGGACCTCACCCGGGAGGTGGACGCCGTCTCCCCCATGATGTACCCCTCGCACTACTATAAGGGGGAGCTGGGGGTGAAGAACCCCAACAAGGAGCCCTTCCGGATCATCCGGCGGGGGATCCGCGACGCGGTCGCCCGCCTCGGCCCCGAGGCCGTCAAGCTCCGTCCCTATTTCCAGGACTTCTCGCTCGGCGTGCGCTACGACGCCGAGAAGGTCCGCGCCCAGATCCTCGCCGCCCAGCGGTTCGGGATCACGAGCTGGATCCTCTGGAACCCCCAGAACCGCTACACCTGGTCCGCCCTGCGCTACAACAACCAGCGGGTCTGGGACCTGGCCCCTGCGCCCGCCGCGCCCGCGGCCGCAGGAACGAAGCAGCCCTCCCCGGAGGGCGCGAAGGAGACCCCATGAACGCAAACATGAAGACCGCTCGCCGCATCTCCGCCCTCGTTCTCGCCATGGCCTTCGCCTGGCCTGTCGCGGCCGCTCCCGCGGCCCCGCCGCCGGCCAAGCCGTCGGCGCTGCTGGAGTCCCCTCTCCCGAACGATCCCATGGGGGTCACGATCCACCGCCTGAGCAACGGCCTGACGGTCTACCTCAGCCCCAACAAGCAGGAACCGCGCGTGGGCGCGGCCATCGCGGTGCGCGCGGGCTCGCAGAACGACGCCCCCGACTCCACGGGCATGGCCCACTACCTGGAGCACATGATGTTCAAGGGGACCGGCAGGCTCGGCACCCTGGACTACGCCAAGGAGAAGATCCTCCAGGAGGAGATCCTCGGGCTTTACGAGAAGCGCTTCAACACCGCCGCCCCCAAGGAGCGCGAGGCCATCTATAAGGAACTCGACAAGAAGAGCGTGGCCGCCGCGGCTTACGCCGTCCCCAACGAGCTCGAGAAGGTCTACGGCCAGCTGGGCTTCACCCACCTCAACGCGGGCACGAGCTACGACCGGACGACCTACACCTGCGAGTTCCCCAAGAACAGGGCCGAGCTCTGGGCCCGGGTCGAGGCCGACCGGTTCCAGAACCCGGTGTTCCGGCTCTTCCAGTCCGAGATCGAGGCGGTCTACGAGGAGAAGAACCGGTACATGGACGACGCGGAGGACGTCGTCTGGGAAGCCATGATGTCCCGCCTCTACAAGGGGCATCCTTACAGCGTGCCCATCATCGGCTCCATCGAGCACCTCAAGAACCCCTCCCTGGCCAAGATGTACGCCTTCTTCGGCCGCAACTACGTCCCCAACAATATGGCCATCGCTCTGTCCGGAGACTTCAACCGGGACGAGATGCTCGGGCTCCTGGAGAAGGACTTCGGAGCCCTCAAGCCCGCGATCCTGCCGGCCAGGGAGGCCCCCAAGGCCGAGCCTCTCAAGGGCGTCGACCGCGTGGAGGTCAAGTACGAGGCCGAGGAGAAGGTGCTGGTGTCCTGGCGCACGGCCGCCAAGAGCAGTCCGGACTACGAGGCGCTCCTCATCATGGACATGCTCATGGACAACTCCGTGACCGGGCTCCTCAACCTCGGGCTTGAGCAGACCCAGAAGGTCAAGGACGCCGGCTCCTACTCGCTCTCGCTCATCGACGGCGGCTCCTGGCATGTCTTCGCCGTGCCCAAGCAGGGCCAGACCCTTGAGGCCGCCGAGGCCCTGCTCATGGAGACCGCGGCCAAGCTCAAGAACGGGGACTTCACGGAAGAGGACATCCGCGCCGTGGTCACGGACTTCGAGGTCAACTTCAAGAAGAGTCTCGAGGTCAACATGCGGCGGGCGGACCTCATGGCGGACTCCTTCCAGGACCACGAGACCTGGGAAAGGACGGCGGGGCGCATGGAGCGCCTCAAGGCCGTGACCAAGGACGACGTCCTCCGCGTCGCCCGCCAATATCTCGGCGAGGACCGCGTCGTGGTCCTGCGCCGCAACGCGAAGCCCGAGCTCCCCTCCATCGCCAAGCCCGGCTTCACCAAGGTGGACATCGACCCCTCGCGCCAGTCCGCCTTCCTCAAGGAGCTCCTGGCCATGCCCGCCAAGGAGATCGAGCCGGTCTGGCTCGAGGAGGGCCGGGACTACTCCGTCTCCAGCCTGCCGCAGGGGAGGCTCTACGCGGCCCGCAACCCCTTCAACGACCTCTTCTCGATCGGCCTCGTGTTCGACTTCGGCAGCGACAACGTCCGCGAGGCCTGCGCCGCCCTGGACCTCCTCAAGCTCTCGGGCGCGGGAGACCTCTCGGCCGAGGAGTTCAAGAAGAAGCTCTACCGCCTCGGCGCGACCCTGGACTACGGCTGCGGCCGCGACACCCTGAGCGTCAGTCTCAGCGGCTTGAACGAGAACCTCTGGCCGGCCCTGGAGCTGATGGAACGGCGCCTGCGCGAGCCCAAGGCCGAGCCCGACATGCTCGCGAAGATGGTCGCGGTCCAGCTCGGAGCCCACCAGGACAACAAGAAGGAGCCCAAGTACATCCACTACGCCCTCGGCGAGTACGCCTCCCGCGGCAAGGAGAGCGCTGTCCTCAACGAGTTGACCGACGCCGAGCTCAAGAAGCTCGACGCCTCCAAGCTCCAGTCCATCACCAAGGGCCTGCTGGACAGCCAGCGCAGCAGCCTCTACGTCGGCAACCGCGTCCCCGGCGAGATCGCCAAGCTCCTCGGCACGGGCACGGCCGCGTTCAAGCCCGCCCCCGCCCGCAAGCCGGTGGTCTACGTCAAGGCGGCCAAGCCCCGGATCGTCTTCGCCCATCGGGACATGCTGCAGTCCTGGGTCGGCGTCCAAGCCGCGGACGAGGTCTTCGACCCGGAGCACGTCGTGGACTACCGGTTCTACACGGGCTATATGGGCGGAAGCATGAGCGGGGTCATCTTCCAGGAGATCCGCGAGTCGCGGTCCCTGGCCTACTCGGCCTACGGGTACTACGACGAGGCCTCGGTCAAGGGCGACGAGAACATGCTGGTCGGCCAGGTCGAGACCCAGGCCGACAAGACCATCGAGGCCGCCTCCGTCATGCTCGACCTCCTGCACCGCCTGCCGCCTTCGGCCGAGCGCTTCGCGGAGGTCCTCCGACAGCAGGAACAGCTCTACAGGACCCGGAGGATCGGCTTCCGCCAGATCCCGGGCACCCTCCTGTCCTGGGAGAAGCTGGGCTTCTCCGGCGACCCGAGGCCGGCCCGGTTCCAGAGGACCCTGCGCTACACCCTGGCGGACCTCGAGAAGTTCAGCTCCCGCTTCAAGGAGAAGCCCATGACCGTGTTCCTCCTGGGCAACAAGCCCCGGCTTGACCTCGACGGCCTCAAGAAGCTGGGGGCCTTCGAGGAAAAGACCCTCGAGCAGATCTTCCCCTACTGACCCTTGGTGCCGGGGATTAAGTTATTTAAGTTATTGGAGCCTGGCAGTCATACCGCCTGCCAATAACTTAAATAACTTAATCCCCGGCACCATTACTGGGTGGGAAGCGTCACGGTAAAGCGCGCGCCCCCCGCAGCGGGGTTCTCGGCCCGGATCGCGCCGTTGTGCTGGTTGACGATCTCCCGGCACAGGAACAGTCCCAATCCGGTGCCCTGCCCGGACCTCTTGGTCGTCACGAAGGGCGTGAAGATCTTGGCCCGGACCTCCGCCGGCAGGCCCGGCCCCGTATCCGCCACGATGACGCGCACCTCCGGGGAACGGCCCGCGACAGGGTCCGCGGCCTCGGTCCGGATCCGAAGCGTGCCGCCCGCCTTCATGGCGTCCCGGGCGTTGGAGACCAGGTTGAGGAAAACCCTCTCAAGATGGGCCTTGCTCCCCGCGACCCGCGGCAGGTCCGCGGCCAGACGCTTCTCCACGGCCACGCCCGCCTTGACCAGGGACTGGCCGGCCATGTCCAAGACCCCCTCGAGCGCCGCGTTGAGGTCCAGAGGCTCGAGCCGGAGCTTCTCCTGTCGGACATGCTGGAGCAGGTGCGCGAGGATGCCTCGGCCCACGGAGACCGAGCGCAGTATCCGGTCCGCCTCGGCCCGCGCCGCGGGGTCGCCCCCGACCTGATCGAGCAGGACCTCCGCCGCGTTCTCCACGACCCAGAAGACGTTGGAGACGTCGTGGGCCACCCCGACCATCATGATGCCCGACTCCGCGGCAGCGTCGGACTGTCGGGCGCGCCGCGTCTCATCCACGAGCCGTCCCTCGAGCCGCTCGAGCTCGGCAACCTGGGCCCTGAGGCGGCTGCGGCTGGCGCGGTCGCGGTGAGCGATGCGCCAGGTCGAAGCCGCCGCGAACACGAGGACTGCGGCCTTGATCGCCAGGCCGAAGGCGAGCGGCATCGTCCGGTAGGGCGCCTCGGCCATGACGTAGACGGAGTTAAAGGAGATGGTCCCCGTCGTCACAAGGAAAACCTCGCGCCCCCCCAGGATCATGCAGGCCGTGTAGACGGGAAGGAGGAAAAGGACCCAAAGGTTCGACTCCGCGCCGCCGGAGTACTCGAGGATGGCCGTGATGACGGCCAAGTTTCCGGCCACGACGACGGCCGACGCCCAGTCCAGGCTCTTGAGGCGTCTGAGCGCCGCCACCGCCGCCCAATTGAGCGCCAGCAGAAGCAGGAAAAGGTAGAGGATGTCCGGATAGACGATGTCCGGATTCTCGCGGCAAAGGACGATGGAAGCCGCCATGAAGATGCAGAAAACGACCTCGTAGCGGAGGATGGGCTCCTCAGATTCCCCGTCGACGACGCCCGAAAGGCGTCCCGCGAACCTGCGCCCGCGCTCCAGGAGTTCCTTCACGGGGTGAGCATAGCAAATCGAGGCGTCCGCCTTGCTACGGCTCCGGCGCGCACAGGTCTCTTGACAAATCCGACCGACTCGGACTATATCTATAGCGATGAGGATGCCG